>NZ_CP040695.2:2530084-2846345 GCF_005954645.2 Nocardioides sp. S-1144
GGCACGGTGAGGTCGAAGTGCAGCCCGAGGCCGGCGTGGCCCTCGGCCGACTCCTCGTGCAGCCGCCGCAGCAGGTAGACCTCCTTGGAGGTGTCGCCCTTGCGGAGCAGCTGGTCGAGCGGCTCCACGGCGCGCGTCTCGATGCCGGCGAAGCCGTGCAGCTCGAAGGTCGCGCGCAGGGTGTCGATGACCTGCTGCTCGACGAAGCGCTGCTCGGGCAGCAGCTCGGGGAACCCGCTGAGCGGGGTGGTCTTGGCCATGTCACAGGTCCTGGAGGAAGGGGTTGGTCGCGCGCTCGCGGCCGATGGAGGTCTGCTCGCCGTGCCCGGGCAGCACCACGACGTCGTCGCGGAGCGGGAGCACCTTCTCGCGCAGGCTCCGCAGCATCGTGGGGTGGTCGCCGCCGGGCAGGTCGGTGCGGCCGATCGAGCCGGCGAAGAGCAGGTCGCCGGAGAACATGACCTCGGAGATGTCGGCCTGCTGCTCGGTGTAGGGCGTGCGGAAGGTGACCGAGCCCTCGGTGTGGCCCGGGGTGTGGTCGACGACGAGACGCAGCCCCGCCAGCTCGAGGGACTGGGCGTCGGCGAGCTCGCGGACGTCGTCCGGCTCGGCGAAGGTGTGGTTGCCGCCGAGCAGCATCGCGGCGGTCTCCGCCGACATGCCCTGCATCGGGTCGGCGAGCAGGTGCCGGTCGTCGGGGTGGATCCAGGCGGTCGCGTCGTAGGTGCCGGCCACGGGCGCCACGCACCACATGTGGTCGACGTGGCCGTGGGTCACGAGCACGGCGACCGGCTTGAGCCGGTGCTCGCGCACGACGTCGGCGACGCCGGGTGCGGCGTCCTTGCCGGGGTCGATGACCACGCACTCGGTGCCGGGTCCGGTGGCCGCGACGTAGCAGTTGGTGCCCCACGGTCCTGCGGGGAAGGCGGCGATGAGCACCGCCTCAGGGTAGCGACGTCGGAGGCGGTCGCCCGCCCCGGTGTCCGACAGGGTGGTGCCCCGTCCCCTAGGGTAGGACTGCGCCAGCCGCACGAAGATGGCCGACGAAGAGGATACGCAGTGACGAGCAGCGAATGGGGCCGCGTCGACGACGACGGCACCGTCTACGTGAAGACCGCCGACGGCGAGCGTTCGGTGGGGTCCTACCCCGCCGGGACACCGCAGGAAGCCCTCCAGTTCTTCACCGAGCGTTTTGACGCTCTCTCCTTCGAGGTCCAGCTGCTCGAGCAGCGGGTCAACGCGGAGAAGCTCACGCCCGAGGAGGCCGCCGAGTCGATCAAGACCGTGCGGGCCCAGGTGACCGACGCCAACGCCGTCGGCGACCTCGCCTCGCTCGGCGCGCGCCTCGACGCCCTGGCCCCGGTCCTGGCCACGCAGCGCGAGGCCCGGCGGGCCGAGCGCGCCGCGAAGGCGGAGGAGTCGAAGGCCGCCAAGGAGCAGATCGTCGCCGAGGCCGAGAAGATCGCGACCGGCACCGACTGGCGCAACGGCGCCAACCGCCTGCGCGACCTGCTCGAGGCCTGGAAGGCGCTCCCCCGCATCGACCGCCCCTCCGACGACGCGCTGTGGAAGCGCTTCTCGGGCGCGCGCACGGCCTACACGAAGGCCCGCAAGCAGCACTTCGCCGAGCAGGACGAGAAGCGCGAGGGTGCCCGCGTCGTCAAGGAGCGCCTGGCCAAGGAGGCCGAGGCGCTCGCGACCTCGACCGAGTGGGGCCCGACCGCCGGCCGCTACCGCGACCTGATGCGCGACTGGAAGGCCGCCGGCCCTGCGCCCAAGGACGTCGACGACGCCCTGTGGAAGAGGTTCCGCGGCGCCCAGGACCAGTTCTTCGGGGCCCGCGACGCCGAGAACGCCGCGCTCGACGCGGAGTTCGCGGCCAACGCCGACGTCAAGGACGCCCTGATCGTCGAGATCGAGGCGCTGCTGCCGGTCCAGGACCTGGAGGCCACCAAGAAGGCCTTCCGCGACCTGGCCGACAAGTGGGAGGCCGCCGGCAAGGTCCCGCGCGACCGGATGCGCGATCTCGAGGGCCGGATGCGCGCCGTCGAGAACGCCCTGCGCAGCGCCGAGGACGACGCCTGGAAGCGCTCGGACCCCGAGAAGTCGGCCCGCGCCAACGACATGGTCACCAAGCTCGAGGACGCCATCGCCAAGGTCGAGTCCGACCTCGAGAAGGCCCGCGCCGCCGGCAACGAGAAGAAGGTCAAGGAGCTCGAGGACAACCTCGAGTCCCGCCGCTCGTTCCTCGACATGGCCCGGCGCGCCTCCGAGGACTTCTCCGGCTAGGAGCGCCGCAGGAGACGAGCGCGGCTCGTCCCCACACCCCGGCTGACCCGGCGCTGCAGGCCCCGCTGTGGTCCGGGTGGGGCCGTGGGCTGCGGCCGGCTCCGGGTCCGGGAGCTCGGGGCGGCGCGTCGCTCGGACGGCCTGGGCGGACGGCGGTCTGGGCAGCCGGCGCCGCGGCCAAGCCCCTTGACGCTTCCCGGACCCGGCCCGTCCTCCGCCCCCGACCCCACCCGGCCCAGCCCGACGAGGGCGCGCGGCAGACGGCTAGGCCGTGACGCGGTAGGCGTCGAAGACGCCCGGCACCGACCGCACGGCCTTGAGCACGTTGTCGAGGTGCTTGGCCTCGGCCATCTCGAAGGTGAACCGCGACTTCGCGACGCGGTCGCGGGTCGTGGAGAGGTTCGCCGACAGGATGTTCACGTGGGCGTCGGAGAGCACCATCGTGATGTCCGACAGCAGCCGGGCGCGGTCGAGGGCCTCGACCTGGATGTTGACCAGGAACATCGACTGCCCGGTGGGGGCCCACTCGACGTCGAGGACCTTCTCGGGCTGGCGCCGCAGCTCGGAGGCGTTGGTGCAGTCGTGCCGGTGCACCGAGACGCCGCCGCCCTTGGTGACGAACCCGAGGATGTCGTCGGGCGGCACGGGGGTGCAGCACTTCGCGAGCTTGACCCAGACGTCGGGTGAGCCCTTGACGATCACGCCCGCGTCGCTGCCGCCGCCGGCGTTGGAGCGGCCGCGGCGACCGGTGATGGTGACGGCCTCGGACAGGTCCTCCTGGGCGCCCTCGTCGCCGCCGTGCAGCTCGATGACGCGGCGGACGACGGCCTGGGCGCCGAGGTTGCCCTCCCCCACGGCGGCGTAGAGCGCGGTGACGTCGCCGAGCTTGAACTGGGTGGCGACCAGGGTGAGCGACTCGTGGGTCAGCAGCCGCTTGAGCGGGAGGCCCTCCTTGCGCATCAGCTTGGCGATGGCGTCCTTGCCGCGCTCGACGGCCTCCTCGCGGCGCTCCTTGGTGAACCACTGCCGGATCTTCGAGCGGGCCCGCGGCGACTTCACGAAGGTCAGCCAGTCGCGCGAGGGACCGGCGGTGGCGGACTTCGAGGTGAAGACCTCCACCACGTCGCCGTTCTCGAGGGTCGACTCGAGCGGCACCAGGCGCCCGTTCACGCGCGCACCGATCGTGCGGTGGCCGACCTCGGTGTGGACGGCGTAGGCGAAGTCGACCGACGTCGAGCCGGCGGGCAGCGCGATGACGTCGCCGCGCGGGGTGAAGACGTAGGTCTCGGCGCGGTTGATCTCGAAGCGCAGCGACTCCAGGAACTCGCCCGGGTCCTCGACCTCGCTCTGCCAGTCGAGCAGCTGGCGCACCCACGACATGTCGCCGTTGGTCTGCGGCGACTCGCCCTTGCGCTCGGTGTCGCGGCCCTCGCGGCCGTCCTCCTTGTACTTCCAGTGCGCGGCGACGCCGTACTCGGCGCGGCGGTGCATGCTGAAGGTGCGGATCTGCATCTCGACCGGCTTGCCCTGCGGCCCGATGACCGAGGTGTGCAGCGACTGGTACATGTTGAACTTCGGCATCGCGACGTAGTCCTTGAACCGGCCGAGCACCGGGTTCCAGCGCGAGTGGAGCACGCCGAGGACCGAGTAGCAGTCGCGGTCCTCGTCGACGAGGATCCGGATGCCGACCAGGTCGTAGATGTCGGTGAACTCGCGGCCGCCGACGATCATCTTCTGGTAGATCGAGTAGTAGTGCTTCGGGCGGCCGGTGACGGTGGCCTTGACCTTCGCCTCGCGCAGGTCCTTCTCCACCTGGCTGATCACCTCGGCGAGGAAGGTGTCGCGCGAGGGCGCCCGCTCGGCGACCATCCGCACGATCTCGTCGTAGATCTTGGGGTGCAGGGTCGCGAACGCGAGGTCCTCCAGCTCCCACTTGATGGTGTTCATGCCGAGCCGGTGGGCCAGCGGGGCGTAGATGTCGAGGGTCTCGCGGGCGGTGCGCTCCTGGCTCTTCAGCGGCACGTAGCGCAGCGTGCGCATGTTGTGGAGCCGGTCGGCCAGCTTGATGACGAGGACCCGGATGTCGCGCGACATCGCGACGATCATCTTGCGGATGGTCTCGGCCTGCGCGGAGTCGCCGTAGACGACCTTGTCGAGCTTGGTGACGCCGTCGACCATCTGCGCGACCTCGTCGCCGAAGTCGGCGCGGCACTGCTCGAGGGTGTAGGGCGTGTCCTCGACGGTGTCGTGGAGCAGGGCGGCGACCAGCGTCGCCTCCGTCATGCCGATGCCGGCCAGGATCGTGGTCACGGCGAGCGGGTGGGTGATGTAGGGGTCACCGCTCTTGCGCATCTGGCTGCCGTGCATGGTCTCGGCGGTGGTGTAGGCCCGCTCGAGCAGCGCGAGGTCGGCCTTGGGGTGGTTGGCCCGGACGGCGCGGAACAGCGGCTCGAGGACCGGGTTGACGCCGGGGCCGCGGGTGCCGATCCGCGCCAGCTTCGCCCGCATGCCGCGCCCCGCCCCCGGAGGGACGGACGACGGGTCGGCGGGCGCCAGCTCGGTGCGCGGCGTCGCGGTCCTGGGGGTGGGCGCCCCTCGCCCGGTGGCTGCGGCCGCGCGCTCCTCCGTCATGGCGCCAGTGTAGGTGCGCGGACCCGCAACGGCTCAGACGGTGGACAGGGCGGTCACGTCGAGCTCCCCGCCGGCGCCGATCGTGGCGCGGCCGGGCAGGAACGAGAGCTCCATCAGCACCGCGACACCGGTGGTCACGGCCCCGCAGGCGGCGACCAGGTCACGGGTGGCGGCGACCGTGCCGCCGGTGGCGAGGACGTCGTCGACGAGCAGCACCCGCTCCCCCGGGGCGATCGCGTGGCAGTGCACCTCGAGCGTGGCCTGGCCGTACTCGAGGTCGTAGGAGACCGCGTGGACGTCGCCCGGCAGCTTGCCGGCCTTGCGCACCGGCACGAAGCCGACGCCGAGGGCCAGCGCGGCCGGGGCGCCGAGGATGAAGCCGCGCGCCTCCATCCCGACCACCTTGTCGACCACCACGGTGCCGTCGGCGTCGCGGCCGGCGTCGGCGAGGGCGGCGACGACCGCCGCGAACCCCTCGGGGTCCGCGAGCAGCGGGGTGATGTCCTTGAAGACGACGCCCGGCTCGGGGAAGTCGGGGACGTCGACGACGAGCCGGTCCAGCGCGTCGGCGGCCGCCGTGGCGGTCGCCGACGCCGGGGTCGTGGGCACGCTACTTCCCGCGCTTGGACCTGGACTGGCGCGAGGGCTGGTTGCGTCCCGCGCTGCCGCTGGGTCCGACCGGACCGCGCGCGGGCGGGACGGTGCGGCCGCGGCCGGTGGCCTCGGGGCGCTTGGTCAGCGTCGGGGTGCTCGGCTCGAGGTCGTCGTCGACGTCGGCGAGGTCGTCGTCGTCGGGACCGTCCTGCTCGGGCATGTCGTCGGTGAACACCGGGACGGCGGCGTAGCGGTCGGCCTGGGCGCGCTCGCGAGCCTTGGACCGACGCTCGGCGAGCTTGACCTCGCTCTCGTTGCTCTTCAGGTGCACCAGGACGCGCGGGGCGAGGATGACCGAGGAGTAGACGCCGACGGCCATGCCGACGAACTGCGAGAGCGCGAGGTCCTGCAGCGAGCTGGCACCGAGCTGGGCGGCGCTGACCCAGAGGATCGCGCCGATCGGGATGAGGGCCACGATGCCGGTGTTGACCGAGCGCACCAGGGTCTGGTTGACGGCGAGGTTGGCGGCCTCGGCGTAGGTCTGGCGGTTCTTGCGCATGTCGCGGGTGTTCTCACGCACCTTGTCGAAGACGACGACGGTGTCGTAGAGCGAGAACCCGAGGATCGCGAGCAGACCCGTGACCGCCGAGGGCGTGACCTGGAAGCCCGACAGGGCATACACGCCGACGGTGATGACGACGTCGTGGATCAGGGCGACGAGCGCGGCGACCGACATCTTCCACTCGCGGAAGTAGGCGCCGATGAACAGCAGCACCAGGACGAGGAAGACCGCGACGCCGAGGACGGCGCGCTGGGCGACCTCCTGGCCCCAGCTGGCCCCGATGTCGGAGTTCGAGACGTCGTCGAAGGCGACGCCGAACGACTCCGCGAGGTCGGTGCGGATCTCGATGGCCTGCTCGTTGGTGAGCTCCTCGACCTGCACCAGGACGGCGTTGCCGGCGGTGTTGGCCGTCGGCGCCTCGGTGCCCTCGATGCCGGTCTCGGCGACGACGTCGGCGGCCTGGTCGGCCTCGACCTGCGAGGCGTTGCTGACCGGCACGCGGAACTCGTTGCCGCCGGTGAACTCGATGCCGAAGTTCAGGCCCCGGAACAGGATGGCGGCGAAGGCCAGCAGCACGATGCCACCGGTGATGGCGTACCAGAGCGGCCGGCGGTGGACGAAGTCGTAGGACTTGCGGCCGGTGTAGAGGTCGTTGCCGACCCGCGAGAACTTGCCCATCAGGCCTTACCTCCTGCGGGGACGACGGCCGCGCGGCCACCGCCCGGACCGTCGATGCCCAGCGTGCCGGCGCTGAGGCCGGACAGCCGGTGACCGCTGTTGAAGAACCGGAACCGGGCCAGCCACGACACCATCGGCTTGGTGAACCAGAACAGGATCGCGAGGTCGACGATCGTGGTGAGGCCGAGGGCGAACCCGAAGCCCTTCACCGCGCCGGTCGCGAAGATGTAGAGCACGAGCGCCGAGAGCAGCGAGACGACCTGGGCCGCGAGCCGGGTGACCTTGGCGCGCTTCCAGCCGGTCTCGACCGCGACCCGCATCGACTTGCCCTCACGCATCTCGTCACGGATGCGCTCGAAGAAGATGATGAAGGAGTCGGCGGTGACACCCACGGCGATGATCAGGCCGGCGATGCCGGGCAGGGTCAGCGTGAAGCCGGCCGTCTCGCTGAGCAGCAGCACCAGCGCGTAGGTGACGGCGGCGGCCGCGAGCAGCGACGCCACGACGACCAGGCCGAGGCCGCGGTAGTACAGCAGGCAGTAGATGAGCACGAGCCCGAGGCCGAACGCACCCGCGAGCAGACCGGCCGAGAGCTGGTCGCCGGCCAGCGACGGGCCGATGTTCTCGCTGTTGGAGTCGAAGGAGATCGGCAGCGAGCCGTACTTGAGGCTGGTGCTGAGGTCCTTGGCCTGGGTCTCGGTGAAGTTGCCCGAGATCTGGGCCGAGCCGTCGGTGATGACGCCGTCGAAGTTGGGGTAGGTGATCACCGTGCCGTCGAGGACGACGGCGAACTGCTCGTTCTTGTCGACCATGTCGCGCGACGCGGCGCTGAAGACGTCGCGCCCCTCGCCCTGCAGGTCGAGGGTGACGACGTAGCGCACGGCGTTCTGCGGGATGCCGTAGCTGGCGTCCTTCAGGTCGGTGCCGGCGATCACGGCCGGCGACATGAGGAACTTGAACGACGGCGTCGCCGGGGTGTCGCCGACGGCGTCCTCGGGCGGCGAGCAGGCCACCAGCGGGGCGAGCGGGTCGTCGAGCGGGATGGCGGGGAGCGCCTCGAACGCGGCCGGGTCCATGCCGGCCGGCGCGGTGTCGACCTTGGAGATCAACGCGTCGCCGCTGCACTGGTAGGCGTTGTAGGCGTTGTAGTCCTCCTGCGAGTAGCCCCCGCGCATGAACGCCAGGCCCTCCTCGAGCGGGATTACGGCGTTCGGGTCGCTGCTGGCCTCGGCGGCACCCTCACCGGGGGCCGGCGACGTCGGCGCGCCGGTGGCGGGGGCGTCCGTGGCCGGGGCGTCGGTGGCCGGGGCGTCGGTGGCCGGGGCGTCCGTGGCCGGGGCGTCGGTGGCCGGCGGCGTGGTGGTGTCCTGGCTGAAGCCGGGCGCGACGCGGTTGCTGCCGGCCGGGGCGCTCTCGCCGCCGGTGGCGGGTCCGGCGGAGGTGGTCGGCACCTCGGCGGGCGGCTCGGTCGCGGCGGGGTCCTCGGCGACCGGCGGGAGCTCGCCGGTGGGCGCGGCGGCGGCGGGCGGGGTGCACCCACCGGTGCCGTCGTAGCAGGCGACGAGGCGGAAGCGCAGCTGCGCCTGCCGCTCGACGACCTCGACGAGCTCCTGGCGGACGTCGCCGGGGATCTCGACGACGACGTTGCGGCCGCCCTGGGTGAGCACCTCGGCCTCGGAGATGCCCGAGCCGTTGACGCGCTGGTCGATGATCGAGCGCGCCTCGTCGAGGCTGTCGGCGCTCGGGTCACCCTGGGCGTTCAGGGTGATCCGGGTACCGCCCTGGAGGTCGAGCCCGAGGGCCGGCTTCCAGGAGCCGGCCAGGGCCACCAGGCCGTAGAGGATCGCCGTGCCCAGGAGGAACACCACGAGGGTGCGTCCCGGGCGGGCCTGCTTCTTCGCCATCTCAGTTGTCTCCAGGACGCGGGTCGTGCGACGCAGGGGCGTCGTCCGTGGTCTTCTCGAGGCGCGGCGGCGCGCCGCCGTCCAGCTCGCCGTCGGGGTCGGCGGCCAGCTCGTCGGCCCCGTCGTCGGGGTCGTCGTAGGACTCCGTGACTCGGTTGGCGATGGCGCCGCGCACGACCGTGACGACGACGTCGGGCGCGATCTCGATGTCGGCCTTGTCCTCGATGAGGTCGGTGACGGTGCCGAAGAAGCCGGAGGTCAGCATCACCTGGTCGCCGACCTCGATCGAGGACTGGAGCCGCATCGTCTCGCGCTGCTTGCGCTGCTGCGGACGGATGATGAGCAACCAGAAGACCAACAGGATCGCGACGATGGGGAGGAACCCCACAAGCCCTTCCACGAGACGCAGACCTCAACAGTTCACTAGGGGGAGCCGCCGGTCGCAGAGCGCGGACCGGCCGACGGGCGAGTGTAGCCGTTGGGTTGTTCCCAGGGACCAATCGCCACCGATGACCCAACGACTCAGGTGTCGAAGAGAGTTCCCGCGCCGTCGGTGTCGTCCCGACCGGTGGGATCGGCGGGCACGGCGAGGCCGAGGTGGTCCCACGCCGCCCGGGTCGCGACCCGGCCGCGGGGGGTGCGGGCCAGGAAGCCCATCCGCACCAGGAACGGCTCGGCGACCTCCTCGACCGTCTCGCGCTCCTCCCCGACGGCGACGGCCAGCGTGGAGACGCCGACCGGTCCCCCGCCGAAGCGCCGGCACAGGACGTCGATGACCGCCTTGTCGAGCCGGTCGAGGCCGAGCTCGTCGACCTCGTACAGCTCGAGGGTGCGGTGGGCGACGTCGAGGCTGACGACGCCGTCGGCGCGGACCTGGGCGTAGTCGCGGACCCGGCGCAGCAGCCGGTTCGCGATGCGGGGCGTGCCGCGCGAGCGCGACGCGATCTCGGCCGCGCCCTCGTCGGTCAGGCGGACGCCGAGCAGCCCGGCCGAGCGGTGCACGATCAGGTCGAGCTCGTGGGGCTCGTAGAACTCCAGGTGGCCGGTGAACCCGAACCGGTCGCGCAGCGGCCCCGGCAGCAGCCCGGCGCGGGTGGTGGCGCCGACGAGGGTGAACGGCGGGATCTCGATGGGGATCGCCGTCGCGCCCGGCCCCTTGCCGATGATCACGTCGACGCGGAAGTCCTCCATCGCGAGGTAGAGCATCTCCTCGGCCGGGCGCGACATCCGGTGGATCTCGTCGATGAAGAGGACGTCGCCCTCGTTGAGCCCGGACAGGATCGCGGCGAGGTCGCCGGCGTGGGTGATCGCGGGACCGCTGGTCAGCCGCAGCGGCGCCGACATCTCGCTGGCGATGATCATCGCCAGCGTGGTCTTGCCGAGCCCGGGCGGTCCGGACAGCAGCACGTGGTCGGGGGCGCGTCCGCGTCGGCGCGCGGCCTCGAGCACCAGCCCGAGCTGCTCGCGCACCCGCGCCTGGCCGACGACCTCGTCGAGGGTGCGCGGACGCAGCGCCGCCTCGATCGCGCGCTCGTCGCCCTCCGCCTCCGCGGCGGTCACCGACACCGGGCCGGCGGGCCCGCCACCGGTCATGGCGGCGAGGTGGCGCTCCTCGGCGGCGCTCAGCTCGTCGTCGTGTCCGCGCGTCACCGGCTCAGGCCTTGCTCAGCGAGCGCAGCGCCGCGCGCAGCAGGGCGCCGACGTCGGGCACCTCGCCCGCCTCGGGGGCGACCGCGTCGACCGCCTTCTCGGCATCGCGCGTCGTCCAGCCGAGGCCGACGAGCCCCTGGTGCACCTGCTCGCGCCACGCCTCCGCCGAGGCGGCCGCGACCGAGCCGGGCCGGACGCCGGTGGGCGCGCCGATCCGGTCCTTGAGCTCGAGGATGATCCGCTGCGCGCCCTTCTGGCCGATGCCGGGCACCTTGGTGAGCGTCTTGACGTCGTCGGAGGCGATCGCGCGGCGCAGGTCGTCGGGGGCCAGGACGGCGGTGATGGCCTGCGCGACCTTCGGGCCCACCCCGGACGCGGTCTGGACGAGCTCGAAGATGCTCTTCTCGTCGTCGTCGACGAAGCCGAAGAGCGTCAGGGAGTCCTCGCGCACGATCATGCTCGTCGGCAGCGTCGCGGTGTGGCCGGCGCGGAGGGTCGCCAGGGTGCCGGGGGTGCACATGACCTCCAGGCCCACTCCCCCGACGTCGACGACGGCGCTGCTGAGGGTGACGGCGGCGACCTGGCCGCGGACGTAGGCGATCATCGGGTTCTCCTGCCGGCCGCGGCGACCGCGGCGTCGATCCGGGACTGGGCGCCGCCGCGCCAGATGTGGGTGATGGCCAGCGCGAGCGCGTCGGCGGCGTCGGCGGGCTTGGGCGGCCGCTCGAGGCGCAGGATGCGGGTGATCATGGCGCCGACCTGCGCCTTGTCGGCGCGACCGTTGCCGGTGACGGCCGCCTTGACCTCGCTCGGCGTGTGCAGCGCCACCGGCAGTCCCCGCCGCGCGGCCACCACCATCGCGATGCCGCTGGCCTGGGCGGTGCCGATGACGGTGCTGATGTCGGAGCGGGCGAAGACGCGCTCGACCGCGACGGCGTCGGGGCGGTGCTCCTCGATCCAGGCCTCCACGCCCTTCTCGATCGTCACCAGCCGCTCGGCGACCGGCAGGTCGGAGGACGTGCGCAGCACGTTGACGTCGACCAGCGTCAGCGGCCGGCCGACGCTGCCCTCGACGACCCCCATGCCGCACCGGGTCAGCCCGGGGTCGATGCCCAGCACCCGCACCTGTCCACCCCTCGCGTCTCGAACGTGTGTTCGGAGCCAACGGTAACCGGCCCCACCGGCCACGCCCCGCTGCGACACACCCCCACCGAGTCGGCGCGGAGGTGAAGTCGGATCGCGCCGAGTCGGCGCGGAGGTGAAGTCGGATCGCGCCGAGTCGGCGCGGAGGTGAAGTCGGATCGCGCCGAGTCGGCGTTGCGGTTGAGCGCGAGCGCCGACTCGGCCCGGGGGTGGTGGTGGTCGGCCTAGGCGTCGAGCTCGGCCATGACGTCGTCGGAGACGTCGTAGTTGGCGTAGATGTTCTGGACGTCGTCGAGGTCCTCGAGGACGTCGAAGAGGCGGAAGAACTTCTCGGCGCCGTCGGCGTCGAGCTCGACCTTGTTGTCGGGGACGAACGACGCCTCGGCGGAGTCGTAGTCGATGCCCGCGGCCTGGAGGGCGGTGCGCACCGAGACCAGGTCGGTGGCCTCGGAGACGATCTCGAAGGCCTCGCCGAGGTCGTTGCACTCGTCGGCGCCGGCCTCCAGCGTGGCCTCGAGGACGTCGTCCTCGGAGACCGTCCTGCCCTCCTGCTCGGCCGGCACGATCACGACGCCCTTGCGGTTGAACAGGAACGACACCGAGCCGGGGTCGGCCAGCGAGCCGCCGTTGCGGCTCATGGCGGTGCGGACCTCCATGGCGGCGCGGTTCTTGTTGTCGGTGAGGCACTCGATGAGCAGCGCGACGCCGGCCGGGCCGTAGCCCTCGTACATGATCGTCTGGTAGTCGGCCCCGCCGGTCTCGGCGCCGGAGCCGCGCTTGACCGCGCGCTCGATGTTGTCCTTGGTGACCGACGACTTCTTCGCCTTCTGGATGGCGTCGAAGAGCGTCGGGTTGCCGGCGGGGTCACCCCCGCCCATGCGGGCGGCGACCTCGATGGTCTTGATCAGCTTGGTGGTCAGCTTGCTGCGCTTGGAGTCGAGCGCGGCCTTCTTGTGCTTGGTGGTCGCCCACTTGGAGTGCCCGGACATGCCTACCTCTCTCAACGGTTTCTGCGTCAGGTGCTGGCGACCAGCTCGACGAACAGTCGGTGCACCCGGCTGTCGTCCCCGACCTCCGGGTGGAAGGAGGTGGCGAGCAGGCGGCCCTGACGGACCGCGACGATCCTATCCGCGGCCGGTCCGTGCTCGACGCGTGCCAGCACCTCCACGTCCGGACCGACCTGCTCGACCCACGGCGCCCGGATGAAGACGGCGTGCACCGGGCCGGCGACGCCGGTGACGTGGAGGTCCTCCTCGAAGGAGTCGACCTGGCGGCCGAAGGCGTTGCGACGCACGGTGATGTCGAGGCCGCCGATGGTCTCCTGGCCGGCCGCGCCGTCCTCGATCCGGTCGGCGAGCAGGATCATGCCCGCGCAGGTGCCGAAGACGGGCAACCCGTCGCCGACGCGCTCGCGCAGGGGCTCGACCAGCTCGAAGATCCGGGCCAGCTTGGCCATCGTGGTCGACTCCCCGCCCGGGACGACGAGCCCGTCGACGGCGTCCAGCTCGGCGCGACGGCGCACCGGCACCGCCCGGACGCCGAGGGAGGTCAGGGTCCGCAGGTGCTCGCGGACGTCGCCCTGCAGGGCGAGCACGCCGATCGTCGTCACCGGGCGATCCTAGGGTCGCCCGTCGTCTCGGCCCGCCCCTCTACCCTCGGCGCATGAAGCCGCAGCTCGGGGTGGCCCGCCTGGTGACCGCCCTCGCCCTCGTCGTGACCCTGGGCGCGGTGGCGCTGCTGACCTACGTCGTCCTCCCCCGCTCCGACGACCCCGCGCCCGACGAGCCCGGCCCGTCCGACGCGGCGTCCGCCCCGACGTCGACGCCGACCGACGAAGCGACCTCCGCCCCGCCGTCGCCGACGGCCGGGGACTGGCCGGCGAGGGTGCAGCCGTTCGTCGACGTCGTCGAGCGCGAGCGCGGGCTGCAGTTCACCGAGACGGTGCCGGTCGTCTTCCTCGCGCCCGACCGGTTCCGCGCCCAGGTGACCCAGGACCAGGGCGACCTGACCCGCGAGGAGCGTGCCGAGGCCCGCAGGGACACCGCGTTCTTCCGGGCACTCGGCCTGATCGGCCGCGACGTCGACCTGTTCGACGAGGTGCAGCGGCTGCGGGGCGTCGGCACGCTCGGCTACTACTCCAGCGACGACCAGCGGATCCGGGTGCGGGGCACCGACCTGACGCCGGCCGTGCGCGCGACGCTGGTGCACGAGCTCACCCACGCCCTCCAGGACCAGCGCTTCGCGATCGGCGAGACCTCCGAGAAGCTCGGCGAGCAGGAGTCCGGCTCCGCCGAGAGCGCCTACGACGCCCTGGTCGAGGGCGACGCCTCCCGCGTCGAGACCGCCTACGTCCAGGGCCTCCCGCAGGAGGAGCAGGACGCCTGGGCCGACGACAAGGCCGCCGAGACCGAGGCGTTCGAGGAGCAGTCGCGCGACATCCCGCCGGTGCTGGACAACCTCGTCGGGGCGCCCTACGTGCAGGGCGAGCAGCTGCTCCAGCTGGCCACCGCGCTGAGCGCCGACGGCGACGCCAACGCCGCCGCCGACGCCCTCTTCGCCGACCCGCCGACCACCGAGGAGCACCTCCTCGACCCGTGGACCCTGCTCGTCGACCAGGACGCCGGCGCGGTGGTCGACACCCCGGCACCCCGACTCGGCGTCGGCGAGGAGGAGCTCGACTCGGGCACCTTCGGTGCGTTCGGCTGGTACCTCGTGCTGGCCCAGCGGCTCGACCCGCGGACGGCGCTCGAGGCCACCGACGGCTGGGGCGGCGACGCCTACGTGTCCTACGAGGACGACGGGCGCAGCTGCGTGCGCGTGGCCTACCGCGGCGACACCCCCGACGACGTCGACCAGCTCGCCGACGCCCTCGCCACCTGGGTCGCCCCGAGCCCCGCGGCCCGGGTCGAGCGCGACGGCGACCGACTGCTGTTCACGGCGTGCGAGCCCGACACCGACGTCCCGGCGCTCGAGGGGCAGGACCTCATCCTCCAGCTGCCGCTGACCCGCACGGCGATCACCACCCAGGTCGTCGAGCAGGGCGGCGAGCCGGACCTCACCCGCTGCTACGTCGAGGGGATCGTCGACCGGCTCACCGTCGAGCAGCTCGTCGACCCCGGGCAGGGCGAGTCGCCGGAGGTGGCGGCCCTCGTGCAGGAGGTCCTCGACGGCTGCGGGGGCTGACTACAGCGCGTTGACGCTGTAGCCCACCGAGCCGTTGGCGACGTTGCCGAAGGCGTCGGTCGACCGCAGCGTCAGGAGGAACTCGGCGGCGAGGAGGCTGGGGTAGGCCGTGGCCGGGCTCCCCGGGACCGTCCAGCTCGTGGTCCCCGTCGTCGCGCGGAAGGTCGGGCACGACGCCTGGGCCACCTGGACCCACGCCGACCCGGACCAGCAGAACCACGTCGACCCGAGGACGCCGGTGAGGGTGCGGAGCAGCGTGTACTCGGTGAGCGCGACGCCCGAGGCGTCCGCCGAGGTGCCGCAGGCGATCCCGGCCGGGACGCACGCGGCCACCTGGCTCCGCATGTTGGCGGCCGACACGTTCGTGGTGCGCGGCTGGGTCAGGGCCAGCACCGGGCCGGTCACCTCGGGGGTGTACACCCGTCGCGTCGACTCCTCGACCCACTGCCCGCCGATCTTCGCCCGCACCGAGTAGTAGACGGTGCCGGCCTGCCTCACGTCGGTGCAGCTCAGCGCGGTCGTGGTGCAGACCGAGGTCCCGGTGCCGCCGGTGGCGGTGGTGTGGCGGAGCACCTCGTAGGCCGTGGCCGTGGTCGCGCCGACCGCGGCGCTCGACCAGGTCAGCGCGACGACGCTCGTCGTCGGTGTCTGGGTGCTCCCGGGGGCCGCGGGGACGGCGAGGTCGGCCGCGCCGAACGACGAGGTGAGCGCCCGGTTGGCGTCGGTGAACGCCGCCAGGGTGCCCTCGACCCCGCCCGCCCCGAGCGAGCCGCCGACCAGCACCAGGGTCACCGCGGCGGCACCGGCTGCGCGCCGGTCACGCCCGGCACCGCGGTGGCGGGCGGGACCGGCGCCGCGGCGCGCCCGCGCCGCGTCGTCCGGGTCGTCCTCGTCCGCGCCGTCCGCGCCGTCCTCGTCGTCCGCGTCGTCCTCGTCGTCCTCGTCGGTGCGCCCGAACGTCATCAGGACCAGCATCAGGCTCAGGCACCCGACGGCGAGCAGCCCGGGCGGCGTGAGGACGTGCGCGACCACGAAGCCGCCGTACGGGGCGGAGGCGACCACGCGCTCGACCGACTCGACGACGTAGACCTCGTCGTCCGGCGTGGTGTTGGCGTCCCCCTGGAGCACCAGGGTCGCCCGGTCGCCGCGCACGGTCGTCGAGACCACCCGGTGCGTGATCCGGTCACCGTTGGCCGCGAGCACGCTGACGACGTCGCCGGGTCGGACGTCGGCCGCGGCCGTCTCCCGCGTGAGCGCGACCCCACCGGTGGGGATGTCCGGTGCCATCGAGCCGGAGCGGAAGACGAGGAGGCTGAAGCCCAGGAAGGCCACGGCCACGCCGGCGAGGACCGCGAGCAGCCCGAGGGCCGCGCCGGCCCACAGGAGGAGCTCGCGAAGTCGGTGCATCCGCTCAGGCACCGACCTGCTTGGAGTCGAAGAGGAACGACGCGGTCCCGCCGAGGGTCTGCAGCGCGTTGGGGGCGTTGCTGTTCAGCCGGGCGATGATGCAGACGGTGTCGCTGGCCCCGACCGCCAGGGCGCGGTTGGTCGCGAAGGTCGAGGGCGCCGTGGTGAGGAGCGTGGTGTTGGCGTCGGTGGGGGTGACGGCGCCACACGTGCCGGTCCGGTTGCCGTTCGCGGCGGAGCCGGTGTTGGCGGCGGTGGCGCCGAACGTGACGGAGTACTGCAGCCCGTTGGTCACCGCCAGGCCGCCCGACCCGGTGCCGGTGAGGGTGTAGGTGAGCGGCACCGTCCCGGCGTTGGCGACCGGGAAGCTCCCGGCCACGCTCTCGCCGGGCACCATGTTGCCCAGCGCCAGGCTGGCGATCGTCGTCGAGCCACCGTTGTTGGCCTGGCCCGCGAGCTGACCGTTCACGGTGATGTCGAGGGTGCCCGAGCTGAACGCGCCGGTCTGGGCGGTCCCGGAGTCGGTCCAGAACGCGAAGGTGCCCTTCACGCTCAGTCCGGTCGCGAGGACCGCGACGGCGCCGAGCGAGATGATCGCCCGGGTGCGGCCGGAACGTCGGCGCCGGCGGGTGCTGGTGCGGGGGGTGCGCATCGTGGATCTCCTGGGGTGGGGCCGTGGGGGGGGCGGACGAGCGGGGTGGGGGTCAGGCGTCCGGTGGGGGGCGGCGCCGGGAGAGCAGGACGAGCAGGGCGCCGCCGAGCACGAGCCCGGCCGCGGCGGGCAGCAGCCAGGGCTCGATCGAGGAGCCCGTGGCCGGGAGGTCAACGCCCGGCAGCGCGAGGTCGGGCGTCCCGTCGCCCGGCGTGCCCCCGCCGTCGTCGCCGTCGGTCGACTCGGTGAGGGTGACGGTGAAGTCGAGGTCGGCACCGAGCACCATGGTGGCGTTCGGCGCCTCGGGCGCGAGCCGCACCCGGACGTCGACGGCGACCTCGGTACCGGCGGCGACGTCCTCGGCGTCGATGAGCTCGTGCGCGCCCGGGGCGGTGGTGCCGACGTAGTCCTGCTGCCCGATCCGGGCCGCGACCTCGAGGTCGTCGGTCCCGAACAGCGCGTCGCGGGGCGCCCGGTCGATGCGGACCGTGAGGTCGCCGAGGCCGGAGGACTGGTTGCGCACCCAGAACCGCGCGGTGCGCTCGTCGCCCGGCACCCAGCGCACCTCCGGGTCGAACAACGGTCGGGTCAGGGCGTCGCCGTAGTGCACGCCGTCCCTGCTCACCCCGAGCTGCCCCTCGGCGGCCGCCGCCGGCGACAGGGACGCCGCCGCCAGCAGCACGACCGGGACGACCACGGCGGTCCTCACGACGGGCTCCGTCGTCGGGACCGGTCGCGGGCGGCTCCGGCGAACATCAGCAGCGCGTACCCGGCGAGCCCGCCGGCCACGACGAAGGTCACCAGCTGGCGCTCGTGACCGGTGACCAGGGTGTTGAGGCCGCCCAGGTGCGGGACGGCGTACCAGAGCTCGCCGCGCACCTGCTCGGGTCGCACCCAGACCTCGTCGGGAGCACCGTTGGCGTCGCCCCGGGTCTGGAGCTCGACCTCGCCGCGGAGGCTGGTGCGCACCGCGACGACCCGGTGCGTGACGACCTCCGGCTCCCCCGAGCGGAGCTGGTAGGTGATCACCGACCCGAGGTGCAGGTCCTCGAAGGCGACCGGACGCACCACCACCAGGGTGCCGGGCGGCAGGTGCGGCCGCATCGACCCCGTGAGGACGGTGTAGGGAGTGGCCCCGCCGAGCCGCGGGACCACGACGGCGACCGCGATCGCCGCGACGCACGCCAGCAGCACCGCCCAGACGAGCACGCGGGCCGCGAGGCGCACGACCGATCCCACCGTGCCGCCGCTCCCGTCCGGACGGACGTCGGCGTCGGCACGGTGGTCCAGGGACACACCGGGAGTCATCAGCGCGGGCTGGGGACGGTCAGGGGTTCGGGTTGTCGGCGCCGAGGTCCTGGGTGAGGGCGACGGTGAGGTTCGCGAGCGACGCCGTGATGTTCTGGGTGTCGTTGGCGTTGATCGTGGTGGCGTTGCCGAACGGGATCGTCACCACGATGCTCGCGGTGAGCGTGTCGCCGTCGTTCTCCTCGGTGATCGTGTCGTCCGCCGCCAGGGGCCCGCCGGGCAGCGCGTACGTCGCGTCGACGGTCGCCGTGAACGACGGCGCCGCCGGCGCCGGCGTGATGACGATCGTGTCGGGGATGGTCGGGCTGGCCTCGAGGTTGTCGCCCTCGGCGCCGATCACGAACTCGCAGTCCTTGGTGATCGCGTCACCGGGCACGAAGTTGACCACGGGCGCGCCGGCGTTGCCACCGTCGGCGTAGACCCAGTCGGCGTCGCACACGCCGTCGTCGAGGGTGAGGAAGCCGGCGTTCACGGAGCCGCCGTTGACGGTGGCGGAGTCGCTCCAGAAGGCGAGCGTGCCGGCGCCGCCGAGCAGGAGGACAGCGGCGGCCGCGGCGCCGATGGCGCCCTTGGTTGACTTGTTCATGTGGAGGTCTTTCGTGGGGGGTGTGGGGGGGGATCCCCCGACCGGGTCGGGGGCGCGACCACTGACGCGACCGGGCACGTCGGAGACCGACACGCCTGTCTAGTCCAGCCGTCGGACCCCTCGTACCCACCCGACCCGGAAACAGGAATTTTACCTTGGTGTGATCCGCGTCACGCCGTTCCAGCCCCGGGACGGAGCACCCCGGGCCCCCCCTCTCCGGGACCCCTACCAGCCGCGCTCGGCGAGCCGGTGCGGCTGCGGGATCTCCTCCACGTTGATGCCGACCATGGCCTCGCCCAGACCCCGCGAGACCTTCGCGACCATGTCGGGGTCGTCGTGGAAGGTGGTGGCCTTGACGATCGCCTCGGCCCGCTGCGCGGGGTTGCCGGACTTGAAGATTCCCGAGCCCACGAAGACGCCCTCGGCGCCCAGCTGCATCATCATCGCGGCGTCCGCCGGGGTGGCGATGCCACCGGCGGTGAACAGCACCACGGGCAGCGTGCCGGTCGCGGCGACCTCCTTGACGAGGTCGTAGGGCGCCTGGAGCTCCTTCGCGGCGACGTAGAGCTCGTCGTCCTGGAGCGAGGCGAGCCGGCGCAGCTCGCCGAGGATGGTGCGCATGTGGGTCACGGCGTTGGAGACGTCGCCGGTGCCGGCCTCACCCTTCGAGCGGATCATCGCGGCGCCCTCGGTGATCCGGCGCAGGGCCTCGCCCAGGTTGGTCGCACCGCACACGAACGGCGCGGTGAAGGTCCACTTGTCGATGTGGTTGGCGTAGTCGGCCGGGGTCAGCACCTCGGACTCGTCGATGTAGTCGACGCCGAGGCTCTGCAGCACCTGCGCCTCGGCGAAGTGACCGATGCGGGCCTTGGCCATCACCGGGATCGAGACCGAGGCGATGATCGAGTCGATCATGTCGGGGTCGCTCATCCGGGACACGCCGCCCTGGGCGCGGATGTCGGCGGGCACCCGCTCGAGGGCCATGACGGCGACCGCGCCGGCGTCCTCGGCGATCTTCGCCTGCTCGGCGGTGACGACGTCCATGATGACGCCGCCCTTGAGCATCTCGGCCATCCCCCGCTTGACGCGGGTGGTGCCGGTTCCAGGGGTGTCGACGGTGTTGTCCATAACCGGCGACTCTAGGCCTGGGGGGTGGGTCCTGCCGATTCGCCGGAGGGGGGTCCGGCCGGGGGTGCGGCGGCCGCGGTGGCCGCGTCGAGGACGAGCGCCTGGCGGCGCACCTTGAGCACGCGGAAGCCGACGGTGTAGGTGTTGGCGACGGCCAGGACCCAGAGCGTGACGTACATCAGGATCGGCAGGTCGAAGATCGCGCCGAGCCCGGTCATCACCAGGATCGAGACCAGGCGGTCGGCGCGCTCGGCGATCCCGCCCCTGGCGTCCATGCCCAGCGACTCCGCGCGGGCCCGGGCGTAGGAGGTCACCGAGCCCATCACCAGGCAGTAGAGCGAGACGCACAGGTAGAGGTAGCTGTCGCCGACGCCGGCGAAGTAGAGCGCCAGCCCGCCGAAGATGGCCCCGTCGCCGAACCGGTCGAGGGTGGAGTCCCAGAACGCGCCGAACTTCGAGCTGCGCCCCAGCTCGCGGGCCATCTTGCCGTCGACCAGGTCGCTGAAGACGAACGCGGTGATGAACAGGACGCCGATGAGCAGCTCGCCGATCGGGAAGAAGATCAGCGCCCCGGCGCAGACGCCGATGGTGCCGACGAGGGTCACGGTGTCGGGGCTGATCCCGAGCTTGATGAAGAGCCTGACGAAGGGCATCAGCACGACGCCCTGCCAGAACCCCTTGAATCTCTCCAACATGTCGCGAGCAGGCTACCGGTCGGCGGGCCTTGCTCGGCACCGACCCTGGACACCCGGCGTACTGTCGCACCACGGGCCCATCCAGGGTCTCCCTCAGAGAGCAGTCCTCATGAGCGACAAGTCGCCACGGCAAGGAATGTCGAAGAAGTCCGGGAAGTCTCTCAAGGAGAAGCGCGCCGACAAGCGGGGCAAGGCCGACGGCGCCACCGCGTCACCGGTGGAGCAGATCAACACCAAGCGGCGCTGAGGAGCAGCCGGCGGCCGGGCGTCAGGCCCAGGCGTCGGCGAACAGCGCGCGGGTGTCGGTGAGCAGCTCGGGCAGCGTCTTGGTGCGCCCGATGATCGGCATGAAGTTCTGGTCGCCCGGCCACCGCGGGACGACGTGCTGGTGCAGGTGGGCCGCGATGCCCGCCCCGGCGACGTGGCCCTGGTTCATGCCGATGTTGAACCCGCCCGCGCCGGAGACCGCGCGGACCGTGCGCATCGCGGCGCGGGTCAGGTCGGCGATCTCGGCCGCCTCGGCGTCGGTGGTCTCGGTGTAGTCGGCGATGTGGCGGTAGGGGCAGACCATCAGGTGCCCGGGCGCGTACGGGTAGAGGTTGAGCACGGCGAAGGCGAGCTCGCCGCGGTGCACGACCAGCCCGGCGGCGTCGTCGAGACCGGGGATCCGGCAGAACGGGCAGGTGCCGGACGTCGCGTCGGAGGGCTTGTTCTCGCCGCGGATGTAGGCCAGCCGGTGCGGCGTCCAGAGCCGGTCGAGCTCGTCGGGCTCGCCGACGCCGTCCTGGTGCACCGGCGGTCCGGTCACGTCGCCGGTCACGGGGTGGCTCCCTCGGTGGCGAACAGCTCGCCGATCGGTCGGTCGGGGTCGAGCTCGAGGCCGATCCGGCGGGCGTGGCCGTCGATGAGGCTCCACACCGACAGGCTGAGCATCCCGACCAGGCGGGCGGCCTCGGGCTCGCGAGGCTCCTGGGCGACCCAGTGCCGCACGGCGCCGAACACCGCGCCGACCAGGACGTGGGCCAGGGGGTCGAGGAGCAGCCGCTCGTCGTCGTCGAGGTCGGCGTCGACCAGCCGCAGCGCCCGTCGGAGGACGTCGACCAGCGCGCCGGCGATCCGGTCGGTGCCCTGCTCGAACGGGCCGCTGATCTCCTGGACGGCGAACGTGTGCGCCGCCGGGTGGGCGGCGACCCACTCGACGTAGGAGCCGACGATGCGCCGGATGATCTGGCGGATCGTGCCGTCGAGGCTGACGGTCGGGATCAGCACCGCGGTGAGGTCGTCGAGCACGTGGGCGCGGATCGCGCGGTCGAGGTCGGCGCGGTCGTCGAAGTGGCGGTAGACGACGGTGCGGTTCAGGCCGGCCCGGACCGCGATCTGCTGGACGTGGAACTCGTCGCCCGGACGACCGGCCTCGATGACGACCAGCGCGGCGTCGAGGATCTGCTGGCGGCGCTGCTGGTTGTGGCTGTCCCAGCGGGCCTGACGGCCGTCTTTCGCCATGCCCGTCCCTCACCCGTGTGTCGGGCGCCCCCTCGCGGAGCGCTCACCGAAGGGTAGCCGCGGCCCGACCCGCGCCCGGTGGGTGGAGGGCCGGTCAGGACGCGATGCCGGCGTGCATCTCCCAGACCAGCACCTCGGCGGCCTCGGTCGCGGTCAGCCGCTGGCCGCCGGTGGCGGTGAGGCGGACGGCGTCCCCGGTGGCCAGAGGTCCGGCCCCCTCGAGGACGACGGCCCCCCGCGGCACGAAGAGGTGCAGGTACGGCGCCTCCGGAAGCTCGACGGACTGTCCGGGCTGGAGCCGGGCGGCGTGCAGCGCGGCGTACTTGTTGCGGATGCGGATCGCCGAGGCGCCGTCGTGCTGCGGCATGCCAGAGGCGACGGGCACCAGCGAGCCGCTCATCAGGTCGGCGTCGATCTCGAGCTGCTCGTAGCCCGGTTCCACACCGCGCTCGTCGGGCACCACCCACATCTGCACGAAGTGCACGGGCTCGTCGTGCGGCCGCTCGCTGTCGGTGGCCAGGCGCCACGAGTCGTTCTTCTCCGAGTGCAGGATGCCGCGCCCGGCGCTCATTCGCTGCGCCAGACCGGGGTAGATCAGGCCGCTGTGGCCGGTGGAGTCCTGGTGCACCAGGGAGCCCTGGAGCACCCAGGTGACGATCTCCATGTCGCGGTGCGGGTGGGTGTCGAAGCCGGTGCCGGCGTCGACGACGTCGTCGTTGTTGACGAGCAGCAGGCCGTGGTGGGTGTTGGCCGGGTCGTGGTGGTGGCCGAAGGAGAAGGAGTGCTTGCTGTCGAGCCAGCCGAACCTGCTGGCGTAGCGGTCGGCGGAGCGGCGGACGTCGATCTGGGGCGTGGGCGTCGAGGTGGTCATGCCGGTCCAAGTTACGTGACACGTCACCTATTCCCGTAGACTCGTGCCGTGGACGACGACGACGGCTGGCTCTCCCCCGCCCAGCAGCGTGCCTGGCGACACTGGGTCGCCCTCGGCACCGCGCTGCCGGCGCGCCTGACCCGCCAGCTGCAGGAGGAGTCCGGGCTCTCCCTGGCCGACTACGACGTGCTGGTCGCGCTCAGCGAGGCCCCCGACGCCCGGCTGCGCGTGGGCGACCTCGCGGCGGCCGCCGGCTGGGAGCGCAGCCGGCTCTCGCACCACCTGCGCCGGATGGGCGGGCGCGACCTGGTCGCCCGCGAGGAGTGCGCGGACGACGGCCGCGGCGCCTGGGCGGTCCTGACGCCGACGGGGCGCGACGCCCTCGACCGCGCCGCCCCGGGGCACGTCCGCTCGGTGCGCGAGCTGGTCTTCGCCGACCTCGACGAGGCCGAGCTGGCCGTGCTCGAGCGGGTGCTGCGCGGCGTCCTGGAGCGGACCCGGGGCTAGTCGGTCGCGAGGCGCGGCGGGAACCCACCGGTCGCGATCGGACCCCACCGGGTGGGGGTGATGCGGAGCAGCGACTTGCCCTGCTCGCGCATCGCCTGCCGGTACTCATCCCAGTCGGGGTGCTCGCCGGAGATGCAGCGGAAGTAGTCGACCAGCGGCTCGACGGAGTCGGGCGGGTCGATCACCTCGCACGTGCCGTCGACCTGCACCCACTCGGCGTCGAACTCGTCGCTCATCACCAGGACGCTGACCTCCGGGGTGCGCCGCGCGTTCACGGCCTTGGCCCGCTCGGGGTAGGTCGAGACGACGATGCGTCCCTCCTGGTCGACTCCCCCGGTCACCGGGCTGACCTGGGGGCTCCCATCGGCGCGTTGGGTGACGAGCACCAGGCGGTGGCGGGTGCGCGCGAAGTCGAGCAGCTCGTCGAGCCCGACCCTGGTCGTGGTGGCGATCTTGCGAGGCATGGGTCCACCTCAGCACAGCCGGGCAAGCCCGCGCCGTACCTGGGTGTCAGCCGGTGACACCTGCGTACGGCGCTGCCGCGGTCACGCAGTCGGGGCACGGGGTCGGCGCCCCGGTCCACCCGCGACGCCGCAGCACGGCGCCGACCCTCAGCGCCGTGTCGCACGACCGGCCGAACACCTGCCCCCACCCCAGGCGGACCGTCGCCCGCCCGGTCACCGCCGCGTCGAGGTCGCGCTCGAGGTCACGGTCGCGCGCCCGCACGCCGTCGTGGAACAGCCGACCGTCGAGCTCGACGTACAGCCGCTGCTCGCGGTACTCGACGTCTCGGTAGAGCGGGCCGCGCCTGGAGTCGGCGACCTGCCGTGTCGACGCCGGCAGCCCGTGCGGGCGCTCCACCCGGTCCAGGTAGCCGTGCTCGAGCACGGAGCAGGTGCCGGCGGCGACGTCGTCGAGCACGGCGGCCAGGAACGCCCGCCGGTGCACCCGACGCCGTTCGTCGAGCGTCGCCCGCAGCCGCGACGCCGTCGTCAGCCGTGCCTGCACGGCGTCCGCGAGCACCGCGATCGCCGCGGGCTGACGTGGCGACAGCGGGCCTGGGCTGCGGTGCTGGCGCTGGAGCCGGCCGCCCTGTGCCACCGGTCCGCGATCCGGGCCCTGGACGGTCCGGGTCGCGTCGAGGCGGACGCCGTTCCGGTGTGGTCGACGTAGACGCCGGGCACCACCGTGACGAGCTCACGACGCCGCAGTCGTCGCCGGACGTCAGTCGCGGCCAGCCCGTGGGCCAGCAGCTGGCCACGCGACACCACGCCCGCCTGCTGCGCCACGAGGTCGTCGAGGGCATCCACGACGGCCATCCTGCGGGCCGGACGCCGACCGAACCACCACGCGCTCGGCGCCTGTGGATCAACGCCGTACGTAGGTGCCAGCCGGCGACACCTGCGTACGGCGCTGACCTCGACCGGGAGCCCTCAGACCTGCTCGCGGGCGTTGACGGCGGTCGCGACCCGGGCGATGGCCTCGTCGATCGGGACGCCGTTGTCCTGGCGCCCGTCGCGGTAGCGGAAGGAGACCGCGCCGGCCTCGATGTCGTCCTTGCCGGCGATCATCATGAACGGCACCTTCTGCAGCTGCGCGTTGCGGATCTTCTTCTGGAACCGGTCGTCGGAGTGGTCGACCTCGACCCGCAGGCCCTGCACCCTCATCCGCCGCGCGACGTCGGCGAGGTAGTCGCCGGCGAACTCCGCGACCGGGATCGCCTGCACCTGCACCGGGGCGAGCCACGGGGGGAACGCGCCGGCGTAGTGCTCGACCAGGACGCCGAGGAACCGCTCGATCGAGCCGAACTTGGCCGAGTGGATCATCACCGGCTGCTTCCGGGTGCCGTCGGCGGCCTGGTACTGGAGGTCGAAGCCCTCGGGCTGGTTGAAGTCGTACTGGATGGTCGACATCTGCCAGGTGCGCCCGATCGCGTCCCTGGCCTGCACCGAGACCTTCGGGCCGTAGAACGCCGCGCCGCCCGGGTCGGGCACGAGCTCCAGCCCGGACTCCTCGCACGCGACCCGCAGCACCTCGGTCGCCTTGTCCCACTGGTCCTGCGAGCCGACGAACTTGTCGGGCTTGGAGTCGTCGCGGGTGGAGAGCTCGAGGTAGAAGTCGTCGAGCCCGAAGTCGCGCAGCAGCCCGAGCACGAAGTCGAGCAGGTGCTTGATCTCGCCGGGCGCCTGCTCCTCGGTGACGTAGGAGTGCGAGTCGTCCTGGGCGAAGCCGCGCACGCGGGTCAGGCCGTGGATGACGCCGGACTTCTCGTAGCGGTAGACGTGCCCGAACTCGAAGAGCCGCAGCGGCAGCTCACGGTAGGACCGACCGCGGGAGCGGTAGATCAGGTTGTGCATCGGGCAGTTCATGGCCTTGAGGTAGTAGTTCGCGCCCTCGAGCTCCATGGGCGGGAACATGCCGTCGGCGTAGTAGGGCAGGTGCCCCGACAGGTGGAAGGTGTGCTCCTTCGAGATGTGCGGGGTCCCGACGTAGTCGAAGCCCTCCTCGATGTGGCGCCGGCGGACGTAGTCCTCCATCTCGCGCTTGATGACGCCGCCCTTGGGGTGGAAGACCGGCAGGCCGGACCCGATCTCGTCGGGGAAGCTGAACAGGTCGAGGTCGCGCCCGAGCTTGCGGTGGTCGCGCTTCTCGGCCTCGGCGATCCGCTCGAGGTGCGCCTCGAGCGCCTCCTTGGACTCCCAGGCGGTGCCGTAGATGCGCTGGAGCTGCTTGTTCTTCTCGTCGCCGCGCCAGTACGCCGCCGCCGAGCGCATCAGCTTGAAGGCCGGGATCCGCTTGGTGGTGGGCAGGTGCGGGCCGCGGCACAGGTCGCTCCAGGCGACCTCGCCCCTGCGGTTGACGTTGTCGTAGATCGTCAGCTCGCCGGCGCCGACCTCGACCGAGGCGCCCTCGGCCGCCTCCGCGCCGCCACCCTTGAGGCCGATCAGCTCGACCTTGTACGGCTCGCCCGCGAGCTCGACCAGGGCGTCGGCGTCGGTGGTGACGCGCCGGGAGAACCGCTGGCCCTCCTTGATGATCTTGCGCATCCGGGTCTCGATCTTGTCGAGGTCCTCGGGCACGAACGGGGTCGCGACGTCGAAGTCGTAGTAGAAGCCGTTCTCGATCGGCGGGCCGATGCCGAGCCTGGCGTCGGGGAACAGCTCCTGGACGGCCTGGGCCATCACGTGCGCGGTGGAGTGGCGCAGGATGTCGTGGCCGTCGGCGGACTCGATGAGCACGCCCTCGACGACGTCGCCCTCGACGAGCTCGTAGGAGAGGTCCTTCAGCTCGTGCTCCGCGCCGTCGCCCGCGCCGAGCACCCGGGCGGCGATGACGTCCGGGTGGTCGGCGAACAGCTCCCACGCCTTGGTGCCCGTCGCCGTGGTCCGCTCCTCGCGCTCGTCGGCGTGGACACGGACGACGTTGATCTCAGACACCATGGGCGGATCGTATCGACCGCCCCCGGTCGCCCGCGCCCCGATATGGCTCAGGCGGTCTCGTCGTCCATGTCGCGGTAGCGCTGGGCCTGGGCGAGCAGCGGCGCCAGCGACTCGTGGGTCGCGGCGTGCGGGTGCGCGAAGTCGCCGTCGTCGACGTAGGCGCCGGTGTAGGCCGTGGTGTCGCGCTGGAAGCGCCAGCCCTCGGCGAGCGGGCCGACGTCGTGGGCGTCGTAGCCGATCGAGTCGAGGAACGCCGTCACGGTCTGCTTGGCGCCGTCGTCGTCACCGGCGATGGCCAGGACACTGCGCTCCGGGTCGCCGGCGGGGCGGGCCAGCGAGCGCAGGTGCTCGAAGTAGATGTTGTTGAAGCCCTTCACGACGTGCGACGTCGGCAGGTGGGCCTGGAGCAGCTCGGACGTCGTGGTCGACTCGTCGTCGAGCTCGGCGATCCGGCCGTCGCGCTCCGGGTAGTAGTTGTTGGTGTCGATGACGACCTTGCCGGCGAGCGGCTCGACCGGCACCTCGCGGTAGGCCTTGAGCGGCACGGTCACCACGACGAGGTCGCCGGCCGCGGCCGCCTCGGCGGCGGTCGCCGCCCGGGCGTGTGGGCCGAGCTCCGCGACGAGGTCGGCGAGCGTCTCCGGCCCGCGGCTGTTGCTGAGCACGACGTCGTGACCGGCGTCGACCGCCAGTCGCGCGACGGTGCTGCCGATGTTGCCTGCTCCGATGAGTCCGATGGTGGTCATGGTCGGTACAGCGCCGGGCCCGGCGGCGTTGTTCCGCGGGGCCGGCCGGTGTGACGTTCCGAACCCGGTGTCAGCAGCCGTCGAGCACCAACCCGGGCTTGAAGCGGGTCCTGACGCCGACGAGGGTCACCTCGTCGCGCCCGCGCAGCGGGCGGTCGGCCACGAACGCCTCCCCGAACAGGAACCCGATCCACCGGCGCTCGGCGCCGGTCCCCCTGCGGACGAAGCGCCCCCACTGCCCGAAGCCGACCTCGATTGGCGCGGACAGCCGCGGGCCGTAGGCCTGCTTGACCTCGCGGTTGGTCGAGCCGACGCCGAGGCCCTGCACGGTGCGCGGGCGGGTGCCGAAGACGGCGATCTCGGCGATCCGGTCCTGCTGGTTCACCAGGACGGCGTACTGGTGGCGCCACACGCCCTTCGGGCGCAGCCGGATCGGGTCACACGGCGGGGCCGGGACGTCGGCGTCGAACTCGCCGGTGGCCAGGGCCTCGGCGACGGTCATCCCGGCGACCGCCTGGCCGACCTGGCCGGGCTTGATCACCCGGCCCGGCGCGGGAGCGGGGGTCTCGGCGGACCTCTCGGCGGGCGTCTCGGCGGACGCCGTCGCCGCGACGAGGGTGGTGGAGCAGACGGTCGCCGCGACGGCGGCGGCCAGGAGCGAGCGCACGGTGTTCATGGGGTTCCTCACGGGAGCTTGTCGATGCGGATCCTGCCGGGCATGACGCCGATCTGCGGCTGACACTCGAGCGCGGGCGGGACGACGGCGTTCGCGCAGCCCCACACCCCGTTCTCGTAGCCGACCGCGGCGCCGGCGAACTTCATGGCGCCGTCCTCACCGCCGGTGATCCCGGTGATGCGGAAGCTGCCGTCGCGCTGCGTGGTGGCGCTCAGCGGCGCCTCGCCGAGGGGCGTGAAGGTGACCTTGACGCCCCGGACGCCGAGCTTGGTCTGCGAGTCGACGACGACGCCCCGCACGAAGGCCGGCACGGCCACGACCGTGCCGAGCGCGGCGCCCCCGGCGTAGGTGTCGGCCCACGTGAGGGCGGTCTGGAACGCCTTCGGGTCCTGGCCGACCCAGCCCCGCTGGTGGGAGCCGGCGACCAGCTCCACGTAGTAGGGGGTGCTCGACGACCCGCCGGGCAGCGAGAACTGGCCCCGCCCGTTGGTGGTCGCCGTGGCGACGACCGGGCCCAGCCCGGTCCGGGCGACGGCCCGAAGGCGGACGGTCGCGCCGGCCACGGCGGCGCCGTCGAAGGAGACGACCCGCCCGGTGACCGCGGCGGCCGCTGACGGACGCGCCGGAGCGGACGCGTCGGCGCGCGGGGTCGGGCCGGCCAGGCCGAGGAGGAGCAGGCCCGCGACGAGCGCGGCGAGGAGCGGGCGCGGGGCGCGCGGGAGGCGCGTCGGGTCCAGGAGCATGCGCCGGAGGCTAGTGGGGCGGCGTTCCGGAACGGTTCGGGAATCCTGTGGGCCGACGCCGGGCGGGGGCGGCAGTGAGAGGATGACCGCCGTGCCGGCCGACCTCACCCCCTCGCCGGGGCTGGTGCTGTACGTGACCGGCCCGTCGCCGCGAGGGACGGTTGCCCTGGCCCGCGCCCTGGAGCACCGCGTCCGGCGCCAGGGCACGCGCGTCGTCACCGGTCTCGACGGCGACGACGTGCGCCACCACCTCTCCCCCGGCCCGGACACCGACGCCGGCCGGGAGCTGCACCTCCGCCGGCTCGGGTGGGTCGCGGCGGAGATCGCGCGGCACGGCGGTGTCGTCGTCCTCGGCCCGGAGGCTCCGCCGGCGGCGACCCGCCAGGTCCGCGAGCTGGTCGAGGGCACGGGCGGCACGTTCGTCCTGCTCGACGTCGACACCACCGGCCGCAGCGTCGACGACGCCCTGGCCGAGGTCGTCGAGGTCCTCGCCGGGGCCGGCCACCTCGACCTGCGCGCGCCCGCGCCCGCCGAGGGGACCGCACCCCGGCCCGAGCCGGGCGCGGAGCCGCGTCCGCTCGAGGTCCTCTTCGTGTGCACCGCCAACATCTGCCGCTCCCCCTACATGGAGCTCGCCGCGCGCCGGATGGCCGGGGACGGGATCCGCTTCACCAGTGCCGGCACCCACGGCTGGGTCGACCACGGGGTGAGCCCCGAGATGGCGCGCCCGCTCACCGCCCGCGGCTTCGACCCGAGCGGCTTCCGCAGCCGCCGGCTGACCCGCCGGATGGTCGAGGACGCCGACCTGGTGCTGACCGCCGAGGCCAGCCACCGCTCCTTCATCCTCGACGACTCCCCCGCGGCGTTCCGCAAGGTCGTCACGCTTGGCCAGGCCGGCCGGGCGATCGGCTCACTTCCCGGCGACCTGAGCCCCGCGCAGGTGCTGGGCGCGCTGGCCGAGCACCGCGGCCCCGCCGACCCTGCGCTCGACGTCGCCGACCCCTACGGGCGCGACGCCGACGTCGCCGACCGGGCGGCTGAGAGGATCGACGCGCTGCTGGGCGTCGTCCTGCCTGCCCTCACGCCCTGACCGACCTCTCAGGCGCGGCGGTGACCACCACGGTCGGCGTCGGCTCGCTTCGCCGGGCGGGCCTTGGCGAGCTTCTTGTCCGCCTGGGGGGCGTAGCTGTAGCCATACCCGTAGCCGTAGCTGTAGGAGCGGTCCGACTTCTTCGACGGCGCCAGGTTGACCACCACGCCGACGGCCTTGGCGTCGACGGCCTCGACCCGCTCCAGGGCGTGGCGCAGCTGGTCCTGGTTGGTCTTGCCGTGGCGGACGACGACGAGCATCCCGTCGGACTGCGCGGCCAGCAGCGCGGCGTCGGTCACCGGCAGCAGCGGCGGCGCGTCGAGCAGGACGACGTCGAAGCGGTCGCGCAGGTCGCTGATGAGGCCCGCCATCGCGTGCGACTGGAGCAGCTCGGACGGGTTGGGCGGCCGCGGGCCGCAGGTGAGCACCTGCAGGCCGGTGTCGGCGTAGCCCTGGAGGGCGTCGTCGAGCTCGATGCGACCGATCAGCACCGACGTCGTGCCGACGGCGTCGTCGAGGCCGAGCCGGTCGGCGATGAGGGGGCGGCGCAGGTCGCACTCGACCAGGGCGACCCGCTGGCCGGCCATCGCCATGGTGATGGCGAGGTTGACCGCGGTCGTCGACTTGCCCTCGGCGGGCAGCGAGCTGGAGACCACGAAGGTGCGGTGGTCGTGGTCGACCTCGACGTACTGCATGTTGGTGCGCAGCACGCGGAACGACTCCGCCCACGGCGAGGCCTCGGACAGGGCCTGCGCGGGCTGCTTCTTGATCGCGACCGTGTCGACGTTGATGTGCCCGAGGATCGGGGTGTCGGTGATCGCGGCGATGTCGTCGCTGGAGGTCAGCGAGGTGTCGAGGAGCTCGCGGAGCACGGCGAGGCCGACCCCGACGAGCAGGCCGAGCACCAGCGCGAGGCCGAGGTTGCGCGGGGTGTTGGGGCTCACCGGCGAGCTCGTCGTGTCGGCGTTGTCGACGATGGAGGCGCGGATCGGGGCCTGCCCACCACCGTCGGGCGTCTCGATGTCGGCGATGAGGTCGATGAGCGCCTCGGCGTAGGCCTGGGCGATGTCGCGCGCGACCACGGCGTCGGCGTCCTGGGCCGTGACGACCAGGGTCACGGTCTCGGGCACGACCTGCGCCGAGACGGCGGCACGCAGCTCGGCCGGCTCGAGGTCGCCGCCGAGGTCGGTGGCGACCTGCTCGGACAGCTTGCGGGTGTCGACGAGGTCGACGTAGGAGGTCACCCGCTGGGTGGCGAAGAGCCCTCCGCTGTAGGCCTCACCGGCGTCGGACGGCGCCGTGGAGACGAACAGCTGCGCGCTCGAGGCGTAGAGCGGCGTCGTCTGCCAGGTGAGCAGACCAGCCGCTCCGACGGCGAGCACCACGCACGCCACGATCATCTTCCAGCGACGACGGAGCGTCCGCCAGTAGTCCCGGAGCTCCACGAACGTCCTGTCTGTTGCCGAGTTGTGACAGCGACACCATAAGGGAGGACCCTGGTCGGGCGAGACATCGGCGCGGGCCGTCGCCGAGCCCGCAGCCGGCCCGGCCCGAGGACGTCCAGCGCGTGACCACCGACGTGCAACGGCGGGCGTGGGCGTGTCTACACTCTCGCCTGGGGACGGCACACGAGACGGGAAAAGCAGCAGCATGACTTCGCAGGTGGACGGTCCCATTCTTCTCTCCACCCCTGACGTCGGCGAGCTCGAGCAGCAGTACGTGCTGCGGGCCCTCCAGTCCGGGTGGGTGGCCCCCGCCGGACCCGACCTCACCGCCTTCGAGGACGAGGTCGCCGCCCGCGTCGGCACCGCCCACGCCGTCGGGCTGTCCTCGGGCACCGCGGCCCTGCACCTGGCGCTGGTGTCGTGGGGCGTCGGCCCGGGCGACGTCGTGCCGGTGTCGACGTTCACCTTCGCCGCCACCGTCAACGCGATCCGCTACGTCGGCGCCGAGCCGCACTTCGTCGACTGCGACGAGGAGTCGGGCAACATGAGCCCGGCCCTGCTCTCCCGGGCCGTGCGGACCCTGCAGGACGCCGGGCGCGACGTCCCGGCCGTCATCCCGGTCGACATGCTCGGCAAGTGCGTCGACTACGCCGCCATCACCGAGGTCGCCGACGCCGCCGGCGCCCGACTGCTGTGCGACTCGGCGGAGTCGTTCGGCGCGTCGTACGACGGCCGGCCGGCCGGGTCGTTCGGGGACGCCTCGGTGCTGTCGTTCAACGGCAACAAGATCATGACGACCTCCGGTGGCGGCATGCTCCTCACCGACGACCAGCGCCTGGCCGACCACGTCCGCAAGCTGTCGACGCAGGCCCGCGAGCCGGTCGCGCACTACGAGCACACCGAGGTCGGCTACAACTACCGGCTCTCCAACATCCTCGCCGCCCTCGGCCGGGCCCAGCTCGAGCGCCTCGACGACATGCTGAAGCGGCGCCGCGGCTGGCGCGAGCGCTACCGGCGCCTCCTCGCCGACCAGCCGGGGGTCCGCATCCTCGGCGGTGCCGACGACGCCGGCGACAACTGCTGGCTCACTGCCGTCGTCGTCGACCCGGACGTGTCCGCGTGGAGCGCCGCCGACCTCGCCTCCGCCCTCGGCGAGGCCGGGATCGAGTGTCGCCCGGTGTGGAAGCCGATGCACCTGCAGCCGGTCTCGGCCGGGCTGTCCGGGACGCTCGACGGCTCCTCCGAGCGCATCTTCGAGCGCGGGCTCACCCTGCCGGCCGGCTCCGCGCTGACCGACGCGCAGTTCGAGCGCATCGAGGCCACGATCCGCGGGGTCGTGGTCGCGTGAGGGCCTACGACCCGGTCAAACGGGCGGTCGACGTGGTCGTCGGCGGGGTGGCCCTGGTCCTCTCGCTGCCCCTGCAGGTCGTCGTCGCCGTCCTGGTCCGTCTCAAGCTGGGCTCGCCGGTGCTGTTCCGGCAGCCCCGGCCCGGCAAGGACGAGCGGGTCTTCGAGCTGGTGAAGTTCCGCACCATGCTCGAGACCGACAGCGCCCGCGGGCTGGTGACCGACGAGCAGCGGATGACGCCGTTCGGCTCGTTCCTGCGCTCGACCAGCCTCGACGAGCTGCCCACCCTGTGGAACGTGGTGCGGGGCGACATGAGCCTGGTCGGTCCTCGCCCCCTGCTGGTGCGCTACCTGGACCGGTACACCGCCGAGCAGCGGCGGCGCCACGACGTCCGCCCGGGGGTCACGGGCCTCGCCCAGGTGAGCGGACGGAACGCCCTGACGTGGGACGCCAAGTTCGCCAAGGACGTCGAGTACGTCGACCGCCGCAGCCTGCGCCTGGACGCCTCGATCATCGCCCGCACGGTGGCCCAGGTCCTCCGGCGCGACGGCATCAGCGCCGACGGCGACGTGACCATGCCCGAGTTCATGAGGAGCACCAATGACTGAGCCAATCGCCGTGATCGGCGCGGGTGGCTTCGGCCGCGAGGTTCTCGACGTCATCGACGCGATCAACGACGCGCACCGCGCGCCCGTCTGGAACGTGGTCGGAGTAGTCGACGACTCACCCTCGGAAGTGAATCTGGAGCAGCTGGCCAAGCGGCGCGTCCGGTTCCTCGGTAGCTCCGACGAATTCATCACGTCGTCGTCTCCGGTGAGCTACGCCGTGGGCATCGGGAGTCCAAGTGTGCGCGGGCGCGTATCCACGCGATACGACGATGCGGGTTTCCAAGCTGCCACGCTCATTCATCCTTCTGCGACGCGAGGCTACGGCGTCGACATCGGTCCGGGCAGCGTCGTGTGCGCCGGAGTGCGGTTGACGACGAACATCCAGATCGGTCGCCACGTTCACCTCAACCTCAACGTCACCGTCGGACACGACACGGTCATCGAGGACAACGTGAGCCTCAACCCTTCCGTAACGATCTCGGGCGACTGCACGATCAAGGCCGGCGTCCTCGTGGGTAGCGGAGCAGTTGTGCTCAACCAGCTCACCGTCGGACGCGGCTCCGTGGTCGGGGGCGCCGCCTGCGTTGTCAGGGACGTGCCGGGCGGCGTCGTCGTCAAGGGGGTTCCTGCTCGATGAGGGCTCGAGTCGCCTTCGTCTGTCAGTGGTACCCGCCCGAGCCGGCAGAGATCCCGGCCGGCATCGTCGCCGCCCTGGGTGACCAGGGACTGGACGTCGAGGTGCTGACCGGCATCCCCAACTACCCGTCCGGCAAGGTCCACGAGGGCTACCGCGCCGGATCTCGCTCGACCGAGGAGCACGCCGGTGTGGCCGTCCACCGCACCCCGCTCCACCCGAGTCACGACTCGAGCGCCCGGGGACGGCTGATGAACTACGCGTCGTGGGCGCTGAGCAGCGCCGCGCTCGGCCAGCGGTTGCTGCGCCGCAGCGACGTGGCCCTGGTCTACTCGTCGCCGGCCACCGCGGCCCTGCCGGCGATGGTGAGCAGACTGGTGTGGGGCAAGCCCTACGTCCTGCTGGTCCAGGACGTGTGGCCGGACTCCATCTTCGCCTCCGGCTTCCTGACGGGGCGTGCCTCCCGCCTCGTCGAGCGAGCCGTCGACGTGTTCGTGCGGCGCGCCTACGCCATGGCGTCGCACGTCGCCGTCATCTCCCCCGGCATGATCGACCTGCTCAGCTCGCGCGGCGTGCCGGCGGAGAAGCTGTCCCTGGTCTACAACTGGCTCCCCGACGCCGAGCTCGCCGTCACCGACGACGACGACACTGTGGAAGGTGTTCGCGCTCGCCTCGGCATCCCCGCGGCCGAGTCCGTCTTCCTGTACGCGGGCAACCACGGCAAGGCACAGGCCCTCGAACCGCTGGTCGACGCCTTCGTCGAACCGGTGACGGAGCCCTCGCACCTCGTGCTCGTCGGTTCCGGGGTGTCGAAGGCCGACCTGGTCGCTCGCGCGTCCGGGTCAGACCGGGTGCACTTCCTGGACGCCGTGCCCCGCGCGGAGGCCGCACGGCTGACGGCGTCCGCGGACTTCCACGTGGTCTCGCTGGCCGACGAACCGTTGTTCGCCGTCACGATGCCGAGCAAGGTCCAGTCGGGGCTGGCGGCCGGGCGGCCCATGCTGGTCGTGTCGCGCGGCGACAGTGCCGAGCTGGTGTCCACCGGCGGAGCCGGCCGCGGCGCCCAGCCCGGCAGTGCGACCGCGATCGCCGCGGCCGTGGTCGACCTCGCGGCTCGAGGTCCGCAGGCACGAGAAGACATGGGCCGCAGGGGCAGGGAGCTCTACGGCCGGCTGATGGCGCGCGAGGTCGGTGCCGCACGTCTCGCGGAGCTGCTCCGGTCGGCAGCCGGGGACTCCCGACGTCGCGGACCCTTCCGCAGCACCACACCGACCACCCAGAGGAGAGAAACGCAGTGACGAGTTCACAGGGCCCGGTCCTGGTCACCGGGGGCACCGGGTCGTTCGGCTCGACGATGGTGCGACGGCTGCTCGACACCGACATCGAGGAGGTGCGCATCCTGAGCCGCGACGAGTCGAAGCAGGACACGATGCGCCGCGAGCTCGCGGACGGTCGGGTGAAGTTCCACGTGGGTGATGTGCGGGACCCCCGCAGCGTCGAGGACGCCGTCAACGGGGTCCGCCACATCTTCCACGCGGCCGCGCTGAAGCAGGTCCCGAGCTGTGAGTTCTTCCCTCAGCAGGCGGTGTTCACCAACGTCAACGGCAGCGACAACGTCATCCGGGCCGCCGAGCGTGCGGGCGTCGAGTCGGTGGTGTGTCTCAGCACCGACAAGGCGGTCTACCCGATCAACGCCATGGGGATCTCCAAGGCGATGATGGAGAAGGTGGCCCAGGCGCACGCGCGCCACCGCGCTGCAGACGGACCGGTCGTCTCGATCACCCGCTACGGCAACGTGATGTACAGCCGGGGATCGGTGATCCCGGTGTTCATCGAGCAGATCCGGCAGGGCCGGCCCCTCACGGTCACCGATCCGAGGATGACCCGGTTCCTGATGTCGCTCGACGAGTCCGTCGACCTGGTGGAGTACGCCTTCACCCAGTCCGAGCCCGGTGACCTGTTCGTGCGCAAGGCGCCCGCCTCGACCGTCGAGGACCTGGCGCGGGCCGTGGCCTCCCTCTTCGGCGACGACGACCCCGAGATCCGGGTGATCGGCACCCGGCACGGGGAGAAGCTCTACGAGTCGCTGCTGAGCCGCGAGGAGCTGCAGAAGGCGGACGACCACGGCGACTACTACCGGGTCCCGCTCGACGCCCGCTCGCTCGAGTACGAGCTCTTCTTCGACCAGGGCGAGACCGAGGTGGTCGACGACGACTACACCTCGCGCAACTGCGAGCGGCTCGACGTCGAGGGCGTCAAGCGACTGCTCCTCCAGCTGCCACCGGTGCGCCGCGCGCTGGCCGAGGCCGGTCGCGACGCGAAGCCGCAACCGTGAGGGTCGCGATCACCGGCGGCCACGGCTTCCTCGGGTGGCACACCGCCTGCCGGCTGCGGGCGCTGCACGGTGTCGACGCGGTTCGGCTGGGCCGCGCCGAGCTCGACGATCCGCAGGCACTCGGCGACCTGCTGTCCGACGTCGATGCCGTCCTCCACGTCGCCGGCGTCAACCGTGCCGGCACCGACGACGAGGTCGAGCGGGGCAACGTCGCTCTCGCCGAGACCCTGGCCGCAGCCCTGGCGGCGGCGGGGCGCCCGGTCGGCGTCGTCTTCGCGAACTCGGTCCAGGCCGAGCTCGACAACCCGTACGGCCGTGGCAAGGCCCGCGCCGCAGAGATCCTCAGCGGCGCGGTCGGCGCCACCGGGGGCAGCTTCGCCGACATCCTGCTGCCCAACCTCTACGGGGAGCACGGACGCCCGGGTTACAACTCGTTCGTCGCGACCTTCGCCCACGAGGTGGCCGCTGGACGGACGCCGCACCTCTCCGGCGACCGCGAGATCGCGCTCCTCCACGCCCAGGACGCGGCCGCAGCGCTCATCTCCGCAATCGGGACGGACACCCGAACGGTGGTCGGTGCCGAGTCGATCGGCATCGGCGAGGTCCTGGCACTCTTCCAGGAGTTCCACGACCTGTACGTTCCTGCGGCAGAGGTGCCCGACATCTCGACCCCGATGCGACGCAACCTGTTCAACACCTACCGCGCTGCGGCGTTCCCGGAGATGTGGCCGGTGTCGCCGCAGGTCCACGCGGACAACAGGGGCGACCTGTTCGAGACCGTTCGTGCTCACGGCGGCACCGGGATGGCGTTCATGTCAACCACGCACCCCGGCCAGAAGCGCGGCGAGCACTACCACCTCCACAAGGTCGAGCGCTTCTTCGTCGTGAAGGGTGAAGCAGAGGTCCAGCTGAGACGTCTCCTCCACGACGACGTGGTGACGTTCCGACTCAGCGGCGACACGCCGTCGTTCGTGGACATGCCCACCCTGTGGGTGCACAACATCCGCAATGTCGGCGAAACCGAGCTGATCACCATGTTCTGGTCGGACCAACTGCTCGACCAGGCCAACCCGGATCAGTTCCCCGAGGCGATCGCCCAGGAGGCACTCGCATGAAGGTCATGACGATCGTCGGCACGCGACCCGAGATCATCCGACTCGCCTGCGTCATCGACCGCCTCGACAAGACGGCCGGCATCGAGCACGTGCTGGTCCACACCGGACAGAACTACGACTACGCCCTCAACCAGGTCTTCTTCGACGACCTCGGACTGCGAGCTCCGGACCACTACCTCGGCGTCGACACCAGCAGCCTCGGGGCCGTGCTGGGCGGTGTCCTGATCGGAACCGAGAAGGTGCTGCTCGAGGAGAAGCCGGACGCGCTGCTCGTCCTGGGCGACACCAACTCGTGCATCGCCACCGTGATGGCCAAGCGCATGCGCATCCCGACCTACCACATGGAGGCTGGCAACCGCTGCTTCGACGAGAACGTCCCCGAGGAAACGAACCGTCGCCTCGTGGACCACGTCGCTGACTTCAACCTTGCCTACACCGAGCACGCGCGTCGCAACCTGCTCGCGGAGGGCCTCCACCCCCGCCGGGTCCTCGTCACCGGGTCGCCGATGCGCGAGGTGCTCGACAAGTTCCGGCCCCAGATCGAGGCCTCCGACGCACTGGCGCGGCTCGGCCTCACCCGGGGCGACTACTTCCTGGTCAGCGCGCACCGCGAGGAGAACGTCGACCTGCCCGAGCGTCTGCAGCTGCTCCTGGACTGCCTCGTGGCGGTGCGGGACCAGCACGGCAAGCGCATCGTTGTCTCCACCCACCCGCGGACGCGCAAGCGGATCGAGGCGCTCGACACCGACCGGGACCTGACCGGGATCGACTTCATGGAGCCCTTCGGATTCCACGACTACAACAAGCTCCAGCTCGAGGCAGCCTGTGTCCTCTCGGACTCGGGCACCATCTCGGAGGAGTCGTCGATCCTGGGCTTCCCCGCGATCACCCTGCGCGACTCGATCGAGCGTCCGGAGGCTCTCGACAGCGGCACGATCATGATGACCGGACTTAGGGAGAACGACGTCCTCCGGGCCGTCGGCATCGCCATCCACGACGGAGCAATCACGTCGTCGGCCCCTGCTGGTTACGAGGTGGGCGACGTCAGCAACAGGGTGGTGCGCTTCATCGCCTCGACCGCCGCTCGACACCACGCGTGGTCGGGGATACGACAATGACGTCCTCGCTGAAGACCAAGCGCATCTTGATCGCCTCGGACGTGCGCGGTGTCCGAACCGAGGTGGGAGTTGCCGCCACGCACCCAGCGGGCCTGTACTCGAACTTCCTCACCATAGCCGCGCCGTTCCAGAGCGGCACCGTCATCTCGCGCGACGCCACTCGCTCTCGAGCGACCGAGTCGCCCGGTGGGCTGATGACGGGCGAGCTCGTGTCCTACCGAGGAGTGCCCGACTACGCGTCGGTCGCGGGCCTGGCGCGAACGGCGCCGGCAACGGTGCTGAGGGTCTGGAGCGCACTTCGTGAACACGACGTGGCATACGTCCGACTGCCTGAGCCACTGTCGATCATCGTCGGCATCCTGGCGCTGGTCCGTCGCCGCCCGCTGGTGGTCAATATGGTGGCCGATCCACGGACGCTCGGGGGCGATGGCGCGCGATCTGTAGTCCGGTGGCTTCTTACACGAGCAACCTCGTACCTGGTCAGACGGGCGGCCGGTGTCATCTACGTGACCCAACACCAGTTGCAGAAACACTTCCCGTGTCCCCCATCGGTACCCGCCCTCGTGCGATCGAACGTCCGGATCAACGAGGTGGCCCACCAGCCGAGGCCGGCGCCGAAGGCGAGCGCGCGGTTGCTCACGGTCGGCGTGAATTCGGGTCTGGCCAAGGGACAAGACCTGGTGATCGAGGCCGTCGCGCTGCTGCGACACGAGGGACTGCCGGTCGAGGTTGAGCTCGTCGGCAGCGGAGACCGGAGCGACTGGTTGCGCCGGCGCGCCCAGGAGCTCGGAGTCACCGAGTTCGTGACCTTGCGCGGTCACCTGGATGATCCCGCGGAGGTCCGCGCTGCCTACGACTCGGCAGACGTGTTCTGTCTACCCTCCAGGAGCGAGGGTCTTCCTCGCGCCATGGTGGAGGCCATGGCGCGTGGACTTCCTTCCGTGGGAAGTCGCGTCGGAGGAATACCGGAGCTGGTCCCCGAGCACCGCTTGATGCGAACCCTCACGGCGAGTGACTTGGCGGCCCGTGTCCGCGAGCTCATCTCGACTGACGCCTCCTATGAGGACGCTTCACGCGACGCGATTCGACGAGCCTCCACGATTCGTGACCAGGCACGGCCCGAGAGGCTCCATGGATTCTTGGCGGAGATCCTCCGATGACGGTCTCGACGAGATCTGTCCACGAGCAGCAGCAACCAGTCGATGAATCTCGTGGCGCCGAGTCTCGGAGAAGGCATGCCTACCTCTTCGTGACAGTCACGGCCCTGGTCATCTTCGTCGCCATCCTCCCGGATGCTGGCCGATTCTCGCTGTTCGTCCTGGCTGTTGGTGCCGTCTTCGTGTCCGGCTTTTGCCTGCTCGCTGTCGCGCGGAATGCTGAGCGCGGGGTCTGGTCGGCTCAGCTGATCTCCCTGCTCGTGTTGATGATCTTCCACCTCGGCGCACTTCCCGAGTTCCTGTACACAGACACGGCGGCACTGGCTCCGGTCGAACGCTTCATCCACCAACCTGAAGCGGCAACGGCTGCTTGGCTGGCGATGACCTGCGCGCTGGCTTTCACCTTCGGTTGCCTCATGGTCGATCGGGGTGCCATCGCCCGGCCCCCTCACCACAAGGACCTGCCCAGCGCATCCTTGTTCCAACGGATGGTCGCCGACGTCGGGAGCGCCCTGGCGCTGGTATCCATGGCCGCCTGGGGGCTCTTCGCCCTTCGCGCAGGTCTGGGCTTCGGATCCACCTACCAGGACTACTTACAGGCTCGCGCCCAAGCACCGCTCCAGCTGATCTACTACGGGCTGGCGGTAGGGGTGGTCTTCGCAGCGCTGGAACGCAGGCGGTTGCTTCCCCGCCTCGCCATGGTGGCCTTCGCCGGCTTCATCGTGCTCGCCTTCCCGCTGGGACTGCGCGGGGAGGTCCTCTTCCCGCTGGCCGCGGTGAGCATCGTCCTTGGTGCGCAGCGCAGGATGCCTCGCCCACGAGTCCTTGCCATCGCCGTCGTCGCTCTACTCGTCCCGATCGGGATCGTCTCGGACACCCGCCAGGGGGCCAGTCTCGAACCCGACCAGGTGGTGACTGCCCCTACCCGAGCCTTGAGCGAGATGGGAGGGAGCCTCGCTGTGGTGCACGCCACGGTGACGTGGCACGACACCAAGGGAGAGCCGTTCTACCAGGGCGCTACCTATCTGGCACCCATCAACGACGCTTTCGTGCGCTACGCCCTCCGACAATCTCCAACCCCGGAGTCGCAGAACCCGAATCACATGAGCACTCAGATCGCGATCAGGGTCGGGAACGTAGGCGGATCGGTCATCGGCGAGGCCTACAACAACTTCGCCGTCCCAGGAGCACTGGTCATCATGTTCGCCTGGGGATGGGGCCTTGCGCGCCTGAACAGAGTGGCGAGCCGCGGAGGTGCGTGGCTCATCCTGACGGCGACGACGAGCTTGGTCTTTCAGATGCTGGTTCGGAACAGCTTCGCGAGTACACCGTCGGTCCTTCTGATCACGGCACTCGTACTCGCACCGGCCTGGCTACTGGGGCGCGCCGGCTCGGCACGGGCTCGTCATAGCGCCGGCGATCTCGTGCGATGACGATGCGCGTCACCCTCCTCGGAGCTACCACCGTCCGCTTCGCTGTCCTGGGCGTGGCCTTCGTGACGAGCGTCCTGGTAGCACGGAACTTGGGGGCCGAGGCCAGAGGCATCTTCCAGATCGTGTTGACCACGTCCTTGCTGGTCGCCTCGGTGGGCGGTCTCAGCGGCGAGCTTGGCTTCGCCGAGCTGTCGATTCGACGAGGCGCGATGTCGCGCCAACGTGTCCTAGGAACGCTCAGCTACTGCTCGGTCCTCTGGGGCGTCATCCTGGGTTTCCTCGCTTTTGCCACGGGACTGGGAGCACACCAGCTGAGAGACCTGCAGCTCGACCCGTTGAGTGTTCGGGCGGGACTGCTGTCGGTAGGTGGGTTCGTGACCACCACGGTTGCCAACACGTGGTTGCAGCGGGCACTGCATCTCCAAGGACGAGCCGCGGTTGCAGCCGCTTGTTCGCTCGCCGAGGTCCTGGTCGCCTTGATCGTCGTCCTGCACGGATTGGCCTCGGACTCCCTGTCCCTGCAACGGGTCTTGGTGGGGACATTGGCTGGTTCTGCTCTCGCCGCGCTGTTGGCGCTTACTGCGACCAGGTCGCCGATCTCCTCCGTGGACTTCACCGTTCTCGCACGCGGGCTGCACGCCGGCGCGAAGTTTCACCTCTCCCAAGTCGCGCTGCAGATGCTGATGCGCTTGGATATCCTCCTGCTAGGGCTCCTGGCGGGCGCGGCAAGCGTCGGCCACTACGCGGTTGCGGTGAGTATCACTGCCCCCCTCGCTGTGCTGGCCAGCTCGATGGCGAGCACGTTCCTCAACCGCCAGTTCGTCGACTCGGACTCGGAGGCTGCCGAGTTCACCCTCAAGCTCGTCGTGGTGACCGCTGTCCTCGTCGGCGCGTTCGCACTCGTGGTCGCTGCCGTGGCTTGGCCGGCGATACCGGCACTCTGGGGCGGGGCCTTTACGGATTCACGGATGGTGCTGGTCATACTTCTGCCCGGCGTGGTCGCGCTGGCAGCTCAGCGGCCCCTGGGACATCTCTTCGTGCGCCACGGCGCGGCGCGAGCCATGACGAGCAGAGCACTGGGGGCCCTGGCCGTTTCGGTCGTCCTGGACGTTGCCCTGATTCCTCCTTTCGGAGCTGTGGGTGCTGCTGCGGCGTGTACGTGCGCCTACCTGGTCTATGCAGCAATCTCTTGGCGCCATTTCACGATGCTCACCGGCCACACGACCCGTGATCTGTGGCACGGCTTTAACGTCTTCGACCGCACCACCGTGAACAGATGGGAACGCAAGTGAGTACCCGACAGCACGTTCTGCACTTCTTCGCAAGCTTCGAACGAGGAGGTGCGGAGACGCGCACGCTCGAGGCGCTATCAACCCTGGGAGACCTTGCTCGCGACCATCGTGTCGTCGCCCTGGCGAACCCGGCAGGCCCCATGAGGGAGGAGTTCGAGGCGCTGGGTGCGCGCACTAGCTTCCACCCGCTCAAGGCAGCGTCGGGAGTGCGGACACTGTTCCACGACCTGCGGAACGCCCGGGTAGCTCACTCGCACCTCGGAGCAGTTAGTGCTCCCGTCCTCATCCTCGCGACGCTGGCGCGCGTCCCTGTTCGTGTGGCGCACTATCGCTCGGACTCGACCGTGGCGACCGACAGCTGGCGAAAGAGGATCCTGGCCCGCACGGCGAACTGCACCGTCAGGTGGCTGGCGACCGACATCATCGGGGTCTCCCCCAGTGCCCTCACCCACGGATACTCGGCGTCGTGGCATAAGGATCCGCGATGCCGGGTGATGCTGTCAGGCGTTCCGGTTCCTCCACTCCCAGGGCCAGTTCTGGATGTGCACCTGAGACAAGACCTAGATATCCCTGGGGACCATCCGGTCGTGGTACACGTCGGGCGGGACACTCCGGAGAAGAACCGAGCACGAGCGCTCGAGATCATGGCAGCGATCGACTCCGAGCAGTGCCCGGCACACCTGGTTTTCGTGGGGAGGGATGATCCCGCAGAGCTTGACCGTCTCCGCGAGCGTGCTTCGTCGCTGGGACTGACGGGCCGGGTCCACTGGGTTGGCCAACGTACGGACTCGAGCCGGCTGCTTGCGGGTGCTGACGTGCTGCTCATGACGTCCCGTCGTGAAGGGATGCCTGGCGTGCTGCTGGAGGCCCTGGCAGTCGGACTTCCCGTCGTTGCGAGCGACGTCCCCGGGGCAGTTCTGATCTCGAGGGCGCTCGAGGACGATGTGATGTGCTTGTCGCTCAGCAGCAACGACATCACGTGGGCCGACGCGGTCAGGTCCCAACTGGACCGCGTTGGCGGTCCAGAGGTCCGGAGGGAACGTCGGGATCGATTGGCCGAGTCTGCATTCGAGCTGTCCCGGTGCGTTGGCTCCTTCAGATCCCTCTGGCACCCCAGCATCGCCCAGCCATCCGAGCCAGCGAAGCCGAGGGTGGTCCACCTCTTCTCGCGTCTTGACACCGGCGGAGCGGAGACCAGGACCTTGGAGCTCATCGAATGGCTTGCGCAAGGCGAGGCGGTCCACGACCAGGTAATTCTTCAGTCAGGCGGGATCGGCACCCTGACTGACAGGTATGAAAGAGCCGGCGCACGCGTGATCTCCCGTCGATTCCGGTCGCCGGGCTTCTGGTTGGCGGCTAGGCAGAACCTTCGCGATCCCAGCACCGTTGCTCTTCACCTGCACGTCAAGCGCGGTCTGTCCAAGTCCGCACTTCTTCTGCCCTTGGCTAGGTGGGGCGGAGTCCCGGTGAGGATCGTGCACTTCAGATCGGACGGGACCCATCCAATCGACCGCCGGTTGGGGCGGGCGTACGAGATGTTCTACCGGTTTCTGATCGACCGGTTGGCCACTGACATCGTGGGCGTCTCCCCGGCCGCACTGCAGCTGGGTTGGCGTGAGGACTGGTCGAGTGACCCTCGCTGTCGTGTGCTGCTGTCCGGGGTTCGGCTGGACCGCCTCGACGAGGCTGGCGACGTCGAAGGTTTTCGTCGGGAGTCGGGTGCTGCAGCAGAAGATCTGGTCCTCGTGCACGTGGGAAGGGACGTGCCGCTGAAGAACCGCGTGCGCGCGATCGAGATCCTCGGCGCCCTGACAGCCCAGGACATCGGTGCAGTGCTCGTTTTCGTCGGGCGCGACGACGAGGCGCAGCACGGTGGGCACCGATCCCTTGCGGAGGCACACGGGATCGGTCCGAGGGTCACGTTCCTCGGGACGAGAGACGACGTTCCGGCGATCCTCGCGACGGCCGACGTGCTGCTGATGACCAGCACTCAAGAAGGAATGCCCGGCGTACTCCTGGAGGCACTGGCCGTAGGAACAGTCGCTGTTGTCTCGGATCTCCCGGGAACTCGATACGTCGCGGACAGACTCCCTGGGGTCACGCTGTGCTCGCTTTCCGACGCGGACGAAGTCTGGGTGGAAGCACTCGTCAAGAGCCAGGTTTCGCGACCCACCAAGGACGAGCTGAAAGCTGCACTGCTGACGTCTGGGTTCGACACGCGTCGGGCCGCGACGGCCTTCGTCGACCTGTGGTCGGGTCGAACCTCGCCGCCGAACTAACGGCTCCCGCGGCCGAGTGTTCGAGAATCCCTCGCTTTTTCTCTTCCAGTGTCAGGCCTCGAAGATGGGTGCCTTTTTCAGTGCGCCATCCCTCAACCGGTCGACCGAACGCAGGAATTTGGCCCGAGTGCCAGCCACCATGGCGTTGCCGCTCGATTGACTCCGGTGAAGTTGCGACCGTCTCCCACTGTGACACCGAGTGACCGGATGAAGAGGAGAGAGTCTCATCGCACCTCGATCATATCCACCAGCCGGTGTAGAACCAGCTCAACATGACGCTCCTATCAACGACGTGCTTTGTGCCTGCACTTCTATGACTAGAGCTAGTCGAGGTGCGACTGGGACTCGAACCAGGCCAAGGTCTGCTTCAACCCTTCTGTCAGACCGGTTGGCGCGATGTCCGGGAAGAGAGACCGCAAGACTTCGTTGTTGGCCATCGAGTGGGGAACGTCGCCGGCCCTAGGTGCACGGTGCTGCACGTCAGGCGTGATCCCACTGATCGCAGACAGCTCCTGAATGAGTTCTGTGAGATTGGTGTTGGTGCCGAAGGCCAGGTTGACCGGCTCCGGGTGGGAGACGCGACGGACCGAGGTCTCGAGCAGGACCTTGCAGACCGTCTCGACAAAGGTGAAGTCTCGGGAGTTGGAACCATCCCCGTTCACGTAGACTGGCTCCCCGCGGAGCATGGCGTCTATCCACGTGGGGACGACCGCAGCGTAGACGTGGCCAGCACGTTGACCGGGGCCGAAGACGTTGAAGAATCGGAACGCCACGGTCTCGAATCCGAAGGACTGCTGGAACGCAAGCGTGTACTGCTCGGTGGCGAGCTTGGTGACCGCATAGGGGCTCATGGGGCGCACCCATTCGCGTTCCGACTTCGGAAGTGCCGGATTCATGCCGTAGACCGAGCTCGATGAGGCACACATGGCATGGGTCACGTCAGCTCGCCGGGCCTGGTCGAGGAGGACGAGGGTGCCGGTGGCGTTCACGTGATGGCTGGTGATGGGGTCGTGGATGCTTCGCGGGACGCTGCCCAGTGCGCCCAGGTGGACAATGGAGTCGACACCGACCACCGCCCTCGACACGGCGGACTCGTCCAACAGCGATCCTTCGTGGAAGTCGACGTCGAGACCGCTCAGGTTCTCACGGAACCCGGTTGAGAGGTCGTCGAGCACACGCACTTCATGCCCTGAATCAAGAGCGTGGCGGGCGAGGTTTGATCCGATGAAGCCCGCTCCACCGGTGATGAGAATGTGCATCGTTGCAACTTTCTGGCTAGAGACGAAGGTCGGAGGCGTCACGGGGAAGCAGCGACTTGAGGTCGTATATGACGCTGTCCGACTGCAGCCCCCAGGCACGAACCTCCTCCGCGCTCAGCGCCGCGAACTGTCGGTGGGCTACCGCAACCACGATGCCGGCGTACGCACCCTGCTCGGGCAGGTCGACCGGGTCGATGCCGTACTCACGTCGGGCTTCAGCCTTGTCGACCCAGGGGTCGAACACGTCGACGTCGATCCCGTACTGCTTGAGCTCGTCGACGATGTCCACGACGCGGGTGTTGCGCAGGTCCGGTGTGTTCTCCTTGAATGTGAGACCGAGCACGAGCACACGTGCCCCGCTCAGTGGAATCGCCTTCTGGGTCATCTTCTTGATCAGCTGCGAGGCGACGAACGAACCCATCGCGTCATTGAGTCGACGCCCAGCCAGGATCAGCTCGGGGTGGTAGCCGACCGCCTGGGCCTTGTGGGTGAGGTAGTACGGGTCGACCCCGATGCAGTGTCCACCGACGAGGCCCGGCCGGAAAGGCAGGAAGTTCCACTTGGTGCCAGCGGCTTCGAGCACGTCGAGGGTATCGATTCCCAGGCGCCCGAAAACGAGAGCCAACTCGTTGACCAACGCGATGTTGACGTCGCGCTGCGTGTTCTCGATGACCTTCGCGGCCTCGGCCACTCGGATCGAGGGGGCGAGGTGCGTCCCAGCAGTGACCACGGTCCGGTACAGGTCGTCCACGAACTCCGCCGCTGCGGGGGTCGAGCCGGATGTCACCTTCACGATGGTCTCCAGGCGGTGCACCCGATCACCGGGGTTGATGCGCTCGGGACTGTAGCCGACGTAGAAGTCCTTGTTGAAGGTGAGACCCGACAGTTGTTCCAGGAGGGGGACGCACTCTTCCTCCGTCGCTCCCGGGTAGACCGTCGACTCGTAGATGACGACGTCGCCCACACTGAGGACGCCGGCCACGGTCCGAGTCGCCGAGAGAACCGGCCGCAAGTCCGGCTGCTTGTGCTCATCGATCGGGGTCGGCGTCGTGACGATGTACACGTTGACGCCCTGGAGGTCCTCAACAGCGGTGGTCGGGTGGAAGCTGGCCGCCTGCGTCAGCTCGTCGTCGGCAACCTCGAGAGTGCGGTCGTGCCCATTCCGAAGCTCCTGAACTCGAGTCGGGTTGATGTCGAAACCGACCACGTCGAACTGCTTGGAGAAGCAGACTGCCAAGGGAAGGCCGACGTAGCCGAGCCCGACGACACCGATGTGGATGTCTTCTGATTGCAACTTCATCGCTGTTGTTCTCGTTTCTCGTTGCGTCGCCGGGTTCTGCCCTCGCGCAACGTTCTCGGATGTGTTGAGGTTCGACGCTTCGCTGATGCTCGTGGAGTTGAGTTGGCTCTCGAGCGCGTCCGGGGATGGCAACTCCTACGAACGCTCGACGCTCACTTGTTCGCGAATTGGTTTCACATGTGGGGTCCAAGGTTCACGGGCCCTCGCCCTTTCTGGCGTACTGCTTCCTGGCTCAGCGAGATCTGCGGAATCTGCCATAGACGACGAGAGGTAGGTCAGAAGGAAAAGACTCGGAAACTCATGCTGGCTCGGTCAGCCCGCCAATCGAGCCGATCACGGACAACTGCTCCCGTAGCTGCCGCTGGAAGTCCCAGGCACCACACTGGGGGTCACCCCCAGTTCGCCGTCTCCAACCTGGCCGGGACCGCTCTCCATGGTCCAGTTGAGGACGGCGTCGTCCAGGGTCGAGAGCTCGGTGACGATCGTGACGACCTGCCGGTTCTTGACCCGGACGTCCTGCTCGAACGGATCGACCTTCCGACCATTCAGGGTGATGTCTCCGATGGTTCCGCCGGCCGGACCGTAGATCCGGATCGGGACGACCTGAGAGCCTGCATCGACGCCGCGGATCCCTCCCCCGGTCACCGACACCGGCAGCTCGGCTGCGTCCGTTGCGGAGATCACCTGGTTGAGCGTCATCTTCGCGGCCAGCTGCTGGCGGTCGTCGTTGCACGACCTCGACTCCACCGCCACCCGGTAGCGCAGGTAATAGGACATCTTCGACCCGGTGGCGTCGTTGAGGCCGACGTCGACGTGGGGGGTCTGTCCGTCGTCCCCGGTGAGTTCACCTAGCACCCGGCTGTCCGCAAGGAGCGCCTGGTCCTCCTCGTCAAAGGTGGCCACGAGGAAGCGGCCCTCGCGGGCCGCTCGCTCGAAGCCGTCGACGAGCGAGACGGGCGACGGCACGTCGGTGGCGGCGGCGTCAAAGATCGCCCGAGCGGCGCCGCCGAAGAACAGGTCCTGCTCCTCCGGCTCCAGCTCCAGGTAGGGCCGGCTGAGCAGCTCCTCGACGAGGTTCTCGCTGGTGAGGCTTCGCCCGTCGACAGTCACCGGGCCGGTGCCCTCGAGCAGGTAGGACATGCCGACCGGATCCAACGCCATCACACCGTCGAGGTCGACGTCGGGGAACCGGTTGTCCCAGTGGGCGTCCCAGATCCGTGCGGCCCGGGGGAAGTCAGGGGCGAAGCCCGGGTTCTGAAAGAACACCCCGATCTCCTTCCCGTAGACCTCGACCTCCTCGGGGGTCAACGGGACAACGGGCGTGTCGGCCGTCGGGAAGTCGAGGGCCACCCCCTGCCGTGCCATGTCGATCCGCCCGTCCTCGGCGTGGATGAGCGCCCACGCGCCGGGCATGCCACCGGTCGCCCGGATCTCGGCGTTGTTCTGAAAGAGCAGCAGGTAGTCCCGCGGCCCCTCAGCACCCACCATGCGCGGGAGGACGCGCACAGCGGTGTCGGCCGAGCGCAGGCTCACCGCCGCGCGACCGAGCTGGTCGGCGTAGTCGTCGAACCGACGGTCGAGCACGCCGACGAACCCCGAGGAGTCGACCGCCTCGACCTCTGTCGCGGCCGCGGTGAGCGCCTTGCTGGCTCGCGCCACCGGCTCCTGCATCGACTCGACGCCAGCAAGGTCGATCCGGCCGCCCTGGTAGATCCGGTCGAGTGAGTCGACGGTGCTGGCGATCGGCGCGATCGCGTCGGTGGCCACCGACGACAACGTCCGGCTCAGCACCCGGACGCCGTCCGCGTCGTCACCGACGAGCGGCACGTGGGTCATCACACCCCACCACGCACCGTCGGTGCGGTCCTCGGCAGAGGAAGCTGCGTCCTGCAGGGCGGCGATGGCCCGGTCGCGCGCCGGGGCGTCGTCGTCGTTCAGGGCTCGGCGCAGTTCTGAGACCGCGCCCTCGGCGTCACCGAGGTCCTGCTGCACCTGGTAGGTCTGCCAGGCGGTGTAGCCGACCACCGCGATGATCGCGGCGGCCACGGTGGAGATGATGACGCTGCGTCGGCGAACCGCCACGGGTGGTGTCTCCTTCGAGGGAAGTCACTGACGAGTGCCGTCCGACGCTGTCGGAGGCGAAGGTGCCTGGACGTGACGAGGGTCCGATGCTCCTCGCATCGGACCCCCGTCTCGCTCAGTCGATCAGCGACGTGCCTTCACCCGGACCGTCGTCTGGTCCTGGCTCGGCTTGAAGATGCTGTTCTTCGCGGGCACGAACTTCGCAATCACGCGGTACTTGCCGGGCTTCAGGCCGGCGAACGTCACCGTGGAGGGGGTACGGGCGTTGCGGGTGGCCGAGCGGTTCTTGCCCGGGCCCTTGACGGTGATCGTGACCTGACCCTTGGGGCGGGCGTCGCCAGCGGTGCGCACCACGGCGCGCGCCCGCAGCTTGCGGGGGGCGGGGGACGTGGCGCTGACCTGCGTCGAGGTCTTTACGCACCCGGTGTAGGGGCAGTCGACGGCAGCGGAGGCCGTGGTGCTGCCACCAGCGGCCACCAGACCGGACGCCGTGAGCAACGAGAACAACAGCGCAACGAGAAGCTTCTTCATGGTAATCCTCAAACGAGTGGGTGGCCCAGACGCGCACAGTTAACCATGGCTACGACAAGCCCGACGACTCGCTGACAATTCTGGGCAACAACGTCAGGTGAACACCTGCCGACAACGTCTCACCCCTTTGTCCGTAAAGGCCCGACGAACCCTCCACCCGTGATATCCAGTGCTGTGGGGACATCATTCGTACGTAGGAGAGTTCGTGCTCGTCGAGCAGCTTCGTAACAACCGTGTCGCCGTCTCCATGGCGGTCGACACCACGGCGTGGCTGGTCAGCTTCGTCGTCTTCACCTGGCTCCGGTTCGACACGACCGGCACCGACGGCACTGCCGCTCCGTGGGACCGGGTCGGTGCGATCGCCGTGGCGACCGTCGCCCTCTACCTCGTGGTCGGCTGGGCGACCCAGCTGTTCCGGGGTCGGGCCAAGGTCGCCAGCCTGGACGAGATGCTGCTGCTCGGCGCGACGATCGGGCTGGTCGGCGGGGTGGTGTTCCTCGCCAACCTCGCCTTCCAGTGGGCGCCACGCAGCGTGCCCGCAGGCGCCGCGCTCGGCACGCTCGTGCTGGCCGCGTGGGCACGGGCCGCGTGGCGGCGTCTCGGCGAGCGCGACGCCGAGCGACGTCCCGGCGGCGTCGACACCCGCCGCGTCCTCATCGTCGGTGCCGGCGAGGCCGGTAACGACCTGGTTCGCTCGATGCTGCACGACCCGCAGCACACCTGGCGTCCGGTGGGCTTCCTCGACGACGACCCGCGCAAGCGCCACCTGCGGCTACGCGGCGTCCCGGTGCTCGGCACCACCGCCCAGCTGGCCGAGACGGCCGCCCGGCTCGAGGTCGGCACCGTCGTCCTCGCCCTGCCGAGTGCGGACGCCGACACGATCAGCCGGCTGCGCCTCGCCGCGACCCGCGCCGGGCTCGGCGTGAAGGTGCTGCCCGCCAACACCCAGCTGCTCAGCGACCAGGTGGGCATCCGCGACCTGCGTGACATCAATCTCACCGACGTCCTGGGGAGGCACCAGCTCGACACCGACGTCGACGCGATCGCCGACTACCTGCGCGGCCGTCGCGTGCTCGTGACCGGCGCCGGTGGCTCGATCGGCGCCGAGCTGTGCCGCCAGATCCACCGTTACGCCCCCGCCGAGCTGATGATGCTCGACCGCGACGAGTCGGCCTTGCACGCGGTGCAGCTGTCGATCCACGGACGGGCGCTGCTCGACACCGACGAGGTCATCCTCTGCGACATCCGCGACGAGGCGGCCGTCAACCAGCTCTTCCTCGCTCGCCGGCCCGAGGTCGTGTTCCACGCAGCGGCCCTCAAGCACCTGCCGATGCTGGAGCAGTACCCGGCCGAGGCGGTCAAGACCAACGTCATCGGCACCCGCATCGTGCTCGACGCCGCCGTGCGCGTTGGCGTCACGACCTTCGTCAACGTCTCCACCGACAAAGCCGCGAACCCGTGCAGCGTGCTCGGCTACTCCAAGCGGATCGCCGAGCGGATCACCGCTCAGCGGGCCGAGATCGCCGCCGGCACCTTCCTCTCGGTGCGCTTCGGCAACGTGCTCGGCAGCCGCGGCTCGGTCCTGACGTCGTTCGCCAAGCAGATCTCCGAGGGCGGACCGGTCACCGTCACCGACCCGCAGGTCACGCGGTTCTTCATGACGATCGAGGAGGCCTGCCAGCTGGTCATCCAGGCCGCCGCGATCGGCAACCCCGGCGAGGCGCTCGTGCTCGACATGGGCGAGCCCGTCCTCATCCTCGACGTCGCCCGCCAGCTGATCGAGCAGTTCGGCACGCCGGTCGACATCGTCTACACCGGCCTGCGCGAGGGCGAGAAGCTGCACGAGGACCTCTTCGGCGACGACGAGCCCCGCGACCTGCGCCCGACGCACCCGATGGTCTCGCACGTCCCGGTGCCGGCCATCGACGAGGAGGAGATCACCTCGCTGCCCACGCTCGGTGCCGCCGACGACGTCCGCCGGTCGATGGCGCTGCTCTGCGTCAGCAACGGTCCGCTCGTCCCCTCCCCCGCCGCTGCCGGCGTCGACTACGAGGTCACGCACTAGCCCGACTGGTCTCAGCAGACGCCGGGCGCGCTGTCCGGCCGAGAATCCCGGCTTTGGGACTAGCTCGGCTCGTCCGGGACGAGCTCGAGCGTGAACGGCACCATCGCTTCATCCATGCCCATCCACTCGGCCACGTCGGCCGGGAGGGGCTGCCACCCGTGCGTCATCTGTGTCATCTGTCGAGTAGACGCCCCCGACCTGAACGTCGTGGTCACAACCAGTCCACATGTTGGTAGTCCCCACGCGGCTGATTCGTCGGCGCGTGTGATGCCGAGCCGACGCGGTGCCGGTCTCCGCGGCCCCACGCCGAGAGTCGCCTCCTCGAGCGCAGGCCGCTCCGGGCGACGTTCATCGAAGATTGCACCTCCCCGTGGGCTCGTCGCGGCGACCTGGGTGGCTGCCCCTCCCCCGCGTCCGCGCGCCTCGGCGCCGTGGACCTCGTGCTCTCTCGACGCCCGTCTGGACCAGGCTGGCCTGCCCCTGGCGCCTGCACCCAACTGCGCCGACTTCCGTCACGACCTCGCATCGGGACCGCGTTCGTCTCCGGACGGGAGATCGTCTGGGAAGTTCAGGCCGGCACAGTCGATGTACGAGGAAGTCTTGGCTGACGCTTCGACAGCCACCCTCGAGCGACCAGCTCCCTATCGTTCGCGGACGCACTCCAACTTGCCGCCGGCGCGTTACTGGCTCTGTCCGATGGTTGATGCGGCCCTGGCCACTCGCGCACTCAGCTGACCGAGCCTGACCCGGCGCCGAGAGCGGACTACCTACGCAGTTCTGCCGATTTGAATCATGAATCGTCCGCAGTGCGTTGAGTCGACACTCACTGCTGCGACGGCGCTGGGATTCGCATCGGGGTCGGCGCGCAAATGCGAGAAGTGCTCGTCTGGCGTGTTCCTGGGTTGGCCCGAAGAGCGTCAGGAGAAAGTAGAAGTAGGGCGGGCGATACTGGGTTCGAACCCCCGTGGAGCGTGGCGTCTATCTGACCGCATCTGACCTGTCCGCGAGCGCGAATGGTCCGTAGAATAAGGGATCTGAGCATCACGGCGGTCGAGACAACTCTCGACAGTCACGGACAACTTTGATCGCCGTTGTTCCTTTTTTGTTCCCTCCCAGTCCGCTTCCAGTATCGCCGTCACTGAACTCCCAGTGTCGCGGGGAGTTGCAGGGAACAACGGGAACAACGGCCCGAGACCGGGAGAGTTCCGATGGCGCCTCCGAGATCGAGGAACAAGCAGACTCGACGCAGTTTCGGCCGGGTCGAGCTGCGACCGTCAGGCCGCTACCGCGCCGGCTACATCGGACCCGACGGCAAACTCTATCGACCACCGTCGACCTTCGACTCGAAGGACGACGCCATCGCGTGGCTGGCCGCGCGTCGCGCCGAGATCCAGCTCAACGTGTGGGCACCCGAACTGGTCGAGAGCAGCGAGGCCAAGAAGGCCGTACCAACCTTCGAAGAGTACGCGCAGCGCTGGCTCAAGAACCGCAAGACGAGGGGGCAACCCCTACGTCCGACGACGCGCGACCATTACCAGTACATCCTGGACGGGACGCTGTACCCCACGTTCGGCGGCATGCCGATCGACGAGATCTCGGTCGACGACGTCAACGACTGGTACGAGACGGCGACGCCGGGTCGAGAGTCCCAACGAGGGCACGCCTACAGCCTGCTCCGCACGATCCTCGGCACGGCGGCCTCGACGCGCCCCAAGCCGCTGATCCCCTTCAACCCCGCGCACATCCGCGGCGCGGGCAACGTGAAGCCCGCCCACAAGGTGCGCCCCGCCAGCCTGCAACAGCTGGAAGTGCTGGTGCAGAACCTCCCGGACAAGTACCGACTCATGGCACTGCTGGCCGCCTGGTGCGCGATGCGGTTCGGCGAGCTCGCCGAGCTCCGGCGCGGCGACATCGACCTTGAGCACAAGCGGATCGAGATCCGGCGCGGGGTCGTCCGGGTCCGCGGCGAGATGATCGTCGGGCCGCCCAAGACCGACGCCGGCATCCGCGACGTCTCGATCCCGCCCCACCTGATGCCCGCGGTCGAGGACCATCTCGACCGGCTCGTCGGCCCCTCCGCGGATGCTCTCGTCTTCCCGTCGTCTGGTCAGACCAACAGGCACATGCAGCCCTCAACGCTCTACAAGGTCTTCTACCCCGCCCGCGGAGCCGCTGGCCGGAAGGACCTCCGCTGGCACGACCTCCGCCACACCGGTGCCGTCCTCGCTGCGCAGACCGGTGCAACGCTCGCGGAGCTCATGGGCCGTCTCGGCCACACGACCCCCGGCGCCGCCATGCGGTACCAGCACGCCGCGGCCGACCGCGACGCCGAGATCGCGCGGCGGCTTTCGGAACTTGCCGGGTCATAGGCGGCGGAATGACGCGCCGGGCCGAGCCTCGAGGGATCCGTCAGACTACGGTGCTCATCGCTCCATCGGAGGGTGGCGATCCGTACCCAGGACCGTCAAGCAGATGACGGGCCACATCTCTGGCTCCTCTAAAGGAGCTTCGGACATCTCGAACGCCTTCTAGATCGCTCGGGGCGGGACAGGTACGACGGCGAGGACCTGGTGGTCGGTCTCCACGGCGCCCTATTGATCGGATGTGATAGACACTCTATCCATACGCGAGGAGGCTCAGATGAATACCTGGCAACTACAGATGGCACAGAACGCCGCTACCCACCGAGATGAGATCGCGGCCGACCTAGTTCACTCCATCCACCTTCGCGAGCAGGCAAAGTCCGGCTTCGACGAGGCCGACAGCCGAGTGCGCGCTCTCGAGCATCTCCTGTCGCTGGCGAACGAACTCGAAGGTGGCGCACCGTCCAAGGAGGTGATGAAACTCCACGAGGCGATGGTGGAGGTCTTGAAGTCCGACCCCACCGGCATGTCTCGAGCAGTTCATATCGCCGCCGCGATCAACGAACGTGGGCTCTATCGGATGCAGGACGGTCGACCGGTCGAGGGACAACAGGTCACCGCTCGAGTCGGTCGCTACCCGCACCTCTTCGATCGAGAGGGGACCTTCATCAAACTCAGGTAAGGCTAGAGCCCCCGACGCACTCGCGGCGGGGGTTCTGGTGAAGCCCTACTTAGCGATGGCCGTTACGGCTAGCAGCGCGGGCCCCATCGCCTTGATCATATCGGCACCACCGGTCTTCTCGACCAAGTAGATGCCGGTGCCGCAGACCGTCACTACGGCCAGAAGGCCGCAGATGGGCTTGAGCCAGGCGCCGGCGACCTTGGACGTTGCGGCCTTCGCGGTGGCAGGGGGCTTCGAGCTTTCGGAGCTAGTCATGATTCATCCAGACGGACTCTGATCTGGGCCGGAGGACACCTGAACAGGTCCTAGTTCTGGTGGGTGGTGGTGCTGAGCGAGTCTCGGCCGCCTCCGGCTGGCCACTCGCTCCCGTTCCGTTCAACAGCCTTGAGGGGCCGGAAATATGGTGCGCCGCTCGATGACGGCGATATAGGAACTCTGGCAGACGGTGTGGGGTCTGCGAGGACATGCAGGATGTCGCGCTCGCTACTAGCGTACGCGGCCTGCCCCGACCTGGGAACACTTCCGCGACCGGTGCAACCTACGGGGTGCGTCTATCGCGGTGGAAAGACGCACCTCGGGTGCGCCCGCAGCTGATGGTCAGGCGGAACCCTTGGGTGGCATAGGCAGGCGCCAACCCGACCATGGCTGCCAGCGAAAGTGCCGTGTCCAGATCTCGTCTGGATCTGAGCCTCTTGCGGTGATCACTCCGAGGGCAGTTGTGCATCGATGAATCGATGCCCTTCCTGGATTCGATCGGGCAGTCTTTAACGGTCAGAGGTAGTGCCACGTCTCTGGACCTCGCGAAGCCGAGAAGTACGTCAGCCATCCGGATACTCGCCGCCAAGTCCACGACAGCGGAGTTCAATCGACAAGAACGGGTCGGCCCGTCAGGAGTATGCGCGCCATTGAACCGTAGGTCGCGCAGAGCCAAACTCAGCTGGAAGCCCCCTAGGCCGATCGACAGGCTCCGAGGTCAAAGCCAGCGGGCTGGCCTAGCCTGGACGGATGTCGAGCAACCGTGGAGGTCAGGCGAACGAGGCGGGCAGCGTGCACCGTCGCTCGGTCGCCGCGTACATCGCCTGCTACGGGCTGCTAGGGCGAGCGGTGCCCGGCCTCGCGCACCGCATCAACTCTGCGCCGGTCCGCATCGAGTTCGAGACCGACCAGCCGACCGATGACTTCACCGTGCGCTTCGCTGACGGTTCGTCGGCGTTCGCGTCGGCCAAGCGCGAGTGCGGCAACGACGCCGCATTCCGCGCCACCGTGGACCAATGGTTCGAGCAGGCGCCGGGTCTCGGCCCAAACGACTTGCTGTTGTTGACGGTGGCCAGGGCGAAGGGCGACATCGCCGGCTTAAAGGAGGGCCTGGACAAGCGCCGGTCGGGCATCGCAGGTATGTCCGCCGCCGAGCGTAAGGCATTGCAGGCCTTCGACGACGCCTGTGCGGGCAAGTCGAGCAGGTTGCACAAGACGGTCGGCGACCGCGCCGTGCTGTTGCGTGTGGACGCCGCCCGGACGCCCGCGCCGCACTACGAGATGGCGAGAGACGCGATCGGCGGCCGTCTGGTGCCCGACGAGCAGGCGGTGGCAGCCCTCGACGTGCTGTCCAAGGCCTTTCACGACCAGGCGTCGATTGCGTCGGGCTCGGACCTGGACGGGTGGATCGACGCTCTGGTCTCCGCCGGGATTACGGTCTTCGCCGACGCCGAGGGCCCGCCGGGAGCAAGGAGAAGGGCGGAGCAGGAGGCCCTTGCGACCTACAACGAGGAGCTCGTGCGCTCGCGCGGACGCGTCGACCTCACGCTGCTCGCGAAGGAGATCCCGGACCTGGTCGTGGACGACCTGGTGGACGGGATGCAGGTGGAGGTGTCGCTGCGCGAGGACCGGCCCGAGAAGGTGCCTCTGATGGCGATCGTGCGCGGATGGGAGCGCTTCGTCCTGGTCGGCCTCCCCGGGTCGGGCAAGTCGACAGCGGCGAGAGAGATCGCGGCGGCCTGCGCCGCCGACGACGAGGCCCCGCAGCCGATCTTGGTCGATCTGCGAGTGCTGGTCCGCGATCACGGATCGACGGACGTGCGGCTGCACGACCTGGTGCGATGCGCCGGTCGAGTGGTGGGTCCCCCGATCCGGTCCTCGCTCGAGTCCGCACTTGACCTCGCTCTGCGATCGGGTGGCGCCCTCCTGATTCTCGATGGTCTGGACGAAGTCGAACCGCTGGCAGGTCAGCTCGCCGAGACACTTGTCGGTGTACTACAGCCTCTCTCCCCCGATGTCAGCGTCGTCCTGGCCACCCGGGGGTCGGGTTCGGCTGCTGCGTCCCGCCTCGAGCTGCCCGTGGCCGGTCTCAGCCGTCCCGCGGACCTGGACAAGACACTCAGCACACTGCTGCGCCACATCGCCGCACGACGGGTGGACGAGGCCGAACGCGACGAGTGGGTCCGGGCCCGTGAGGAGTGGCTGACCGACAAGCGGCGAAACCTCTCCACTCTGATGGAGGTGCCACTGCTGGCCGTGATCCTCGTCCTGATGCTGGCCGACAACGATCCCTCCGATGTGGCGACCGAGCCGGCCCGGCTCCTGCACGACGCGGTGATCGACAGCGCCGAGCGATGGGAGTCGCTGCGTGACGCCCGCCCTGCCGATCGACGAGCAGGAGAGACGTCACCTTTGACTCCGAAGGTGCTCACGGAGTCGTTCGCGGAGATCGGTCACATTCTGCTCGATGATCCCGAGGCCGTGCGATCCACGGTGGTCACTCGTGTCGCGGGGCTGTTCTCATCCGATCGCTGGCGTCGGGCACCGGCCGACGCCGAGGAGATCGCCGCGGCGGCCGTCGACTTCTGGGACAACGTCATTGCTGTGTTCGCCTTCGACTCGAACGGCCGAAGCATGCCCCGCAGTCGGGTCTTCGTCGAGGTGGCTTGTGCAATGTGGGCCACGAGCGGGGACGATGAGCGCCTGCGGTCATGGGTGGGGGAAGCTGTCGGTGCGGCCGCGATGAGCAACGCATTGGACCTGGCTGCACAGCTCGACGAGCGGACGCTCGACGCAGCGCTGGCGCTCTGCGAGTCGTCGGCCGAGGCGGTCCGGTTCCTGGCCCGGACGGCCGTCGGCACTGCCACCGATCTCGGCGAGGAGCGTGCCACCGTTCTGGCCCGTTTCCTGCGCGCGGAGGTGCTGGAGGCCGCGGCGTCGGTAGGGGCGGTTGACCGAGGCGCCGCCGGTGAAGTCGACCCGGAGCCCCATGGCGACGACGGCGCTCGGAGTGGCAGCGCATGCAACGAGCGACGCGACTCCCTGCACGGCGGAGATCTCGCCGTCGACGGCAGGGTCTGGCCCCCCGTCGCGATGCTGTGCCTGATCGAGATGCCCGAGCGGGTCAGGACGGAGATGCTCGACGGGCTTCTGAACCTGGACGCCCTCGACGGGGAGCAGCGCGTCCTGGGTCACGGGCTACTCGCCCTCGCCCGTGCCGGCAATCGTGCGTTGAGCCCGGGAGAGGTGGAGGCGGTGCGAGCGGCTCTGCTGCTTCCGCTGCCCGAGAAGAAAGAACCCCGTCACGAGGACGGTGTGCTGCACATCGAGTCCGGGCCGCCATTGCGGTTGGGGCTCGCTGCCCTGGCGGAGAAGGCGGCGCACCGGGTGCACGAACTCGATGCGGCATCTCTGGCGGCGATCCAGTCGATCGCGGGCAGGTGCAGCTGGGGTCGGGCGCGGAGGATCATCGCTGCTCTGAGCCGGCAGGGCGCCGACACCGGCGACTTCCTCAGTCCGTCCTTCCGCGAGACGTTGGCGGGCCTGGCCGATCTCGCTCAGACGCTTGGCCCCCGGCCGGAAGTGCACATGCTCAGGCAGTTGGTCGCCATCGACCCCGACGTGCCCGCCGCGACCGGTCGCCTGTCGTGGCGCATGCGGGAGGTGCGTCAGGTGACAGCGGCCGCGGGATGGCACTCGATCTCTCTCCCAGACTTCACTTCAGCGTTCTTCGAGGAGACCGGCCTGCTCCACGACTGGTTGATCGCGCTGTGTCGTCGCATCGGCATCGATCCGGCGTATGCCGCCTCGCAGGCTCGTCGGGCCGTCGAGCAGGAGGACCAAGCCCGGCTTCTCGACGAGCTGTTGGACGTCCCGCCACTCGACGGCGCCGACCCGACCCGAGAGCCTGGTTCGCTCTCCGCCGAGGAGGTCGCCGGGCTCGAACGCGCTGTCAGCTCGTCGTCGCGGTGGATCCGCTCGGGCGCTGCAAAGCTGTTGGCCGAGCACCGGCGCGCGGAAGTCGACCAGGGCTGACACGGGGCGCGACAGCGCCCGGCCGCGGCGCTGACTCCGAGAGAGATAGCGGGCGGGTCAGGCCGCGGCTCTACAGCCCCAGCGCGTCGAGCACTTCGTCGTGCCCGACGCACGGCCGCTGACGACAATGTCGGACAGGGCGCTGATGCCGTCCCACTCGGCCAGCATCGTGGGCAGGTTCATCGTGCACGACTCCTCGTCGAGCAACAGGTGGGCAGCGTCGAGGTCCCCTCCCCGACGACAGGCTGAGTCGGTGTCGACGAGGCACTTCTGGGCCCACTGCCAGTAGAGGTTGCAGTCGTGGACGTGGGCGCTAATCGGCGCCTGTGAGTACCGGAAGTGGCGCTGTGGCGTCGCCGAGCACCTCCGGCTCCATCCTTCCGGGAACGGCCCCATCGGCACACCGCTCGCTGTCAGCCCGGCCCCGATTCGCAGATCCCGATGCACCCTGAACGCGGCGGGATGACACGCGTAACGGCATCCACATCTCGGGCTCCGGGTGCGATCTGACGAACCAGAGCATCCAACAACGCAGAGACGACGACCGGGCCCCGATTCCGCTGAGCGAGTGCTCTCGAATTCAAGACCACTTGGCTTAGGGCGGCGGGCTGAGGCTAGTCGCCCTCTGTTCGCCTACGAGCATGGCCGCAAGCGCCTCGAGTACAGCAGGGATGTGCCTATCCCGAAGTGTCGCCCAGGTCGCAAGCACATCGAAGAAAACCCCAGCATTCGCCGCCGGCGTCGCACCCATGGCCTCCCCATAGTGCGCGGCCATCGGGACACCCGCAACTGACTCACCGTCCGGGAAATAGGAGAGTCGCGCAATGAGCTTGGCCGGCTTCGGTGGATGGCCGACCACGATGCTGGGGTAGGCGCCAACGGCATCCACGTCGTTGACCAGCGAGTCGTACAGGTCTGCACATCCGAGCGCACGAGCGAGATCCAGCAGGGTGGTCAGGAGGTAGGAGGCGTGGCGTGGGTTGCGGCGCAGCGGCTTGTAGGGAGCCCCGAGAAGCTGACGCACCTGCTCCTCGGGACCGGCGCTCGCATCGGCCAGACCATCGCCGAACTCGATCCAATCGAGGACCCAGATCGCCGCCTCGCGCAAGACAGGCTCGACGTCCCGTCCCATCAGGTGGAGGAACAGGCATGTCGCGAGCAAGGCGAAGCCGTGATCGTCTGCGATCGGGTGTGACAGCGCCGGTGTCGCTTGTATGACCGCCTCAACCAGGTTGGCAACCAGATGGGGGTCCGGCAGCTCGAGTAGTCCGGTGGCAGGGATCCCCGGCCTGTCGACGGGTGGGGACAACAGGCTGAGTAGACCTCCGAGAGCGAGAACCTCACAGAGGCGGCTGACACGGACCGGGTGGGTCACAAACGGTGAGAAACCGCTGCTCGAGCTGAGGGTGGAGTAGACAATGTCGTCGCCCGTGGCGTCGCCGAGCTGGGTGAAGAAGTCGCGCGCCACATCAGCGAAAATCTCGCGCGCGACCGCCCGTCTCTCGTCGGAGTCCGGTCCGTCGACCTCCCAGGTCGAGCGGAGCAGGTGAAACGCCAGCTGGCTGGCCAGGTCTTCGCGAGCAGCGTTGGCTGCCTCCTTGCTCAACATCGCGCACGTGAGCACGTGTCCCCATGCGTCCTTAACGTCGATGCCAGGTGCGTACCAGTGTCTGGCGTACTCCGAGATGCCCCCACGAGAGCCGCGCCCACGGCCGAGCTGACCCAGCAGTTCCAGAGTCCGCGACCGGTCGCGAACCGGTACACCTTCAATGAGGACCTCCTGGAACATGGGCGCCAAGGCATCGATGTCCCACAACGTCGCGACTTCCTCATCACGTCCCAGGTGGTAGCTGTTGTAGTCCTGGAACTCACTGGACGCGCTCCCAACGAGTCGGCCATTGGTGACTACGACCAGTCGGCGAGGCAAGCGCGGATCGAAGGCCGGGTGCCCGACATTGCTCGTCCGCATCAGGTCCACCTGCATACGAACGCCCCGCCATAGTGAGGCGTTGATGTCCCCGGCCTTCGACTGGATGCAGTACTGGTATTCCACCCCGTCCTCGACCCTGCGCGCGACGAAGTCCTTACCAAACTCGTAGCTGCCATGTAACAGGTGAACGTCGGTGAAGCCCCGCGACCGCAGAAGCGCCGTCAACGGCGCATCGAGTTCGCGCTCAGTCAGACTCGTGACGTAGCCGGCGACCGCGTCGGCGAGAAACATGCTCCTCCTGCTTTCGACTTGTCATCTCAACCCAACGCCGCTTCTGCTCATCGGTCCAGTCAGGCAGGGCCTCCACCTTCGCGACCACGTCCGGGCCGGCGATCATCTGCGGCGGCTGCACCAACCCGTAGTCGTTAACGCCCCACTCAACCTTGTCGAAGGCATCGAGGATGTCGTCGCGACTCAACGGCTTCCCCGACAGATCTAGGTTGTTGCCCACCGACGTCACCGCCGTGTCGAGGTGGCTGAAGAACGACGGGAGCGACTGCGCCAGGAAGTTGTCGGCCATGGCTAATACGATGCGATGAAACTCCTCGAGGTTGCCGTGAGTCAGATCCCGGGTCTGGACGCGATCGGTGTGCTCCATCGGCACCTGCGGGCTGTCGAGGGAGGAGTCGTCGATCTCGACGCTGACCGCATCCACGCCTTCGGGCAGCCGTGACCTCCCGAGCCCACCAAAGATGGGATCCTCCGCCATACGCAAGTCCACGGCAGTCCAGAACAGGTCGGTCACGGCCTTGTCGAACTCTGGGGTCGCCAAGATCTTGTGACGACCTGGGGGTAACTCAGCCTGGTTGGAGACTGGTGCGGTGCGGTCTTTCACCTGACGAGCGTGACACGGACCACCGACATCCGGTATGCCCTGGAGTCACGCGCCCCAGACCATCCGGACTCCGGCACAGGCGGCCGTCCGCCAGGGGGTGGAAAGACCGTTCTCAAAAGTGGTTTCGCAGCGGCAGATCCGGTAGTTGCTGTACTCAGCGCAGGACCGTGAGGGTCTCAACAGAATGGCCCGTGTCGGGCAAGTACCTCGGATACTCCGAGCGGCGGTCTGGACATTGCACGAAAGTGTCGGCGGTGTCCGATAGACCATGTGCCGGAGGTGGGTCGATGCCGCTGTCAGGTCTGGTCGATGGGGAACCGGTGGTGAGCTGCCTACTCACTGAGGAAGAGTGGTCGCAGCTCAGGGGCGACGTCCGGGCGAAGCGCCGTACCGTGACGATGCGCTGCGGGTGGAAGGGGCAGGCGAAGACCAGCAAGCTCGGCACCCAGTACTTCGCCCACTCCCCGGGCGGCGACGGCTGCAGTGCCGGCGAGACCGAACAGCACCTGCGTGCGAAGGCGATCATCGTCGAAGCGATCACTCGCGCCGGCTGGACCGCTCAGACCGAGGTCCCGGGAGAGGGGTGGGTCGCGGACGTGATGGCGACCCTTGGAGATGTGTACGTCGTGTTCGAGGTCCAGTGGTCCCGGCAGGACCTCGCCGTGTACCGACACCGCCAGCAGCGCTACCGCGACGCCGGCATCGACGCGATCGCATGGTTCGCCCGCCACTACGACGATCTGCCACGAGCCGACAAGGAGCTCCCGGTATTCGGTCTGGACGTCGACGACGCAGGGGAGGCGACCGCCATGGTCGGCGTGAAGACGCTGCCTCTCGCCGAGGCGGTCGACCGACTCCTGACCCGCCGGCTGCAACACCGTGACCACCTCGCGAACGGCCAGCCAGCCAACGCGTTCGTCGTCGCAGCCGTGATCGCGTGCTACCGGTGTCACAAGGGGTTCGGTGTGTGGACCGCCCGCCAGACCACGGTCGAGGGCAACTGCGGCGGGAGGGACTTCCGCTACCGCTCCACCGGCGTCTTCGCCGAGCATCGGCCAGAAACCATCCCCTCGATCCGGGAGGCAGGCGAGCAGCTCTCCCGCGACCTGGGGGTGCAGCCAGGCAGGATCTTCCGCCGCCACACCGAGACTGCCGGCACGCACTACATGGCGTTCACCTGCCCGCACTGCAACGCCACCTGCGGGGACGTGTTCGTCGAGGCGCTGTTCAAGGGCCGGCCCCGCGTCCTCTCGCGCTCCGTGAGCATTCCGCTAACAGCGCTGGCACGTCCGCACTGGTGTCTGGCTGGAGACGACGGCCTGTGCCTCGTTCCGCCCGAATCAGTGCTGGCCGAGCTCGCCCGGCTCAGCGGCCCCAAGATCGACCCGCTGCCCGGCGGAAAGCGTCTCAAGCGCAGAGGTGCCTCGGAGGCGGCCGTGACCATCAGCCCGGTCGGTACTCACGGCGGGATTCCGGCCCACGAGGTCGTCGCGCGCATGTTCGGCCGGCACTGACTCCAACCCTGGCGGGGTGTCGCGGTGGAATGACGCAGTCCAAACCTAGGGAGCGCACGGAGCGTTTGGGCGCAGTGGCTTGATCACCGAACGACTTGCGACTTGCTACAGACATTCCGGCAGAACGCGCGAGCCGACGAAGGGGCACTCCTGCGGGTGCGCTCTGGCAAACTCGCGTACGTGACCGTGACCGCACTGGATCGAGAGATCTACACCGAAGCCGAAGCCGCCAGGCTCCTCGGCCGGTCACCGTCGACCCTGAACTACTGGCTGCACGGCGCGACCCGGAACAAAATCGCCTACCCGCCCATCCTGCGGTCCGAGGTGATCGACCGCCGGTCCGTGACCTAGGCCGAGTTCATCGAAGCCGGATGGCTCAGCACCTACCGTCGCCGCGCCAAGGTGCCGATGAAGGAACTCCGAGCGTTCATCGAAGACCTCCGGCAACGCACCCAGGTGCCCTACCCGCTCGCACACGCTCAACCGCTGGTCAGCGGGAAGAGCCTGGTGATGGAAGCTCAAGAAGCCGCCGGTCTCGAAGCGGAGTTCTGCTTGGTCGTGCCGTTCCAGAACCAGTTGATGCTGTCCTACTCCGGCGAGATGTTCCTCGACCGTGTGGTCTGGGAAGGCAACCTGGCAGTCGGGTGGAAGGTGCACTCGGTCAAGTCGCCGGTCATGGTCCGGCCCGACGTCCGCTTCGGCCGGCCGGCCATTTCAGGAGTCAGCACCGAAAGCATCTTCGAGAGCAGCGAAGACGGCGCCTCAGCCTCGGAGATTGCCGAGGACTTCAACCTTCAGGTCGCCGACGTCCGCTGGGCCTTGGGTTACGAGGAAGAGCGCCACACCGCGGCGAGCGCCTGACGGCCACCGGTGGGGACCGCATCATGAAGACGGCGCAGGTGCGGTTCTACCTCGACGCCGACATCCTCGGCCTCGCCTCCATCCTCGGCCCGCTCCGCAACGACATCACCTTTCCAGGTGCCCCCGGCGCAGTCATCCACAAGCGCCAACGACCGGCGTGCCCGATTGAGTCGACGGACGTCCCCGACACGGACTGGTTGCCGATCGTCGCCGAACGCGGATGGCTGGTCATCTCACGCGACCACAACATTCGCGAGAACATCGCCGAACGGCGGGCCGTCCTAGAGCACGGCGTGAAGATGGTCGCCCTGGCAGGCAAGGACGCCGGCACCAAATGGAAGCAGCTCCAGCTCGTCATGCAGCGGTGGGACCGCATCGAAGCGCTCGCCAACGAGACCGGGCCGTTTATTCACCTGGCCAGCCGCAACCGGATGGCACCGCTCGACCTTCACAGCTGACACAACAAACGTTCCGAGACGACGAATCCGGATACCGTCGGACCGTGACAAACGCAGCACAACCCCTGGGTGACGGAGCGGTCGACCTTGAGAAGCTTCAGACACTCCTGGCGCTCGGGTGCGAGTTGGACGAGCTCGACTTCAAGGAGTACCTCGACCTGACCAATCAGAAGGACAAGGTCGAGCTGGTGAAGGACCTGGCCGCCATGCAGTCGATCCCGACCGGCGGCTACGTGATCGTCGGAGTCGACGGCGCCGGCAAGCCGTCGGAGAGATTCGGCAGGCTAGTAGCCGCGGAGTTCGACCCCGCGAACCTGTACAAGATTGCGGCGAACTACCTGCCGACCCTTCAGTTGCGGTCCACTACGCACGAACTGTCCGGCATCACAGTCGCCATCATCCATTCGCTGGCCCCTGACCCGCCGAACATCCCGATTCTCACAAAGGACGGCCAGTACGCCAACGACAACGGCAAGTCGTCCACGGTCTTCGTTGCCGGAGACGTGTTCGTGCGGCGGGGCACCCAGAGCATCCGCTGGACACCTGCCGACGTTCCCGCACTCCTCAAGCCGTGGGAGCAGGCCATCCGTGAAGACGAACGCCGGCACATGAGTGCACGGATCGACGAGGTTCAGGTCGGGACCCGTGGCCGCGACATCGCCCGCGGGCCGCTCGGCACCCTCACGTGGCGGTTGGCAAGCGACGAGTTCGACGCTGCCGTGCTGGAAGCGATGCGCGAGCAGGACGAGATCACCCTCCGGCGACTGTTCCTCGCATTTGGCGCCGACGCCGCCGTCCAACTCCGCACGAAGCAGGGCGACGACTTCGACCTTCTGCTCGACCGACTCATCGCCTCGCTCGCGCTCACGCTCACCTACGGTCAGCAGGGCTGGTTCCGGGAACTGCTCGACGTCCTGGTCGACCTGTATCGATCGGTGCTGGACCCGCTGGGCTCACCGAACCCGCCCAACGAGAACGCGGTCGCAGAGAAGCTGATGTGGCGCATTGTCGTGGGCGTCGAGGCTGTCGGCGGCCTGGCTGTCCGGTTACGCTGCTACTGGGCTATTCGCGCTCTCGCGATGCCGAGCCCGGCACTGTCCAGGCAGATTCGAGAGCCCTCGTGGATCAGGCACGCACTGACCGCGGCGTCCTGGGCGCGTCTGTTGTACACCCAGCCTTCGTCCGAGGACGCTCAGCCGGTCGAGATCGGCGGGCCCACGGTCGCCCTTGCCCGGCAACTCGTCGAGCGCATCCCTGCGCTTCGACCCGATGCCGAAGTCCCTCGCTTCGAGCTCAACACCGCTCCGGAGCCCTTCGATAAGGTGCTGGACTCTCTCACCCAGTTCGACGCCTTGTGGTGCGTGATCGCTGTTGCCGACAGCGGACGCGACAACAACCAATACCCGAGCTTCGCCTCGTTCTACTCGCACAGGTCAGAACCGGCCCTGGAACTTCTCATCACCGACCAAGCGGTACGCGAAGAGCTGCTCGAAGAGCGCGCGGGAGACCTGAAGGACGCCATGGACAAGGTCGTCAGGGTCGCCAGGCAGCTGTCGTTTCAGCAGCGCTACGTCCCTTGGGACCCTTCATCTCCCGTGATCTCGAAGTTCCTGGACAGTTAGGACGCGCCCTCAGCGCCTGGCCGTGGCCGGGGGTGGTGTCGGTAAGCCACGCCGTACTCAGATGCCCACGCCTCGACCGACTGCCGGTGCTCGCCACCCCACTGCCAGCCGATCATCGTGCCGTCGGGATCGATCATGTCGACTTCGGGCAGCCCGAAGTGCTGCAGCACGGCTGACGCGACGTCGTGCGCCGCTGCCATCCGTCCCTGCGTGGTTTCGCACGTGCTGAGGTCGGCGGCAGCGACCGCCTTGATCGGCTGTCGCACCAGACGTGTGCCGGCGGAACGGCGTGAGTCGCCGCCGACGGCGGAGAAGAGCTTCAGGGGTGTCTCGTAGGGGAGCTCAAGCTCTCCGCCTTCGAGAATGCCGGCTTGGATTTCGCAGGTGCCCCACGCTCCGGCCTGATACCCGGCCCAGCTCAACGCCTTGTCGACAAGAATCGTCGCGTCATCGACCAGCTTCTCCAGGTCGATCCGGCCCTCGGTTTCATCCGTGGTGGTATCGAAAGTGACGGGTCTGCTGACGAACACACGGCCGTCGGCGTAGAGCGCCACGTACCCCATACGGGGGTCGGCTTCCTCTTCCTCCTCGCGCGCACTCTGGCCGGTGAAGGTCATCCGTCCCGGTGCGGCGAACCCGGCCCAGGTGAAGTACATGCCTCGGCGCAACGGCGAGGAGAACCCGTAAGAGTTCTGCCAGTCGCTGATGCTCTGAGCAGTGTCCCGGTCCATGCGTGACCCGGCCAGAGACTCGGGAACGGCTGCCGCGTAGACCCACAAGCCCGCAGCGAGGCGAAGCTGGTCGGCGCCGTCTTCGACCAGTTCGTTCATGGCGGCCACCTGGTCGGCCCGTGCCAGCATCCGGCGCCGGTACCGATCAGAAACCTCGGCCTCGTCCATCCACCGGGTGTCGGCGCCGTCGCGCACCGGGAAGTTCAGTGTTCTCCGGTTCGCTCCCGGCCCATCGGTCACAGCGTGCGGACGCAACTCGCTCGGCGGGACGACGACAACGATGTAACTGCCACCAGCGGCCGCAGGAACGGGGACAACCTCAATCCGCGGATTCGGAGCGGTGTAGTTGGCCAAAGCTGCACGCAGACGCTGCTCCAACGCTGCAGGGTCGGACACAGTGGGTTCGCACCTGACGGCAACGTCATCGACCTCGTCGACGCCGATGACAAGCAGGCCCCCACGGTGGTTAGCGAACTGACAGACGTCCTTGGCCCACTCCTGCTCGGGCTTCCAGGTCGGCCGCCGTTGCGTGCTCGCGGGGGCCGTCGCGCCGGGTGCAGAGTTGGCAGAAGCCGGGCCGGTCTCCGGGAGGTGGGGGCGCAGCTTGAAATCGAGGCTCTCGCTCTCGCGTGCACCCTGGGTTACCAGCCCCAGGATTGCTTGCTCGGTCAGGCCCTCAGAGTCGAGTGGGCCACTGAGGATCTGTTCGAGCGAGCGGTCGCGCCAAACTGCCATGCGACAGTTCTACCGACCCTCCGGGTTCGAGGCCAGCGGGTTGGGTTTCGCGACGAGGCGCTTGGGCGACGAGGACGTCTCCCACACGTTCTGCCGGCCCGTTGCCTGCCGAACAATAACGATCCGCTCAAACCACAGCGCCGATTCCTGGGCGGTCGTGCGACGCTACGGCAGTCGTGCGGATGACTGAAGCCATCTTGGCCGGTCGGAATCGGTGATCCAGCTGCCCCATGGATCCAGGAATTGACTATCAGAGCACGGCCTCGCGGGACAGGCCGTCGCGTTGGAGCATGCCAAAAAACTCGCGTGTGGGATTCGACTTCAGTTCCCCAGACCACCGCTGGGTGGTGCGTCATTCTGGGCGGATCGGGTAAGGAGACCGTTGGGGGGCGGGACTAGCCAGGACCGGCCTGCCAGTCGTGGGATCGGCCGATTGCTGATGTCTTCGTGCCTGCCGCCAGTTCACGTTGTTGATAGGCACCTGCGTCAACGGGCCGTGGGGATGCGGCGCAGCGCGGCTTCGAGCTCGTCGAGCCGGAGCCGGATCGAGCGTCGTCCGCACTGGTAGGCGGGGATGGTGCCGTCGCTGATCCGGCGGCGGATGGTGCGGGTCGAGAGTGACATCATCTCGGCGGCCTCCTCAAGGCTGACGTAGACGGGCAGGTCGCGCCTCCTGGTCATCGCGTGCCACCTCGCACCAGACCCGGGGTGGCGGAGTCGAGGAAGCGTCGTGCTTCGGCGACGCTGATGTAGAGACGGCCGCAGCCCTCGAATCGTGCCCATCGAGGTCCGACGCCGCGTCGACGCCAGTCGCGCACGGTGCGTTGCGGGGTGTGGATGAGGGTGCAGAAGTCCTCGAAGGTGAGAAGGGCGTGGTCGTGCCATTCCTCGGGGATGTGGATCTGGTCCATGGTGTCCTCCGGTTCGGCGAGGACGGTCGCGTCGGTCGAGTCCGGCGCGTTCTGCGGTTGGCGGCAGATGTCCTCTCACTGGTCACCAAGGGAAAAAATCGCCCTTTGGGCGATCACCTCGCCCAAACTCGTCACCGATCGATATGACTCGTCACCGCTGGCGGCCTCGGCTGAGGACTGCTGGTGCCGGCAGTGTGAGGTGCTCGGGCCGGCGGTGGTGGGACCAGACGTCATCGAGCTCGCGAGGCGTGCTGGGTGCCTGTGCGCCGTACCGGTCGATGTCCTCTGTCGCGGTCTGGGCGGCGTGGGTGGGGCCGAGATCGGCGCGGTCGCGGCTGAACACCTCGACCCACTGCTCGCGTGCCTCGTCGAGGCTGTCGGCGACGAGGTGGGCGGTGTTGCTGTGTCGGCCGCGGGTCATGCCGACGTAGGCCGAGGCGGCGCCGGTGGTCTCGCCGATGAGCAGGTGGGCGTGGTCGACGGTGTCGCCCTGGGCGCCGTGCACGGTGGTGGCGAAGGCGAGCTCGACGTGGCGGCTGGCGTACTCGGCGGGCAGCGTCCGCTCACCCCCGCGCCCGCGGATGTGCAGCGACCCGTCGTTGCCCACGGCCGCGACCGTCCAGGTGTCGCGGTTGGCGACGCCCAGGTCACGGTCGTTGCGACGCGTCGCGACCCGGTCTTCACGACTGACCTGCTCCCCTGCGTCGGTGGTCAGCGTCCGACCGGCAGCGGGCTCGCCTGTACGGCGCTGGTCGCGAATGGCGGCGTTGAGCAGGCCCACCTGCTCGCGGGTGTCGGCGATGAGCAGGGGCGCGGATGTCGGGTCTGTGACTGCGGTGGCGGTGACGGCCGCGAGGCGCTCGACCTCGGTCGGGTGGATGACGATCTGGCCGCGGTCGAGGAGCGTGTCGAAGACCTCCCCGCTGCGCTCGCCCGCACGCATCTGGAGGGTCAGCTCGGCGTAGGTGTCGTCGACGAACCGGTGGACGGTGTCGAGCTCGACGCGGGCCTCGTCCGGCGCCCATCGGATCGCGAGGTCGAACGCACCGCCGCGGCCGACGGCTGGCAGCTGGTGGCGGTCGCCCACGAGCGCGACGCGGGCGCCGGACTCGTCGGCGACGACCAGGAGGGCGTGCATGACGTCCTGGTCGAGCATGCCGGCCTCGTCGACGAGGAGGACGTCGCCGGGCAGGAGCCGCGCGGGCGTGCCGCGCACATCGAGCTCGGCGGCCTCGACGCGGCGCCAGCGTCCGTTGTCGTCCCAGCGGAAGCCGTGCTGGTGCACGAGCCAGGCAGCCGAGAACGCGTCGCAGCCGACCTGCTCCCCCGCTACCTGCGCGGCCTTGAGTGTCGGGGTGACGACGAGCAACCGGCTGCCGTCGACCTTGAGCCCGTCGCTCGCCGCGGCGAGCGTTGTGGTCTTGCCGGTGCCGGCGGCGCCCTCGACGACGACCAGGTGCGCGGTGCCCAGCAGTGCGGCGACGACGCCACGCTGGCCGTCGTCGAGCTCGCGCCGTGCGACGACCCGTCCGACCCTGGCCGGCGTGGCCGGACGCTCGGCCCGGTCGACGAGGCGGGTGACGATGTCGGACTCGACCGCGAGCACGCGGTCGGAGGTCAGCGCGCGCACGTGGTCGGGGACGTCGTCGCGCTGCAGGAGCGGACGGGACGCGGCGACCGCTCGGGCAGTGAGGTCCTCGGTGAGCTCGCGGCGTGTGGCGCCGTCGGCAACGACTCCGACGTTGGCGACGATGCGCTCGCACTCGCCGCGCAGGTCGGCGGCGTTCCAGCTGGACCGCCGTGCCCCGAGCCGGACCAGTGCGAGCTCGACGACGGCGTCGCGGCGGATGCGGGCGATGGGGGTCGAGGCCCGAGCCGCCGTAGTGGTGTCGGTGGGCGGGGTCGGTGGGCGGAATCCGAGGTCGTGCAGCTCTTCGCGCCACCGCTGTGCGAGGTCGGCGCCGGACTCGGGCACGACCTTGTCCGGGCGGGCGTCGGCCCAGGCGCGGCGGTCCCACGAGCGTCGCTGGTGGGGTCCGGGCTCCTGACCGGGGTTGGCCGTGCGCCACGCTGCCTCGTACGTGTCGACGTTGCGGTTGATCTGTGCGGCGCGTGCGCTGAACCGGCCGGCGTACGGCGTCAGCTCGGCGATCTCGCCACTGCTGGCGTCGAGCGTGTAGCCGTGCCCGGCGAGCGTGCGGCGGAACTGCGGGTCGGACGCGACGGCGGCGTGGCCGATCCCGTTGATTGCCTCGATGCTGTCCACGACGCCGACCGAGTGCAGTCCGCGCCATGCGCCGAGGGCGTAGGCCCGCGCGTTGATCTGCAGGTGGAGGTGTCGGTGCGGGTCGCCGGCGCGGGAGGTGTGGTGCCGTACGACGGCCGCCTCGAGTCGCTCGACCGGCACCTGCACCTGCCGACCTCGCGGCCCGACACGCGTCGTGGCGTGGTCGGCGACCCAGCCGATGATCTCGGCGGCGGCCCGTTCCTGTGCGGCGTCGTACGCCTCGGCGATCGCTGGGTGGATCGCGGCCGCGAGCGACCACGTCTTCGGACCGTTGACCACGACCTCGACGAACCGCAGCCCGCGCTCGTCGGTGCGGAGCCGACCCTTCGCGGCGCCGGTCTCGACGTCGTAGCCGGCGACCCACCGCTCGTAGCCGTCACCGTCGAGCGTCGCGGCCATCACGACACCGACTGCCTCGTCGCCGGCCGACGGTGTCGCGACGTAGTGAGCGGCGAGGCCGGTGCCTTCGGCGAGGTAGTAGTCGTCGACGCGCGAGCGGTCGGCCTCGACGTAGGAGCGGGCGGCAGCGGCGGCGCCGCGGTAAAACTTCACTCCCCCGTGCACGCCGCTCACCCGCCCGTCACTGCTCGTCACTTAGCCTTGAAATGACGCTCGGCCCGCCCCAGGAGGGACAGGCCGTGCCGATCGATCTACGGAACTTCGTAGCATGCGTGCCGCAGAGTTCCTAGAGGCTCAGAGGCCCTACGAGGCTTGGGTTCTCGAGTTCGTCACTCGCCGTCACTGGCCGAGGGATGTTCGCCGGTTCCTGAGCCTCCGTGCGGTCGAGACGCCTAGCGTTCTCTCGTGATGGAAGATGCCGTTCTCAACGAGAAGCGGATGCGTCTGCGGTACACCGGTACGTGCCGGTTGTGTGCGTGCGAGCTCCCGCAGTGGAGCTGCCGCGGTCTACGAGAAGTCCGGAAAGACGGTCTGGTGCGTGGCCTGTTCTGAGTCTGATGCCACCCAAGAAGTTGGCCCGGTCCCGGGAGAATCGACCCACGGCCAAGGTCGACTTGGCGTGCCCGGGGGCGCCGGCTCGACGTGAGAACGAGCGTTGAGCGGCCCGTCGCGAGGAGCAGATCCGGACTGAGCACAAGCGGCTCGGCGGTTTGATCCTGGCGTGTCGGACGACCCGCAGTCGACCCGAGCTTGGGACACCGGGGCCATCGGCGAGGAGCGGTTGGGTGCGCGGCTCAACGAGCTCGCCGGCGACTCGCTGCTGGGCCTAGGCCTTGCGCGGTCCTGAATTGGCCATCGGGCGCCGGGTTCGCTGCATTGATCGTTGACATCTGATCTGCGTGGACTAGTCGCGCACTACCAATACCTTTGCAAAGGCTGCTGCGAGTTTGACAGAGGACTGGCCCAAAGACTTTCGTCAGGTGCTCAATGCAATCGAGGCACGCCTGTCGAATGCGCCGCGCCTGCTCGACCTCCCACCCCTGTAGGCCGTACTTTTCACTTAGTGATCTCCTGGGGCGGCGCTGACCTAGGACTACGCATCGTCGTGGCAACAACTTCGCAAGCGGTTTCCAAAGGGGACCTCGGTATGGCCGTAGTCGACGACCTCGGTCTTGATCGCGGCCCGCCTCCGCTGAACCTGGATCTAGTGCGGCAGCCCAACGCTGAGCAGGGCGTTCTGACTAGCAACTGCCTTATCTACGTTCAAGCTGTACTTCGCCGAACGTGGAGTTTCGCCGTCGTACTGCTTCCAGTTCTCCTGGAAACCCTTGACGACGCCGGAAGCCGCGGCCTCGCGCCATTCCGACTGACTCTGGAAGTAGAAGAAGTCGACTCGGCTCGGAGTGAAGGCGGACTTGATACGGCTCGACCTGTCCTTCTTGCGCTCCTTTTTGCGTCTCGAACTGCTGGGATATAGAGCCTTCTGCTCGTCCAGCCAGGGCTTCGCCCATGGCTCAAACTCAGCGTCGCCCGTCAGGACGACGAACCCCAGGCCTCCCTGGTCTAGCGCCCAGTGCGTAGCCACTGCGTCGTTGAGAGGCGCGATGGCGCCGTGGTCAGAGTGCGTTTTGAAGTCCCAGATGTGGCTGGCTGAAAAATCGAACGTTGCTGTCGGTGACTTGATTGGCCTGCCTCCGATCGCGCCAAAGCATGGCGGCAACGCGATGTGCTCGAAGTACCACCCCACCCACTGCGACTGCCGCCACTGACGCGCTTCCTCTAGCCGCATTTGCGTGACGGCTTCCTTCAGACCGAACCGGGGGTATCGCCGCAGAACAGACGAGATGACGTCCGCCATTCTGCGTGCCTCGTCGAGCGGACTCGCTAGCACGTCCGACTTGCTGATTTGCCTTTCTGCCCCGTGGAGCAGGGTGTTGAGGCCAACGAGAGTGACGGTCTCACCGCTGGAATAGCACGCTTCGCCCCAGGGCTCCGACAAACGGCGCGCAAGAAGACCTGCCAGTTCGATCTTCCGGAGACTCAGGACTTGGCCGTTCAGTTCGAGGGCCTTCGCGAGGCTATCGAGGACGGACTTGCGCTCCTTACTACCTGGACCAAGAACCTCAACGCCCCCGCCGGCGAGTGCACTGAGACGGTTCACGGCCTCCAGCTTGCTCAAGGCAGGGATGAACCCGTCGGCCAGTACCTCGCGGTCGTCTACTTCCCATGCTTCGTCGTCGGTCTCAGACGGTGCGGTCGCCTGGTGCGAGGTGATGACGTTCAAGGCCTCGAGATGTTGCCCCAGAATCGTGGCACGCGCGATCTGTCCACCGGCGGCAAGACGGTCGACGTAGCGAGCCGGGTCGAGCAGGTTGATACCGGCGTAGGCCAGGTGCCACCGCTGTTCGGCCTCGACCCAAAACTCGATCCGCGCCAGGAAGGGCACCGACTTCACGGTTGAGGCTCGCAGCGCGTGAGGATGTTGCTTCGCATGCTGACCATCGTTCCTTGCTGTGCTGATTCTGAGAAGGCTGCAGCACCAAGCAGCCAGATCGTTGGCCGTTGCGACGCGGGATGGTGTCGCGAGGTCTCACAGCGCGCGATGGGTATCGGTCCATTACTGGAGAGGGCTACGCGGGGCGCACGTCGGTCATATCGATCCAGCCCCGCAGTTTGCAGGTCTCACTTCGCTGTCCACTGGCGACCGGATGCCAGGATCGACCCGGTGCGAGCGCGCTCGAGGTTCATGTGGAACTTGTCCTCACGCGCGCTGCCTTCACTTCCGTCGCCCTTAGGCGCCTGTCTGCCTTGCGGTCGTGCGGCGAGCTGACCGGAGGCGACTGCCTCGTCGAGCCGCAGTGTGTCAGCGACCCAGAACGCCTCGAGCCGTAGCGGGGTGAAACCGGACTTGCGCTGTCGCGACTGTCCGGAGTTGGACAAGGCCGGTAGACGCCCACTGCCCTGGGCCTTGAAAGAGCGGTGCCAACGGACGAACTCCCCGCTCTCATCCATGACAGCGCTGCCGCTGAGGACAAGGAACCCCAGGCCCTGCTCTGACACGCATTCACGAACGGCGCTGACGTCATTGAGGATGGCAACAGGCCTTTCTACCTGCTCCCTTCTACTGTCGGCGAACACCTTCACCTCGGTGTGTGCCTTGAGATCCCACGGGTGGTTGAGGGAGTAGTCGAATGTGGTGCGGCCGTACTGCAGGCGCACGGCCTGGCGGCTTGGGGGGAAAGCGGCGTTGAGGAGTTCGCGTCCGCGGGCCTCGAAGAACCAGCCCTGCCATTCGTTGTCGTTGGCGCCGCGCAGGTTGTTGTCTCTCAGCCATTCGACGGTCTCGCGGGCGTCCCAGGTTGCTGCGCTCCAGCCGTCGTGGAGGGCTGCAGCCAGGGCTGCGCCTTCTGCAGCGGGGTCGGCTAGGAGATCCGCGGCGGTGGTGCCGAGACGGTCAAGGCGTCGCTCAGCTCCGGCCAGGATGGTATTCAGCCCGATCAGCGAGATGGTCTCGCCGGTTGAGTAACAGGTGTCGTTCCACCCGACGTCGAGAGCCTCGGCGATGGATCGTCCGAGTCTGGTCTTGCTGGAGCGGTCCAGGCGCGCCTCTGGCAGCAGCGCGTCGGCCAGGTTGAGGAGGACACTCTTGTGCTCCTTGCTCCCCGGTCCTAGCCACTCCGGTGGCGCGCTGGTGAGGCGGGCGATCCGCGTCACGGCCTCGATCTTTGATACTGCCGGCTCGAAGGCTGACCAACCTGCGCCGGTGAGGGTCGTCGGTGGAACCTGTGGGACGCGGCCTAAGGCGCGGCGCTGGTATGCCTGCGAGGCCCCTTCGAGAAGTGCGTTCAGCCCGGCCAGGGTGACCTTGTTCTTGATGGTGTGCGCGTCGGGGTCCCAGTCGACGTCAAGGGCATGCGCGAGTTGCTGGCCCATCACTGCGTTGGTCCGCACGACGTCGACATCGAGACCTAGCGCGTCGCGTAGGGCGACCAGCGCGCGCTTCTCGCCGCGCCCGGCAGGTGGTGCGCCGGTGAGCCCGAAGATCCGTGCAGTGGCCTCTCCGGTGGTGCCTGCTGGCACGAAGTACGGGGTGTCGCGGAAAGCGGGGTCGCGCCTCGAGCGACGAACGGCCGCGGGCATCGCAGTCGATGAGATGTCGCGTCTGGATGGTGGTGTGCTCGCGGCCGGGGGTGGACCCGGCTGATGCTGGTGGTCGGGCGAGCCTGGCGCTGCTCTGACGGAATCGAGGATCCGGCTTCCCTCAGGGGTTCGACGCAGCAGATCCGCGTCGCGATCGACGTGCTCGCGCATGGCATGCCAGACCGCACCGACAGAGACTGCATTGCCGAGCTGCTTGTATGAGGCGCTGTCGCGCTGCGAGCCGAAGGTGAACGAGTCTGCGAAGCCCATTAAGCGGGCGCCTTCGCGAGGAGTCAGCCGGCGGCGCTGGGGCCCGTAGATCGAGGTCTGAGTGATCGCGACGAGCGCCGGCACGTAGGTCGGCGGCTTCGCTCGAATTCCTGAAGGACGCATGTGCATGACGGTGTCCCACAGACTCGCCGTGTCCTGCGCCTGCCACTCGAGCTTGCGCCTTGAGGCCGGGAACCGCTCGCCGTAGACCGACCACCGCCGGGCCCAGCCGTCGATCCAGTGCCGGTTGGCGCTGTAGAGGTCATAGTTCTTGGCCAAGTTCGAGGCCTTCCATTCCGGCAGGCCTGGCTCCAGTTCCTTTAGTCGTGCGAGTGCGGCGTCGACGTCGTCATTTCGTAGGTCGAGCCAGGAGTCTGCCCAGATCGGAAACCCAGGGATGCGGCCTCCATTTCGTGCGCGGTAGGACCGGACCCAGTCGTCCCACGCCGAGATCCAGTGGCTCTCCATCTCGGTAAGCTGATACCGAGGATCCTGGACGTCGGGGACCAGGTAGTCGGTGAGTCTCCACTCGATGCCACGTGCGCCGGGACCCACGTTGCTAGGGATTGGGTCCGGCCCAAGTCCGTCGAGAACGTCCTGTCCTCCTACATAGGTGGCGGTGAGGAATGCCCGCTCCCGCACCTGAGGCCGACCGCCGCGTCCCGGTGAGAGGCAGTGCGGCGAGATGACCGCGGGCCTGTCGCTGACCCAGTAGCCGGCACCGCGCAGTGAAGCGATGATCGTGTGCCACTCATGGACATGTCGGGGACCGATGAGGTTCCGGACGTTCTCCAGGAGCACGACCGCCGGCTTGTGTGTCTCGACGACCTTCATGATGTTCCAGAAGAGCGTCCCGCGCGCCTCGTCCATGCCTCGGTTACCGCCGGTCTTCGAGAACGGCTGGCAGGGGAAGCCGGCTGCGAGGACATCGTGGGGCGGGACAACCATCTGCGCATCGCTGGCGTCGTACGTGATGTCGCCCAGCGGGTTAAGGCCCCAGTTCCGCTCGTAGATGGCGGCGGCGTTCGCATCGATCTCGATCGCGTAGGCGCATTGGCCTCCTAGCGCTGTCAGGGCTGCGTGAAAGCCGCCGATGCCGGCGAAGAGGTCGACGAAGGTGAACTGTCTACTCACGTGTTCGTTGTCCTTTCGAAAGGCCGCGATCCCGTTCGGTGGTCGACTTGGAGGTTGGGCTGGCTGTGCCGGGGATGGCGGGCCAAGGGAGTGCTCGTGGCACTTGTGGGACGGGTAGTTGGTTGGGGTCGCATTAAGCCTCAGTCCAGCAGGGCGGATGCGACGGTGCCGGGCTGGCGGATGAGGTCGAACGTGGTGGCGATTCGGTGTCCCGGGGAGTGCTGCTGCATGGCGGTCTGGCGTGGGCTCGAGGCTGTCTGGGCGACCTCGAATGGGTGCAGGAATGTCAGGACGGTGCCACTGGTGCTGCGCAGTGAGGTGATGGGTGCGTCTAGAAGCTCGAAGCCGAAGTCGGCAGCGAGCGCAGATGCGACTCTGTCGTCTCGCTGGCGGTGTTTGTCGAAGTCGGGGGTGCGACCGTGCAGGAGGTCGATCATGTCCACGGCCAGGCGCCAGTCCAGTACTGGGTGCCAGCGGCTGTTGGTGTAGTCGCGCAGGCACGAGTAGCAGCTGGAGTCGCAGGGCCGTTGGCCGTGCTCAGGCAGGGCCTCGGCTAGGCGCGCGGTCCGGGCGAGGAGCTCGTCCATGTCGCGACCCAGTCGGCTGGCATAGCCGGCGCCGTTCTCGAGCGAGTCGGCCAGGAAGAGCTCGGCGTGGACCTCGCCGTTCTTGACGGTGGGGTGGACGCCGACCTCGATCTCGTCGGGTCCGATGTCGAGCCAGCGGACTGCGGCGCCCTTCATGAGGTAGCCCAGGGAGGCCCAGGCACCGCGCCCCACGGGCGAGCGTGGGTCGATTCGAATTCCTGCGTCCTGGTGCTTGATGCCGATCGTAAGCACGTCGGTTCGTCGGCGGGCGGCCAGTGCGACGGGCGAACCCGCGGCGGTGCCGATCTGGACGTCGAGGTTGGCCTTCCTTGCTCGGTCTGCGTCGGTGGCGAGACCAACCTCGATGAGGCCGGCATCGTTCGAGACGACGCCTTGGTAGGTCCTGGTCGCTGGCGCAAACTGGTAGAGGGCTCCTGCGTTGTCGTTGACGGCGACGACCTCGGCGTTGACGGAGCGGTACTCGGCGTTGTGGATGTGGGCACCGGGCATGTCAGGCAGTGCGGCTCGAGGCTGCGAGGCCCGGGAGGTGGGGTCTGAGAGCTGCTCGTAGTCACGCGGCCGGAAGCTTGTCCGATACCCGACGGGCTGGGCGATCGTGACCTGCGCATACAGGGGGTCGGGTGCTCCGCAGGTCGGGCACTGTGGTGTCAGTGCTGCCTGGTCGAGTGCGATGTGCGTGCACACCGAGCACATGCCGGCAACGTCGGTGTCGCCGAGCGGGTCGTCTCCTTGGCCCCATGAGCCGTTCGTGCGTCGGTAGTAGTCGACGACGCCGACCGCGGTGTGGATGGCCTTGTCCTTGACGATTTCTGAGCCGGGCGCGAACTCGGAGATCGCGATGTCGGCGTCACGGTCCAGCGTGCTGGGCTCCTGTGCGGTCCGCGGCGGGGCTGTGTAGAGGACCTTGACCTGGGTCGGGAACCCGAACATGGGCAGTATTCCGGCCGCGGAGAGTGTGTCGGACAGGGCTGGGTGTCGACCGGTCGCAGCCGCGGTCGTGATGTGGTCAGCGAGATCGGACTGGGCGTAGGTGATGAGGTCCTGCACGGTGGTGCTGCCGCGCGTCGAGGCCAGGATCGCTTGTGCGATGCCGTCCAGGACGGCGGTGTTGGCCCGCAACCAGGCCCGGGCTGACGTGCTGACTGCTGGGTTGAGGTTCCAGTCGTCGACGGTGCCGAACTGGCCGTGAACCGAGCGTCCGGGATCGAACCCCGGGACCTGGATCGCGATGACGCGGAACATATCGACCAGGACCGATGCGGTGAACGACCGGAGAAGGATCGGCTCGCTGCGGGTGTCGAGGAACGGCTGCGGCGGTGCGTCTCCGGTGATGGCGGCCGGGTTGGCGAAGTAGTGCTCGTCGTGGCTGCGTGCTCCACGGCATACGGTCAGTGCGATCGCGAGGCGGTCGCCGCGACGACCTGCTCGTCCCACGCGCTGCTGGTAGTTAAATCGCTGTGGCGGCATGTTGGCCATCACGACGCCTCGTAGCGCGCCGATGTCGACGCCGGCCTCCATGGTGGTGGTGACTGAGAGGACGTCGATGCCGTCGACGATCTCGACCTCGGACTCGTCGAGGAAGACGTCTTGGAACTGGGCTTGTCGCGACTGCGCCTCCAGCGGGTCGGTCTGGCCGCTGAGCTCCTCGCAGTGCAGGCGGCTGATCCCGTTGGGCTGAGCAGCGAGCCAGGCGTAGTAGTTGGAGATGCCACCAGAGTCGGCAACAGACTCGGCAGCAGACTCAGCGTCTGGGTCCGCGCTAGGCGCCCCGTGCGCGGCCTTTGCTGGTCCAGCCGTGGATTCGGCTGACAGCCCCGCGTCGCTGTCCGGCTGCGTTGGCAGGGTCTCGATCTCGAGCTGCTTGCCGCACGCTACGCAGCACCCGGCTGATGGGTGCATGTGGCGTGTGCGGCATGACGTGCATCGCCAGATCTGGCTGCTCTGTGCGACCTGGATGCGAACCTGATCGGGCAGGAGGCGGAAGCCGGTGCTGGCGTCGGCGCGCAGGTGGCTGCCCAGGCTGGCCAGGACGCTGTCTGCGGCGGGCCCGCTGTTGCGGGTGACGACGTGCTCTGCGTACTCCTTCAAGGTGGAGGGCCAGCCGCCGGCGGCCTCGCCGATCCAGATGATCCGCCGAGACCGCAGCAGGATGCGAAGTGCCGAGCAGGCGAACTCCTGGGCTACCTCGTCGCTCCATCCCATGACGCGGAACGGCAGGTCCGGTCGGGCGTGAGCGAGTCCGAGCGACTCGATGTCTCGGTCTCCAGGTGCGAAGGCGGTGCGCACGATCTGCTGGCCCAAGTGGCTTCGCATGCCATCGACCAGCTGGCGCTGGCCGGCGTCGAGTGCGGCTCCGCGCTCCTTTGGGGGCTTGCTCGTCCAGGCAAAGCAGGTCTTCCAGTGTCGCTTCGCGGCGTCCTTGGTCACCTGCTTCGACTTCGCCGGTCCAGCCAGGTTCACTCCGAGTGTGAGCAGTCTCGGCTCAAGAGATCCCGCGAGGTCGACCAGGGTCGGTGAGCCTGCCAGCTGCTTGTCGACACGTGCGATAGCAGCCAGCTCCTCATCGTCGAGGTCGTCTCCAGCGTTGCGCATCAGGTAGGCAGCAGCGGCTGCGGCGTCCCTTGCCCTCAGGCCACGCCAGGCGGTCTTGGCCTGCTCGGTGCGCTCCCCGGCAAGGAAGGCGTCGATGCCCGCTCGCTCAGAGTCCGCGCCGGTGACCTGGTCGAGCACGAGGGCGCGGACAAGGTCGAGGTAGTGCGCCAGCTCGAGGTTAGCTGCAACGCGCGCGGCGCCCTGCCGGCTGTCAGAGAAGGTGACCAGGCGCGATTCGAGGCCGCGCTTCAACGATCCGGTCAGGACCTGGTTCGCGCGATCGAAACCGACGCCCTGAGTCCGGATCGGCGAGCGCGAGCGCTGCGCGTCCTCGGGCTTCCCGAGCCAGGTCCGCTCTTGATCATCGCCGCATGAGGGGCACTGGGTCGGCATGGCGGGCATCCGCCCGACGGCATCGGCGACGTTGGTGCAGCGGATGTCGAAGACGTACCCGGTTGCTCCGGCCGGTCGTGCGATGATCGCCCCGGTCCCTGGCCGGTAGACGGTACGGCGAAACGCCATCGTGTAGGACGGCGCCTGGGAGTCGTTGGCACCCTTGCGGCCGATGCGTGTCCATGGCCGCAGGATGACCGGCGTCCGGCTGGTAGGCCAGTAGACCCGGTAGGTGCTGGCGTTGCGCGCTCCGCTAGATCGGTCCGGGACGCTGCCGAGGTCGCTGGATGTGGAGATGAGGTACTCGCCATGATGGGTGCGGGCGACGAACCCGCCGAGCATGGACTCGCCGCACGACTCGCAGTAGAGAAGCTCGAGCACGCGGCTGCCGCAGTCGCAGGTGAATCGAGGCGCCGGGTAGATCCGGCCGACACGTCGTTCCACAGAGCGGAACTGGGGCTCGACGACGCTGCACTCAGGGTCTGAACAGGCCCACAGTCCCTGAAGGGTGCGGAAGAAGTAGTGGGCTCGGAGGCGCGGCTCGGGGTCCTTGATCTGGTGCAGGTGCTCAAGCAGCCCGGTCATCGCGGCGGCGGCACCTTCCGCGTCGAGGCTGGGGAACAAGGCGGCCGCTACGTCGCTGACGGCAGCCGGCTTGATCCCGTGTGGCGTCGAGAGTGCTGAGCGCAGTGCCGTGGCGATGAGCTCACCGTCTGGAAGCAGCGCACCGGTCGCGCTGTCAGTCGGACTGGGGATGCCGGTCATGTCGGCATCGTCAGGACTCGTCAGGAGGCCGGTGTAGGAGTCGAGGTTGGTCGGGGCGGGTGTGTCCTGTGCAGCGTTGATGAACGTGAAACGGCGGCTGTCGCGTCCGAACAGCTCGGTCAGGAAGCGGCGCCCGGTGTCGTCGTCTGAGATGGATGCGGAGGTTCCGATGATTGAGAGCTGGTCGGGTCGGTCCAGGAGGTCGAGGCGGTGCATCAGGCGGCGAAGGAGCAGTGCGACCTCGGTGCCGGCGGTCCCGCGGTACATGTGGAGCTCGTCGACGACGAGGGTGAACACGTTGCGCTCGTCTTGGAGCCAGTCGCGGGTCTGCTGAAAGATCGGGGCTTCGTCGTCGCGACCCAGCGCGATGGCGAGCATGCTGTAGTTGGTGATGAGGATGTCGGGTGCCGTGGCCTGCATGTCCCATCGGCTGCGCATCTCGGCGCCGTCGGTCGAGGGCAGGAAGTACCGCATGGTGGCGTCGAGCTGGTCGTCGTTCTTGATGCGGTCGATGAGGCGGCGGTGTCGTTGGTCGGTCTCGCGCATGAGCTGGCGCAGCAGCCTGACGCGGCCCTCGGCTGCGGTCTGCCTGGTCCCGGGTACCGGGGTGCGGCCGGTGTAACGGCCGAAGTAGAACCGCTCGCCGTTGGTGTTGGCGTCGTACCACGCTCGAGCGGCCGGGGAGTCCAGCGCTTCACGTAGTCGGACGAGCTGGTCCTCGACGAGCGCGTTCATGGGGTACATCAGCAGGGCGCGCACCGCTGCGGGTCGCTCGGTCGTGCTCGAGCGGCGCTGGGGCACGAACGCGTTCGAGCCTTCCCACCACCGGGTGTCCGATGGTGGCTGTGGCGCCCAGCGGTCGCTTTCCTGGACCAGTCTGGTGATGACGGGCAGCAGGAACGACTCGGTCTTGCCCGACCCGGTGCCGGTTCCGACGACGACGTCGTGCCCGGTCAGGGAGGCACGCAGTGAGTCGCTCTGGTGCTGGTAGGGACGTTCGCGGGGCATGACACCCGCAGTGAGCAGCTCGAGCGCACTCGACGCGTACAGGTCGTCGAGCGTCTGCTTCAAAGTCTCGACGGCCTGGGGGTAGGTCGGCATGACCTCCACGTACGGCTCGGACAGCGCGATACCGGGAGTGCGGAGCAACTGTTCGCGCTCTTGTGCCAGCGCATCGTCTCGCAACTCGTAGGCGGTGTTGTAGAAGCGCATGAAGTCGTCGCCGAGACTGGCGTACAGGTGCTGCAGGGTAGCGCCGTTGCTGGTCATAAGGCTCGTTCTCTCTCGGCTGTAGGTAGATCTCTGCGAGTGCACAGGGCCCGAGCCAGTGCGTTCGGCCCGTGATTCAGGGGTCAGTGGAGCAGGGGTCAGTGGAGCAGGGGGCGACCGAGGATCCTGCCGACCTGCTCGGCCGTGTCGTAGTCAATGTTGCGATAGGTGTGGTGGGTGCCTCGGTCAAGGGCGGTGCCGGCCGGCGGCTCGCCTGGTGTCGGCAGGAGCCCGGTTCTCAAGGTGAGGGCGCGACGGATGGGCCACGGAAGGCCGAGCTGGGTGGAGGCATCGAGTGCGCGGGCTCCTGTGTGGTGGACCAGGCGCCGGAGCTGCTCGGATGTTGCCTGCTGGCGGGCGTCGTCGAGCCAGACTCCGATGGACCGGGTGACGGCGAGCAGGGGCGCGTCAGGCGTCGCGCGCCAGGCGTACTGGTCACCGCGGACCAGCCGGTACCGGTACAGGCCGGGTGCGCTGTCGTGGCTGACCGGTGACCAGTCGGTGGTGCCGCTCAGTGAGAGGCGGCGCCGTTCGATGTCCTGCGCGGGCGAGGCAGTCAGGTGGATGGCGCTGTTGCTGATCTCGGCTGCGGCCGGCAGGGAGGCCAGGATCCGACTTGCCGGGTCCGCGGTGGTGTGCACGCCGAGGGCGGCAAGTCCGTCGAGGGCGTCGGGTGTGTGTGCGGTGTCGAGCTCGAGGTAGATGGCCGTCGGAGCCGCCGGCAGGTCGTCAATGGTCTGCACCCGGCGGTGGATGGTCCACAGGCCGGTGGCGTGTGCGACCGCTTCATTGGCGTCCTCGTCGTCCACGATGCGCTCGAGCAGTCGTGGTGGACGTGCGCCTGCCAGCAGGAGCAGTCCGCTGCTCGCGGGGAGCTCGATCAGGCATGCGGGTGCTGCGTTGATGCGGTGTCGTGACCAGTCGGGCTCGATGAACCCGAGGTCGCTGAGACGGCTGATGGCCAGTCTGCTGCGGTCGGCGATGCTGGTCAGCCCGTAGCGCTCACAGGCCCAGGACCATGCCTGAGCGAACGAAGCCATGCTTGCTGAGGCGCTTCTGCGCTCGCAGAGCCAGCCGAGGACGTCGTCGTAGGGGTTTTGGGCCCAGGCGTCGCTGAGGACATCGTCGCGAGGGTCGAAGACCGCCGGGGCGGGCGCGCTGGTGATTGCGGCGGGCGTCCTTGTGCCTGATTGGCTCGGCTGTCGGCCCGGCTGTCGGCCTACGTGGCTCCCGACGCGTCCGGCATCTGAAGGCTGCCGTCCGCCCACTGGGGCAGACCGGGCCTGCTGCAGGGCCAGGCTAAGGAGCCGTCGTCGTGCGGCGTCTGCGCTCGGATCGGCCTGCCAGGTGGCTGAGGCGACGGCGCCGACGAGATCGGTGGCGGGCATCCACGGAACCTGTCCGGGCATCAGAACCGCATCGGACGGGATCTCCACCGCGATGCAGCGTGCAGCGCGTGCCGCGTACTCGATGAACAGGACGGGGCGAGGGTCCATGCTCCTCACGGTGCGAAGCACGTCCACGGTTGCGGCGCGCAGCCCGATCTCGCCAAGCCATGGCTCGGTGTCGGGGAAGACCTCAACGAGTGATCCGTCCTCGCGAAGCACGAGAGCTCGTCGATTCGGCCACACACGGCTTCGCAGCATGCGAAGGCTGCTGGCTCCGGTGGCCTGGCGTGGAGGAGGAAGGCGGATGCGCCCGGCCTCGCCTTGAGGAACGAGAGTGGTGGCAAGCGCACCGCTGGCTCGCAGCACAGGCGTGACTGACGTCGTCTGCGTGACATTGGCAGGCTGCGGGGCGAGAGCATCAAGCACGCTGGACCAGCGCCCACCGCTGTCGGGCGTCTCTCGAATGTGGGCCACGGTGCTGAACGTGACCGTGCGCCCAGCCTCGTCGAGGACCTCGTGGTCGCCTGGATCAAGGTAGAGGTCGGCCAGGCGGATCGTCACAGCCCGCCCCGATGACCCTCTCGACTCGACAGAGCCAGCACGCACGCTGGCTGCGACCGCGACGGCTGCCTCCTCTGATGCAGTCTCGTGGCCCGGATCGGCTGCACTGGCTTGGGGATCACCAGGACCGTCCCCGGCGCCGACGACGGTGGCCTGGTCGCCGGGCCCAACGTCACTCGGCCCAAGGTCGCTCGGACCCAGGCCGCTCTGCTCAAGGACGCTCGACTCGATCTGATCATTGAGAGTCTGGCGTGATGGCTCGGGTCGGTGAGGACGGTGGATCTCGCGGCCGTCGAGAATGATGGTCGCGGTGTCGGGAGCGACGATGTCTGGCTCTCCGCCGGTCAGGTACAGGCGCCCTTCGAGCTGAAGTCCGCCATCGAGCGCCAGCGGGCTGCTGGCTGCGATGGCGAGGCTTCCAAGTCCCAGAGCGCGCAGCTCGGCGGAGTCTGCGGTGGGACGGACGGCCCGGATCCAGGTCCATCCGGAGACCTCTGACCCGACTGGCACCGTGTTCAAAGGGGCCTGGTCAGCGAGTGCCTCGGTGACCCGTGCGATCAGGTCGTCGCGGACGAGGACGGTGTAGCTGCGTGCCGCCGTGCTGCCTCTGACCTGGACGAGTGCACCGAGCAATGGGTCCTCGTGCAGGACGACGGCGGACGTCGGCGCCAGCCGCAGGGTCAGGCCGGGGCGCAGCGCCCAGGACTCACCTCGACTGAGCAGGGCACTGGCGGACTCGGCTGTCGGGATCGGCACGCGCAGGTCTGCGCCGGAGAGCTCGTACTCCTCGCCTGCGACGTGGATGGTGGAGCCCCATAGACGCTCGTCGACCTCAAGGCAGCCGCCGAACGCGCGGTCCCACTGGTCGTACATCAGCGTCGCACGCAGCATCCCCGCTGCTCGCGCCCGGGGCCCGCGGGCTATGCGTTGCGAGGCGGTCGGCCTCGTCACCGAGCACGTCGATGACGATCGCGCGTGATTCCTCGCCCAAGAGTTCGACGAGGCGCTTTCCATCCTGTCCTCGAAGGCGCAGCCACTCGAGCAGGTGGTCGGCGAGCGTCTCCAGCCAGGCTCGACGCTCCCGCAGCCGACTGGCCTCGTTGAGGTCGTCCGTTGGTCCGTCGTTCCGGTCGCTCGCTGTGTCAGGTTGCGCGGTCGGTGTCGCGGCCGCGGGCATGCGGGACTCCCGCGACGAAGTCCTCGATCAGCAGGCGCTCGCGGTGTCGGATGATGCCTTGGCTGCGTGCCCAGCCCTGGTAGACGTAGGGCGGGTAGCTGCGAGCGCTGGGGCGTCCGTAGTGCGCGCCCTCGGTGGTGAGCCATTCGTTCCAGATCTGCCACATCTGCGGAACGTGGCTGCTGTAGCCCGGCGGCTCCTTGGCGTCGGGCTCCAGACCCAGGAGGTCGTTGAGTCGGCGGTAGACGCCGTGGGAGCTGCCCAGTGGCTCCTCGGTGACTGCCAGGACCGTCATCGCCAGCGCCGGCAGGAACGGGCACGGACCGACCCAACCGGATCGGCGCCATTGCTCAGCGGCGCGTGCCTGCCGCGCGAACGGCTCGACCGTCTGCTCTGCCCGGAAGGCACCGCAGAGGTCGTCGAGGGCCAGATCGGGATCCGCCAGACCGCTGACCACAGCAAGATCGGCGCGATCCACGTACAGGTACAGCAGCCGTCCAGGACCCCCGCGCGTGGCAAGACTGTCGTGTAGCGCCGCTGCCCACTGCTCCAGATCCACCTACGCTCCTCACTGGCTTGCTTGGTCTCCCGCTTGTGGCGGGCCTTGCTTGGTCTGGGGATGTGCGCGAAGGCGCGCGTAATTGGTCGCCCCGGGCTGTTTACGGCTGGTTGACGCGCGGCGACCGACCCAAGTCAGCCCGACGCTCCAACCCGCCGCGCCAGGCGAAATCACCTGGCCCGGTACGCCTCGTCGACCGGCTCTGGCTAGCCCTCGAGGTTGATACCGGGAGATTACTTCGACCCACCGACAGTGTTCGGAGTTTGGTAAAGAAGTCGGGTTCTTCGTGACGGGCTCAGGCTATGGCTCTGTTAATCCTCCTGACCCGGTGTTCGGCGAGGGCCGCAACGGTGAGCGTGCCGTGTGGGAGGCGCTGGCATCACAGCTCCCGGACGAGGCTGCGCTGTTCTACTCCCAGCTGATCGTCGAGGACGGCCGCGAGTTTGAGATCGACCTGCTCGTGGCGTGGCCCGGGGGTCGGGATCGCTGCGATCGAGGTCAAGGGCAGGCACGTCGAGCGTGACTCCAATGCGCGGTGGTGGAGCTCGCGCGGGTCGCAGCGCCGTCCGATCGGGCACCCGCTGGTGCAGGCGTCAGATGCCAGGCACGCCCTGCAGCGCCTTCTCAAGGCCGGTCGCGGTGCGGCTGGCTGTTCTCGGATCCAGCACCTGATCGCGATGCCGCACATGCGGGTGCCCGCCACCGCCAGCCCACCCGACTGCCCACGCGACCTGGTCATCGACGCAGACGGGCTTCAGCACGCAGCCGAGGTGATCCGCTCAGCCGTCGAGGGTGGCGACGGGTACGAGCCAGCCTCGAGCGATGCTGTCGAGGACCTGATCGCGACCCTTACCGCTCAGGTCGGCGGCAGCGACGAGCCCCATACGATCGCTGATGAGCACGAGCAGCGCGTCGAGCAGCTCATTCGTGACCAGTCCGGCGTGCTGCAGAGCCTGAGGCACTACTCGCGTCTCGCGGTCATCGGTGGCGCGGGCACCGGGAAGACGTGGCTGGCGCTGGAGCAGGCACGACGCCTGTCGGCCGAGGGCCAGCGTGTCGCGCTGGTCTGCTATTCACGCGGCCTGGGGCGCTTCCTGCAACGCACGACAGCAGACTGGCGTCATCGGCCGGCCTACGTCGGGCTGTTCCACGACTTCGCGCTGTCGTGGGGAGCGCCCGGCCCAACAGGGGCCCGAGTCCGACTCCTACGAGCACGAGCTCCCCACCGCACTGGGCGGCCTGGCCGCAGCGACGCCGGCTCATAGCGGTTCGAGGCCATCGTCGTCGGCGAGGCCCAGGACTTCGGCGACAGGTGGTGGGACTCGCTGCTGCTGTGCCTGCGTGACCCCTCCCAGGGACGCATCTACGTGTTCATGGACGAGGACCAGCGGGTCTTCAGCCGTCGGGCCACTCCCCCGATCGACATCCCCCCGTTCGAGTTGCGTCAGAGCATCCGCAACACCAAGCGGATCGCGCAGGTCTTCGGCAGCCTGGCCTCCAGCCAGATGCAGTACGGCGGGCTCGAGGGCCCGCCGGTCTGGTTTGCCGAGTGCGCCGAGGACGACGCCTGCGCGGTAGCCGACGAGGTCGTCGACACGCTGCTGGACCAGTGGCCGGCCGGCAAGATCGCTCTGCTGACCACCAAGCACCGCCACAATGTCCACACCTCCGCAGTCGAGCAGCGGCTGGCAGGCCTACCGAGACGACTTCTTCGACGACGACTACGTCTTCTACGGCCACGTATTGGGCTTCAAGGGCCTCGAGCGCCCTGTTGTCGTTCTGGCGGCAAACGGGTTTAAGGACAACGACAGAGCCCGCGAGATGCTCTACGTCGGACTGTCGCGGGCGCGCACCCAACTCGTAGTGTGCGGCAGCCTGGAGTCGATCGCCCGCGTGGGCAGTGAAGGCGTGCGCCGCCGGCTCCAGGCAGCCCAGCCGTGGCAGACCAGAACCGCTCGGCTCGGTCCGACCTGAGATCGCTCGGCTCGGTCAGCCTTGCTCGCTGCATCCCTGTTCGCTGCATCCCTTTTCGCTGCTCACTGCTCGCTGCATCCCAGCTCGACCATCGACGCCAGAACAGTTAGCGGGCGGTGGTCGTCCGGAACGGGACGGCTGTCACTGTCAGTACAGACGCGGCGATGGAGCCCGCCGCCGCGGTGATCTCGAAGGCAGGGGGCTCCGGGCGTCTGTCCGACTCATGGGCGGCCTCAGCGAGTGCGCCTAGCACTTAGCTCGACAGATAGAACGCCGCGCTCGAGTCGATCGTCACCGTGTCCTCGGTGGTCTCGAGCGCCTCAAGGAGCTCACGCAGGTCGGCCTTCTCGATGTCGCCCGAGACGACGAAGGCCCCTGTCGTGTCATCGCGAGTAGCCGAGAACGGGACATGCTTCACCGGCGGCCCCCTCGTCGACGCCTCAGCACATGACGTGCGCCCCAACGCCGGTCACCGCGACGACGACCCATAGCGATGCAGACATGACGAACCCCCGAACCTGCGCGGCCAGTTGCCTCGCTCCGTGGCATGCCCGCACACCCGCGCGATGCGCCCCCGTAGGTGCGACCCCACCGGCGAGGGCAACGCTCGATATCGACCCGCAACACCAGCACGACCGACACGGCTGATGACACAGCCGCTGACGACTGCTGGTGCGCACGTGGCTGCGACCCACTTGCGCCGACCTTCCTGCTTCGACGCCCGGTCGGCATTTCCTCCGGCATGTGTCCCGGCGCCTTCCACCTCCTGAGAGCCGCCGGGGAGCACCTCATCGCTCAGGTCGCTCAGGTCGCTCAGGTCGCTCAGCTGGCAGGGCACCGTTGTCGCCGCGTACTGCCTGTACGACCTCTGCCGAAGCCGCTCGAGGGTCATCATGCTCCCAGAACCTCAGCACCCTCCAGCCCGCCTCACCCAGGACTGCGTCGGTGTCTCGATCACGCGCGACGTTCCTGCCGATCTTCGAGGACCAGTAGTCGGAGTTCGTCCTGGGCTGGGTGCCGTGCTCTGGGCAGCCGTGCCAGAAGCAGCCGTCCACGAACACGGCCACCTTGGCTGACCGAAAGACCAGATCAGCCCGCCGGTTGAAGTCGGCCACAGGACGAGCATCAACGCGGTAGCGAAGACCCGCAGCAAAGACGACCTTCCTGATCGCAAGCTCAGGTCGAGTGCCGCTACGACGATTGCCGAGCATCGTGCGGCGGGCAGCAGGCGAGGAGGCCCAGGACTGGTATCCCTTGCTCACTTGCTCCCCTTTCACCCCTCTGTTCCGCCTCACGGGCCCAGTCGCTGGACCACCTCCGTCGATCCGCAAGGCGACGGCGCGAGTGAGGTCCGATGTGACTGGTCACCGGTCGCGTCCTCACCGGCCGTCGGCTGCGCTTGCTGACCTAGACGCTATAGCCGCATGCGCGGCGCGCGGCACACTCAGACGGTGGACTCGCCAAGTCGAGGCATCCGCTCCTCGCAGCCACGACGGCAGGCAGCACCGCGCTCGACCCTGAGCCACCCGAGGCTCGACCGAGGACAGCAGAGATGACGCCTCGGCTTCCTCGTCGTCCGCGTCAGAAGAGCGCGTGCCAGGCGACCGGGAGAAGCACTCGGCGAGGCGACCGGGCAGGCGGTGGCGCGATCCTTCGCGATGCCCGCCTGCAGGCATTCTTGGCCCCACCTGCAAGGCGCGCGTCTAAGCAGCGCAACGTGGACCCGAGCGCGACCGCCGAGAGGACCGGCTCACTCGAGCCGCTGGTCGTCCAGACGGCTCAGCTGTTCTCCCAGGCCGTCACCGAGCGCACGCGCCTGGGCTACGCCCGACGGCGGCGCCTCTTCGATGCCTGGTGCGACGCCCACGACCCGCCGTCGCTGCCCTCGCAGCCCGAGACCGTAATGCTCGACCTGGCCGACAAAATAGGCGAGTCCGGTGCCGCCCTCGGCACCCTGCGCGGATGGATGGCTATTGTCAATCGAGTGCACCTGGAGGCCGGCCTGATCCCACCGGGCAAGGACCCGGCGATGACCACCTTCCTTAGGGGCCTGAGCCGCGCCCATCCACCGAGTCAGCGCCACGAGCCGATGGCAGCCCTGAGAATGGACGACCCGAGATACGTCCTGCGCGACGTCGACACCGACCCGACCACCTCGCGCCGTGCCCGGGACCGCGCGATCTGACTATGAGCTCTATCGGACTCAGCGACGGCGCGATCTCACGACTGCAGTGGTCTCAGGTGCACGTCGAGGCCGACTCCGTCCGCCTCACGACCCCCTCTCCCGGCGCCCCAGCAGCACGCACGATCCTCGACACTAGCGACCTAGCCGCAGTCGCGGACCACTGACAGCATGGCGAACGCACTCGACCGCCGATGCCGGCAAGTGGTCACGACTGTTGCCACTGGCCGCTCCCCACGCGAGCAGACACCGCTGACCACAAGTCGGTCTTCCGAGTCCGCAAGTCACGATGCACCGCACTGGCCCCGCCTGGCGAGAGGATCACCGCGGTCCGTGCAGCCGACCTCCTTCGCGCCCTTGTAGCACTACACTGCGAGACCGCGCGTTGCCAATCCTCGGGTTCGCCGGAGCATTCAGGCGCGTGGAGCTGCAGTGGCGTGACCTCAGATGGACCGAGGACGGGATCGTGGTCACGCTTCGCCGGTCCAAGACCGACCAGAGCAGACGAGGTCAACAGGTAGGCATTCCCAAAGGAAGCAACACCCTGACCTGCCCGGTTCGAGCACTCACCGAGTGGCGCGAGCGCTACGCGAGCCAGGTTGGCGCATGCATGGCCTCAACAAGACCCTCTGCGGCAACGGGGGCAATCGATCCTGAGCATCGCCAGGGCCTCCCTCCGATCCAGCAGTCGCCTCCAACACGGTCCGCCAAGACACCAAAGGGCAGCGACCGGGCAGGCGATCAGGACGGCGCCACGTCTCGCACGCGCCAGTCACCAGCGCCCCGCTCTTCGCACCCAATGCGCGTGCCCGGTCGCGCCACGTTCGTCAGCGCAGAACCGGACCTAATCTCGACGTAGCCCGATGTGCGCCTGCCGCGGTCCCGATACCGAGTCGGCGACGAAACGGAGCATGCCACCTCATGGAACGCGTCCCCTTACCGTGCGCAACAGGTCGAGGGCCTAAAGCCTGATCGTCGACCGTCTAAGGGTGCTCGCGCACGCCCAACCGCCTGAGGGCAGGCCGGTGCAGCGCGCAAGCACCGTCGTCTCTGACCGACATATCCCATGACGACTGTGTATGGTCGCGAGACCGGTTCGAGAAAGGGGGCGGCGATGCCATCGGGGAGTCGCAACGACGAGGGCTTCGTGGTCGACATCCGTCCAGACGCGGCTGCCCTGCGGATGTTCCGCAGTCTTTCATTTACGCCTTGGTACGCCCTGGGAGAGTTCGTTGATAACTCGATCTCCAGTTACTTCCAGAACCTCAATCGTCTTTCCGACGCCTATGGCTCCAAATACGTCTGCGACGTCCGTATCTCGTTCGATGATCGCGTCGGACGACTGGTGGTTGAGGACAACGCCGCCGGTATCGCTCGCGAGGACCTACCCCGAGCGCTTCGCACTGGAGAGCCACCCAAAGACACCTCGGTTGGCCTGAACCTTCATGGCGTGGGCATGAAAGCAGCCGCATTCTGGTGGGGACGCCACCTCACGATCGAGACCTGGCCACTCGGCGAACCGCGGGGCTGGAAAGTGGAGATCGACCTCGGCGAGTCCGGCACTCAACCTCAAGCCAACGCGACTGTTCGCTCAATCCAAGGCAGAAAGCACTCGGGTACTCGGATCACCGTAGAGGGGCTCTGGCAGAACGCGCCCGTCGCCGGCAAGACCCGTGCCACCGTCGCTGCCTACCTACCATCCATCTACCGAAAGTTCCTCTCCGTTGGCGAGGTGGCCGACATCGGCGACGGAACCGCACACCCCGTTCGACTCTTCCTAGACGGAACCCAGCTCTCGTTCGCGCCACCGACCCTGTTGAGCGAGCCGTTCTGGCCGTCTCCAGACGGACCGGAAAAAGGCGCTCGCAAGCGAAAATGGCGAAAGAAGGTCAGAGCCAAACTCAGCACCGGAAAGGTGATCGAGGGCTGGGTGGGCATTCTCGAGACGATGAGCCGCGAACTGAGCGGGTTCACGCTGCACTACCGAGGAAAGGGCATCGGCGGTGTTACTCCACTCGATGGGATACACGACTCAAACTCAGGCTTCCGTCCTCGGGAGATCTTCGGCCAGTCCGGCGGGTATCGCTCGCAAAGCTACATTGGCGAGTTCGATGTAACGGCCCTTGGCAAGTCGATCACGACCGACTCAACGCTTTGGACTCCTGAGGAGGAGGCCGAGTTCGTCGATCACGTGCTCGCCCAGATGAAGGACCCGAAGCTCGACCTGTGGTCCATGGCGGTCAACTTCAAACGCAGGAAGCGAAGCCAGGTCGACAAGAAGCGACTCTCGACAGCGTCGACCACAGCGGCGAAAGACCTCAAGAAGGCAGCCGACGGCAAGATCAGCCACAACCCGCCCGACAACGATGCCTCTGACCTCGGCGAGGACTCCCCGGCGTACCGGTTCACCATCACCGACCGAGAGATTCATACACACTCGTTCGCTCTGCGGTTCTCCACGAACCGCACCAGACCGTTCCTGACGGTGACCGACGACAAGCACTGTCGAGCGCACGAGATCGTCGTCAACGAGGCCCACCCTCTATTTGATGACCTGCCACCGATCGATGTGGCGATGCGAACCCTGCTCACACGCGTCGCGCTCTCGCTGGGCGCAGCCGAGGTGTTCGTCGAGAGTGCTGAACGGAACCTCATACGACAGAAGATGAACCAGATCCTGCAGTTGGTGCACCCTGAGCCCGACGACCTCCCGGAGGAGTAGATGAGCGTCTTTCGCGAAGCCACGCCTGGGGCATCAGCCCTCAAGGAGTACCTCAACGCCAAGAGACGAGAGTTCGTTGGCGCAGTCGGCGAGGACGTTGGCTCGGGCGACGCCATACGGCTCAGCGAGGACCTTGAGCGCCTCAGTGGCCGCGCCGAGGAACAGCTGCTGGAACGCGACATGGCAGGGGTCTGTTACCTGGTCATGGGAAAGGTCCAGTCAGGAAAGACTGGCAGCCAGCTCGGCATGCTCTCTTGGGCCGCGGACCGGTGCGATGTCGCCGTCATCTTCACAGGCGTCACCGAGGCACTCAATGGCCAGACGACCGACCGCATCAACAGTGACCTGAGTGGTCTGCCCTCCAGCCCAGTCATCGCAATGCCCGTGCCAACGCGAGCGCAAGCTGAGAAGAATGAGGCCTTCCTGGAAAGCGTGGTGCGGCGGACCCAGCAGCGTCGCGATTGGCGCGAGGGTGAGGGACTGTGGCCCGAACGCCTACCGATCCTGGTTTCGATGAAGACCAAGCCCCGAGTCGACGCGCTGAAATGGCTCTTCGGCAAGGTCGCCGAAGAGCTCGGCGAGGGCGTCACCGCTCTCATCATCGACGACGAGGCGGACCAGGCATCGCCGAACGCTGCGACCAGGAGGAACGAGGAGGCAGCAACCTACGCCGAGCTCAAAGCACTTCGCGATGCCGCGAAGCACCACGTCTGGCTTTCATACACCGCGACCCCACAGGCCATCTTCCTCACCGAGCTCGACGGCGCCCTGAGGCCCGACTACTGCGCAGTCACCCGACCAGGAACTGAATACTTCGGCGTCGCTGATCTCGTCGACCCGGCGCAACGCCATGGCCGTGTCACAGTCGCAGACTGGCCCACAGCGAACAGGTCAGCTGACCACCCACCGGCCAGCATGCGACGCGCCGTCGCTGACGTGCTCTGCGCGGGCTGGCTTCGCGCACACCACCCCGATGCGTTCTACCGACGTGGCGACAAGGCAGCCCACGCCGGCATGCGGTCGGTCCAGATGCTCGTGCACACAAGCTCGAAGACTCAGGACCACGTCATCGACTACGGCAGCGTGCAGACGATACTTGCCGATCTACGCCAGGATCTCGAAGACGCGATCCGCGCGAACGACGCTTCGATGGCACCGACTCAACTCGCCCAGGCCTGGTCAGCGATCATCAGCCGAGCCAACACAGCAACCGGCTCAACAGTCGACCTTCCCGACGACCTCGGCATCGAGCACCTCTACCAGATCGGCAAGCTCATCGGGCAAGTCGAGGTTCGAGTCGTGAACTCCAGCAATACTCGCCCGACTGCCGAGGCCGGCGCCTTGCCTATCAAAAGCGCGGCCTGGGAGGCCCACCCCGTCTGGATCGTCATCGGCGGCGACATCCTCGGCCGCGGACTCACGTTCCCACAGCTCACCACGACCTACTTCACCCGCATCGCACAGACGTCCAACGAGGACACGGTCTCGCAGCAGATGCGCTTCTGCGGCTACCGCTCTACCTACGCGCACGTCGTGACGGTTCACGCGCTCGCTGACATCCTTGAAATGCTCAGCTACCTGGCTCACGTGGAGCGCGTTCTCATGGCTACAGCGGAAGAGTGGGACGCGCAGGACAAGAACCTACGCATGGAGGAGCCTTCGCTTTGGTACGTGGCCCGACCGACAAACCGAGCGCGGCCAACTCGGCTTGCAGTACGTACGCGCGAGCTCGATGACATCTCACGCCAGCGTCAAGTTCTGGCTGTGCGGCAATTCGTACAACCGCAGGCCTTCCAGCACAACTCCCGAGCGTTCGTCGCCTGGCTCGAGGACGGAAACGTGGCGCGCGATCTCCTTGACGAGTGGCAGTTGGTCGAGTGCGGCGCCGAGGAGGTCGAGCGCCTACTGCGCACGCTGCGCCTCGCTGGGCGTGACGATGCCGAGCGCGATGTCGCGCTCGAGCTCTTGAGCCCGAGGTTGCGTGACCTCGGACTCGCCAACCTCCCCTTCACGGTCATCTTCCGCGGTCTCGACGAGTTGAAGGTCGCAGCCAGTGGCCACAGCCCTGACCTAGCGGCGCTCCCGGTTCGTGCGCTGGCCCAGGCACCGCCTACTCGAGCGTTCGAGATCTGGGAGAACGCGTGGAGCAACAAGTCTGCGCTGCAGCCACACGAGTGGTACGACGAGGCGCGCATCGGCGTCCCACATATCGGTGATGCTCAACGTGCCCCTATCGCCGCACTCGGCTACGACGCCATTACGATGCTCATCGAGCCACTAGCAGTTCATTCGGGAGATGAGTCATCTCGGCTCGGCGGTGGCCTCGCGATGACGATCCAGACACCTGACGGGTTCGCGATCAGAATGATCGGCGTCAAGCAGTGACGGCTTCGTTGTCCTACGAGGACATCGCAACTTCCATCAACGACGACAAGGCACCCGCGAGCCAGGAGGACGTGGCACTTGGAGTGCTCGACAGGCTTGCACGGACCGGAGTCGGCAGAGCCGGATCTGGCGCGTTCGTATTCGTCGGTCCCCAGCAACCGGCGGTGCAAGCGCTCGCCGGTCGCAACTTCGAGTTCAAGCCGGCCACCGACCTCGTCCCGCTAGGCACGTACGGGCGCTTGGAGGACGTGTGCATCCTGCGCCTCACGCCGAGCGAGCACTGGGACGGCCTCCATTCCGCCGTGACTGCGGTGTTCAGCGGCCTAGCTAGCACCGCGCAAGTCGCCCCTCTCGATCTCGGTCCCGCGATCCACGCCCTGCAGGCGCTGTTCGAGTCAGACCTACGTAGCAACGTCACTCGCGAAGTCGAGATCGGCCTCGCCGGAGAGCTCATTGCCATCGCGTACGCCAACGACCGCGCTGCGATGGCGGAGCGGTGGCACTCCGCCATCGACGATGCGTTCGACCTCAGTGCGAACGGCGAGCGACTTGAGATCAAAACGACGACGGCAGCGGAGCGAGTCCACTGGGTGAGCTCCCGGCAGGTGACAGAGGTCCCGGGGGTGTGCGTCTCCTTCCTATCCGTTGTGCTTCCGCTCGTCGCACATGGGACGACGGTGAGCGAGGTCTACCTCACGCTCGCCGACCTGCCGGGCGAGACCGTCGCGCGTATCCGCAGCACGATCCTCGCGACGGCCGGGGCGCCGCCCGAACTGCTGACGGGCGTGCAGTTCGACCTAACCGCGGCCCTAGCTGGGCTACGACACGTCGAGGCCGATGCGTTGCCAGCCCCGCTCCCCGTGCCCGGCGTTCGCGGCATGAGGTGGGAGGCAGAGTTCCCGGACAGCAGTGCCGCTGCGCTCGGATGTCAGTTCGCTGACATCCTTGCTCTCCAGTAGGGCGCGATAGGGACAGGCCGCTCTAGCGTGAGCTCGTGACCGAGCTGGCCCGTGTCCAGCAGATCGACGCAGCATGGGCGTTCGCACGTTCCCGCCTACACGTTGATATCTGCGATGACGTCGCGCACCGTATCGCCGCGGAAGATTGTTCCGACATGGTGGCGGCCAAGCGCATCTGCCTCGCCCACACGATCGTAGGCGACGTCGAAGCTCAGCAGTCCGGGTGGGCTCAGTCGCGGCAGAACCCGAACGATCGCGGGTGCCAACCGCTACTTAGTGGCTCGAGGATCGGACCTAACGACCGATGACCTGCCGACTTGGTCAACGCTGCGGGACGCTGGTGTCGACTGACTCACTCTCACCCGATATGGCCTCCAGAGATGCGAGTCTCTATGCCGCGGGTAGCACCTCGAAAGCGCCTGTGATCTAGCGTTGGCCGGGTGGAGTTGCAGCAGATTGTAGAGCGCTACGCCGAGGCGGCGGAGTACATCGATCTGGAAACCGAGGAAGTCCGGGCGAACCCGCGTACCGGCGAGGTCTACCACACCTCGTTCAAGGCGTTGAGCGAGACAAGGCCGTGGGCGCGATCGACGTGATGTGGGACCTGCCACATCCGGGAGAGCTGCTCACACCGGCGAAGGATCGGATCGGGATCAAGTATCCCGAGGTCAAGCGCGCAAAGTGCGACCATGTCTGCGCCACCGACGACCTCAGCCTCGACCAGGAGGAGTGGAGTCTGGAGGTCAGGAAGATCGAGTTCTTCGGCGACAACGGCAACCGGAACAACTTCGGCGTCGGGACGATGCTTGAAGGACCGCGGGTTGCTTCACGACGCGTCCAGGCTACAGAAGTACGGCTTCACCCAACGCGTCGGCGTGATCGGGTACGCCTTCAACTACGACGCCGAGGCGATCCAGCGGTTGAGAGGCGAGCACCCGGACAAAATGGACCTGGTCGCACATACCGAGAAGGTCCTCCGGCTCAACGGCGGCCGATCTTAGGCCCGCCCACTTGTCGAGTTCACCGATGACATCTCGGGCTTCGGGGACTGACGAAGGGCCCACGAGCAGAGCAGCACTTCGAGGCGTCCCACAGCCCCAGCGGTGGCCTGGGAGTCGTAATAGCTGAGAGGTGCGCCGGCCTGGCTGGAACTCGACTACGACGAGCGGCACCCCTGGTAGCCGCTAGATCGAGTATGCCTGGGCCCCGCGTAGGAACCGGCCGGAACTCTGGCCACCTTGCCAGCACCTACCGACCTGCGCGGATGCCGCATTAAAGGGCTGCGGGAACGTGCTGCTCAAGGATCTGGTCGGGCGAGCGCGGGGCGTCCTGGAGGACAGCCTGGATGATCCGTCTCCCCGGGGCGGTGCGCTTGAGGATGTCCTCGTCGCGGGCGACGTGCTCGCGGAGGATGTGCCACACAACAGCGACGTTGACGCCGTTGCCCATCTGCTTGTAAGTCGCGGCGGGTCGCTGGTCTCCGAAGTCGAAGCTGTTGGGCAGGCCCTGCATGCGCGCGGCCTCGCGCGGGGAGACACGACGTTTCCGTGGCCCGATGATCGAGGTCTGCGTGATGGCTACCAGCGCGGGGAGATAGGTAGGGGCCTTGGCGCGGATGCCCGAGGGGCGCAGGTGCATCACGGTGTCCCAGAGTCGGGGCGTGTCCTGAGCCTGCCATTCAAGTTTGCGGCGCGAGACGGGGAAGGCGTCCGTGTAGATGTCGTGCCTTTTGGACCAGGTGTCGATCCAAGTTCGATGAGCGCCATAGAGGGCGTAGTTTTTGGCGAGGTGCCCGGCCTTCCAGCGGGGCAGCTCGGGGTCAGCGTCCATGAGGTCGCGGTAGGTCGGCTCGCCGTCAAAGGCGCGGACCACCTTGTCGTAGTCAGCCCACGCGTCAGCCCAGATGGGGAAGCCTGGCGGGCGGCGGCCGTGAGCGGCCTCGTACCAGAGCTGGACGAACTCGTCCCAGGCGTCGATCCAGCGGCGCTCGCTGTCCTTGAGGCCGCATCCAGCGATGTCGCTGGTGTCGTCAAGGAGGTCCTCAAGGTTCCATTGAGAGCGGGGCTCCCAACCGTCGATACGCCGGCCGAGCTGGGCGACAGGCTCGACGGGTAGCCCGTCGTCGATTCCGGCAGGATTGTGAGTGGCGGTGATGAAAACCCGCTCGCGGACCTGCGGCCGCCCGCCTCGCTCGGGCGGGAGCAGGTGCGGCGAGAAGACCGCCGGGGTCTCTGAGACACGGTAACCCTCCTCTCGGAGGGTCTCGATGATCACCTGCCACTCGTGGAGGTGGCGAGGACCGGCAAGATTGCGGACGTTCTCCAGGAGCACGATCTTCGGCTTGCGCTGGGTGATGATCTGGGCGAGGTTCCAGAACAGGGTCCCGCGGGTCTCGTCCATGCCCCGCTGGGCGCCGGACTTGGAGAATGGCTGGCAGGGGAACCCGGCGGCGAGGATGTCGTGACTCGGGATGTCCATGACCTCGGCGCTGGCAACCTCGGTTATGTCCGCCAAAGGGCTTCGGCCGCCGCTTCGGCCCCAGTTCCGCTCGTAGACGGCGGCTGCTGCCGGGTCGATCTCGACCGCGTATCGACACTTCCCTCCGTAGGCCTTCAGGGCCGCGTGGAAGCCACCGACACCGGCAAATAGGTCCACGAACGTGAAGGTGGCGGGGCTCGTGGAAGACATACCATCGAACGTAGGTCACCAACTGAGCGACGCGCCGCATTTGCCCGGCGTGTCGTGCATCAAATCGGCAGTAACTCGTGCTATGCATCACCGGCCACTCTGACCACACCCGTCCAACTATACCTGGGCGCGGTCAGCTGCTCCCGGGTTCGATCAATGGGCTGGCGGTGCGGTGCGTCTGACCGTCGCGAGGGCGGACCCGCAAGGGCGCTAGAGGAGCGGACAATCGCGCTCCAGGTCGTTGAGCGGGTGGCTCGGTCGGCGCACACATCGAGCATCACGTGCGGTGGCGCCGCGTGTGGCGTCCGCGTCACCGCAGTCAAGGCAGCTCATCTCGTGTGTCAAGATCCTGGGCGCCGGCCGCACGGAGGGTGGTCCAGATGCCCTGGAAGTCGGCGGGCAGGCGAGTGGCGTCGGACTCCGTGCCAAGGGGCACGTAGATGACGATGCCGGCGCGGGCTCGCGTCAGAAGGACTCGGTAGGCGTTGAGTCGGAATGCACGGCGCTGCTGATCGTTGATGAAGGTCCAGCGAGGTGCGCGCATCTTGCGCGGCGCCCATCCGTCAGACCAGATCAGGTCGTTGCCCCAGCACAGGCCGGCGTAGTCGACCTCAAGGCCCTGGCATCCGAACTCGCTCAGCGGCACCTCGAGCGCGCCGCTGGATCGGTAGTCGTCGGCGGGCTTGAGGAACCAGTGACCGATCCCGTTCAGGTCGCGTGACTGTGGCGTTGGCGGCAGCCCCTCAGCCTGGAGCCTGACTGCGCCTGAGCTTGCGAGCAGTCCCACCGATCTCCCGCCGCGCGCATGACCGTGCAGCCAGCGCTTCGCATCTAGAAGCGATCGAGTCAGCAAGGCAGGCGGAGTGGCCATGTCGTTCGCGATCAAGCGCGCCTGGGTGATGTCGCCGGCGACCAATGCGGCTACCCAGTTCGCGTAGAGCGTGTTGCGGTGATGGCGGACAGGCTCACCCAGGTCGAGGTGTGGCGTCTCGGTCCACCTGCCTGCCGCGACGAGCGGAGTGGGCAACCCCAGTCCGGGGAGGTCTCCGCAGTCCTCCAGCGCTTCGCGTGCAGAGTGCACCTTCCAGTCGACTCCGCCCACCGACTTCGACAGTGCCTCACCCCAGAGCCGCAAGCCGCCCTCGCCGCGGTTGATCTCCTGGCCTGGGCCGACCAGGCAGACAAGGCAGCACCAGTCGAGACGGCTCAGGATCTCCAGGAAAAGCTCGGGCTCGGATGCGGCGCGCTGCATCAGCTCGCTGCCGACCTTGGCGTCCCAGGCCCGCTGTGCCTCGTCGAATACCAGGACGTGCTCAGGGGGCTTTTCACCGGAGATGTGCTCGCGCAAGTAGTCGGTCAGGTTCTGGATGGCCGCTCGCACCGCACGACGCTCAACGCCTTTCGTCGTCTTGTTGCGACGAGCCGCGTCCTCGGTCAGGGACTCGATCAGCACATGAGCAAGCGGCCGATTGCCAGTCAGGAGCGCCGCCGGGGAATCCGGGTCCCGGTCGACGATCGCTAGGTTCAGACCTAGCAGGGTCTTGCCGGCCCCTGGCGAACCAGTGACGAAGCAGACCCTGTGCTCGCGGTTCTCCTTGGCTTGGCGAACGATCGCGGTCAATGTGTTCGCCGCGGCCTCCAGCGCCTCGTCTGCCGCTCCACCACGGCCGATGTCTTTGACCTGGTGGCCGGCATAGAGGTTGCGAGCTGCCTCGATGATGTGAGGCGTCGGACGGTAAGGAGCCGCGAGGAAGTCAGCCAGCATCCGCTCGGGCGCAGGCGGTGGTGAGCCCTGTTCGCCTAGTGCGCGAGCGTTGCCAATGGCGACATCGAGGTCCGAGATGCCGGTCATCGCCAGGCTCGACACCCCCTCGAACACCGCTCCGCCGCCCTCAAGGCATGCGGCTGCAGTGGCACAGAGGATCGGCGCGACGATGCCTTGCTGCGCATAGCGGTGAAAGTCTCGAAGGCTGAGCGCGTAGTCCTCTGCCTGGGCTCTATCCGCGCTGGTGAAACGGTCGGAGCCGACTTTGAACTCGACGATCACGACCACTCCGGGGACGAGGACGACGGCGTCGAGGCGCTTGCGGAGTCGATGCATCTGGAACTCCAAAACCACAGCGGTCGCCCCTGCGTCACCACGAGACAGCGCAGCTTGCAGCGCCTCGATCGAGGTGCGCCAGGCCTGGATCTGCTTGGCGGCGACCTCAGAGTGGACTCGACCTTGGGCTGCTGCGAGCTGGCCAATGACAGAGGCGGGCTCGGTGTTGAGGAACTCCTCAGCCATTGCGGCGTAGAAGGCGTTTCTGTGGCGATCATAATTAGGGGCAGGCTCCACCCGGGAATGATCCCCCCTAACCGACCGCAGTCGTTGCGCAATTCGAGAACACACGACCCGCGGGCTTCAGGTCGTGGCCAGTCGCGATGACCTGGGAGCACTGCCCTACGCCCACCCGTCGGACGGTGACGTCCGCGGCCCGGGCCGCGTAGCGCAAGGAAGTAATGGACTGAGGTCCAGGCTGCGTTCGTCGCCCACTTGCGTGAACGAGGCTGGACATGCTGCCCGACGGCGACCATGCCGATGTACGTGCGCGTCGCGAGACCGAGATGATCGTGGCCGAGGTCAAGGGAAACACGGCCGCGATCGGGACTGACATGACACTGCCTACGGCTAGCTGCTGGGCCGGATGGAGATCGCACCTGGCACGAGCGACGCATTGATCCGACATGCGTTGGTCGTTCCGACGAGCGCGCTGAGCGCCGTGATGTTGCCCCGGGTCAGGCTCCCGACGACTAGATCCCGAGCCGGGGGCGCGGCCCCATATTCGATGGACCAGCTGCGCACGATAGCCGCCGCGCTCTGGTCGCTGTCGACCATGCCACGCGCCGCCGACGCTTAGACCACCTCACCACCACGCGCTTCACATATGCGTCACGCACCGACCGGAGCTCAGACAGGCGTCGATGAGCGACCCCGGCGTCGCGCGTACGGTTAGCGCACCGGGTCAGCGAGCGCTAATAGCATTCAGCTTCCGGCTACATCACCTGGAGTGCGCGATGACGATCAGAGCCAACGGCGTTACTGCCATCCAGGTCGGCGAGCTCATGCAGCAGGCTCTGCGCATCCCTCACTACCAGCGTCCATACAGCTGGGAGCCACCGACTGCGCTTCAGCTGCTAGACGATGTTCGGGAGGCCTTCGGCGCCCAGAAGCACCGGACCGGCTCATACGTCCTGGGTGCCGTCATCCTTCACAGCAACAACGGCGGACTTGATGTCGTCGACGGTCAGCAGCGACTGCTTACCCTGCGAATGATCCTGTCCAATCTCAATCCGGCCACCCACCTACCGCTTCCTACCGATACCGACAGCCCGGTGACCCGAGTGCTCAAAGCGCTCGAGCGCCGCATTAGCTCCTGGTCTGATGACGACCGCAGTGACCTACTCGACTTCATCAGGTACCGGTGCGAGGTCGTACGCATCGTCACCAATGACGTCGACGAGGCCTTTCGTGTCTTTGACTCGCAGAACTACCGCGGGATGCCGCTGGCTCCGCACGACCTGCTGAAGGCGCACCACCTCCGGGAGATGCGCGGAGAAGGCGATGCCGCGATGATTGCTGTGGTCGAAGACTGGGAGTCCGTTCCTGCTGACGAACTCAACCGCCTATTCTCGGTCTATCTGTTTCGAGTCGCACGCTGGGCACAGGGCAACAGTGCTCCAGCATTCTCGGTGCGCGACATCGGCATGTTCAAAGGTCTGTCGCCGACGAGTGCATCGTCACCCAACTCGAAATACCACCTCGCAGCCCAGGCAGCGATTCCAATCCTTCAGTCCTGGCGCCAGGAGTCGTCGCCTGCCAGTCAGAGACAGGCCGGCAGGATCCGGTTCCAGCTCGACGCACCTGTGACCGCCGGACGGCCGTTCTTCGAGATGGTCACGTTCATGCGCGAGGAACTGACGCGTCTTCGTCGTGAGTCCTTCCCGACCCAGCTGGAGCCGTATGCCTCGTCGCACCCCACGACCCTCGACGAATTGCCCGGCAGGAGCAGGTACAGATACGTCGCTGAGCTGTACCTGGCGGCCGTTCTCTACTACACCAACAAGTTCGGGGACGAGGACCTGGACGCTGCTCGCGACCGACTGTTCGCCTGGGCGTACTCCCTTCGGGTCTCGATGCTCCGCGTGCAGTTCCGGTCCATCGACAACCAGGGTCGAGGGGACAGCAGACCGTCTGCCTTCACGCTGATGCGCAACGCGTCGAACGGGCGCGTCGTGTATCAGCTGCCTACTGTGAGCAGCGCGTACTCCGAGGGTCACGAGAGCGGACTCACTGACCTTCTGAAGCAGTTGGGGGCCTGAGTGGGCACGACCGACCTGCACGCCGAACTTCTCACCGTGGCCGATCTCTTCTCGGACGCGAGTGCGACATACACCGTGCCGGTTTACCAGCGGAACTACGCTTGGGGCGCCGAGCAGATCGAGCAGTTGATCAGCGACGTCTGGGACGCTCTCAGCGATCAGGGCCAGCAGGGGTACTTCCTCGGCAACCTCATCGTCACCCGTCGAGGTATCGATCAGGCCGACTACGAGGTCATCGACGGTCAGCAGCGGCTGACCACCCTCTTCCTGCTACTGGCCTTCCTCTCTGGCGACGGAACGTTGCCTCCGACCGGCCACAGCGACCGCCTTCGCTATCAGTCACGCCCTCGCGCTACCGGTGCCCTACGCCGAATCACGACCGCGACGTCGCGCCACGCTGGCTCGACTGCGGAGTCCTCCGCCGACGAGGACTCTGCGATCCACCAGGGATTCAACGTGATCCGCCAGTTCATGGATCAGCACATTCGGGGAGCGGAGCGCGCGCGGTTCGCCGACTTCCTGCGCGAGAAGGTCACCCTGGTTAGGGCAGGGCTACCACGACACACCGACCTCAACCGCTACTTCGAGGTAATGAACACCCGCGGCCAGCAGCTGACGCAGGTGGACATAGTCAAGGCACGTCTCATGAGTCGGCTCGATAATGAAGCGGATCGGTCGTGCTTTGCATGGATCTGGGACGCGTGTGCCGACATGGACACCTATGTGCAGATGTCACTCACCCGCGGCGACACCGCCATGCGCCAGCGGCTGTTCGGGGACAGCTGGTCATGGCTCAAGCAGAGCTCCTTCGCCGAGCTGGCGGAGCTGCACGGTGACGCGGCACCCAGCACCGGGCGCGCACCCGGCAGCACCTCGCTCAGCCTCGAAGATGCGTTGCTGCGATACGCAGCATCCGGGTCCGAGGAGTCGACGGAGGATCAGGACAATGTCCGCTTCCGGTCCACCATTGAGTTCCCGTCCTTCCTGCTTCATGTCCTACAGGTCACGGCTCCCGGTGACTCCGAGGAGGAGCGCCAACTCGACGACAAACGGCTAATTAGCCGCTTTGACGCCGTGATTGCCGCCGCAGGCGCAGACCCTGTACGCCGCTTCGCATTCGACCTCCTCCGCTGCCGTAACCTATTCGACGCGTTCATTGTCAAGCGCCAGTTCACTGCTACCAACGGCGAAGACGGTGACTGGTCCCTGCAGCGGCTGATCAAAAGGCAATCGAAGGGCCGGCCCACCCCGGGCTACGTCAACCTCTTCAGCACCAGCACCCAGGGCGAGGAGGACGGCGAAATTGACCCCGTCACGAGTGACCTCCTGCTGGTTCAGTCGATGCTGCGCGTGACCTATACGTCACCGCGCACCATGCACTGGATCACGACTGTGCTCAAGCGTCTGTCCGGGGCCACCCCGGAGCAGGTCTCGAGCGACCAGCTGGTGACACTGCTTCGTGACTACGCACGAGGCAAGGTCGCAGAAGCATTCTTCGACTCGAACCAGCCGACAGGGTTCGGCATCAGCCGGATCGTGTTCACCTACCTGGACTTCCTGCTCCTTCAGGACGCCCCGCAGTCGAGTTTCCGCTTCACTTACCGAAACTCAATCGAGCACTTCTATCCTCAGCACCCTGACGAGCAGCAGTCAGGAGAGCCCATCGACGACGGACAGCTGCACGTCCTAGGTAACCTGGCGCTCGTGAGCGTCGGCGCCAACTCCAAGTTCAGCAACAGCCTGCCGAAGGCAAAGGCAGAAAACTTTCAGGCGACGATCGAGACTCAAAGTCCCAAGTTGCAGCGGATGGCGTCAGTCACCAGGAGCGAGGCCTGGGGAGCTGAGCAGTTACAGAGGCACCACTCTGAGATGGTCCGCATCCTGACCCGTGACCTCGCACAGCCCACTCCCGGCTGACACGGGCACGCCGGCTAGCCATCCGGTGTGCCCGTCGGTCAGCACGGACGCTGGCCGCAGAGGTGTGGGGCTGGAGCGTCGACAGGACGTCACGGACCACCCCTACCTGACCGGCGCCGTGCGCGACCAGCTCGTCGGTCACTTCAAGCGCCCCACCCTCACCGAGCACCAGGAGCTCGTCGTGCGCTGAGTAGGCGGAGTAGCCGGCACTGTTGGTGGTGTGGAGACGGTCGGTGTAGTGCGCGAGCTCGTAGTGCGCATTGCGCAGCCGCCACCGGGCGTTCTCTATCGCTGGCTCGTCCGCCGAGACGCGGGCGCCGAGCGACGCCTTGAGCTGAGCGCGCACCTCAGCGGCGCTCGACCCTCATGGTGCAGGTTGAGGGTGAACGGCGCGAGGCCGATCGCATCGAGCCGCCGTTGCACGACGGAGAGGACGGTCCCCTTCTCGGCGACGAAGAGCACGCGCATGCCACCGAGGAGGCATTCGGCCACCATCGAGGTGATCATCTGGGACTTGCCGGTGCCGGGCGGGCCCTGGAGCACAATAGTACGCCCCTCGCGCGCCCACACGACCGCGGTTTCTGGGTGTCGTCGGCCGGGATTGCCGTCTCGAGCCGGTCGACCGCCTCGTTGACGGCCGCGGACTCGGCGGACGCGGCGGGATCGTTGAACGGCTCGGTCGGCGTCTCGACCAGGTGTCGCAAGCGCGGCCGCCGCAAGACTGGTTGGCGTGGCGGTGCAGGTCCTGCCACATGCGGAACGATGACAAGTCGAGCAGCGCGAACCGTGCCTCCGAGGTCACGTCGAACGGCAGTCCGCGATCCGCTACGGCGCGTCGCACGTCGGCGAGGATTCCGTCGACGTCGAGCCCCGCACGGTCGGACGCCGGCTCGGCCAGCTCGGGGATTGTCAGCCCGTGCTCACGACGCAGCCACTCGATGAGCGCAGCGTTCGGCGTCGTCTGCGACGCGGTGTCGAGGGTGAGCCCGAACTCGTGCTTGGTGCGGCGTTGGGTCAGCTTGACCGGCACGAGCAGCAGCGGCGCCTTGGCCATCGCCCCGGCCTTGTGTGACCAGCGCAGCAGCCCGACGCACAAGAAGAGCGGGTTCATGCCGCGCTCGTCGTGCGCCTCCTTGGCGCGTCGAGCCATGGAACGCAGCTCGGCGACGAACTTCGCTGGGGACACCGCACCCGGTGAGCTGCGAGTGACACTCATTCGTGAACGTGGACGCGACGCCGGTCTAGGTCGGCAAGCAGGTCGGCGTCATCAAGCTGCATGGCGTTGACGAAGTCACGGGCTCGCTGCACATCGGGGATGTCGAAGCCGCTGGCCAGCGTGATGTCGAGGTCCAGGTCGAGGTTGAGCTTGTCCTCGAGCACGCCGAGCCCAGCAGGCGGCAGGACCAACGGCAGGACGCCCGGACCCGTGCCGAGCTTGAGCAACGCGTTGTTGGCGCCGAGGCTGAAAGTGACGACTTCCAGGTGCGGTCGCGGGGCGGGTGGTCGTCGACGGTCCGGCTCTGCTGCACGGCAGTGAGGTCGGCCGCCGTCATCTCGGCAACCGGCGCAACGACACCGCCGGGGCGGTACTCGACCACCTCGGTCACCCCGTCGGCGCGCTCGTGCACGGCCGGGAGTGAAGAGACTCCGGCACGGCGCGCGGCCTTGACATCGACGAACTGCACGAAGTCCTGGGTCAGCCCGTCGGCGAGTGCCGCACACGCGTGTAGACGGGCGTCAACGGCGGAAACGTCCTTGCCTGCCGTGGCGACGGTGGTCTCGATGATGCCGAGCTACCTGCCATCGACGAGGCGGACTTTGTCGGCGGGATTCCAGACCACCGGGGTGGCCGGGTACAACTCTGGGGTTACCCCGCTGGGATCGGGGTTGCGGCGCCAGTAACCGACGAAGATGTGCCCCGGGACGAACACGAGCACCGCATTGAGTCCGACGTGCTCGATCACCGCTGCCATCAGGACGGTCGTGTCCATGCAGGTGCCAAGCCCACCCCGAGCGACGTCGCCGTGGTCGCGGATGCGCTGTCCGATCGTTGTGTAGTCCCACCCCGGAGGCAACTCGGAGTAAGCAATCCGGCGTGCGACGAACGCGTCGTAAATGGCGGTCACAGACTGCTCGACTGCCTCCTCGGCCTCGGCCGGGTCGGGCAGTTGAAAGGCGGAGAACCTTGGATCACCGCCCTGACGTCCGCGCACCTCGGCCGCTTCGCGCGCGAGCGCCGCCACGTCCGGGTGATTGGGCCGCACGAACGAGGCCAAGAGTGATCGAGCAAGCTCGGTGTTGTCGTAAGCGAGCACCCGTCGCTGGTGCACGACCTCGTCAATGTGCCGGTGAAGGATGGCGGCCGCTGCGTCGTCGGGTGCCGTCTGGACCTGCGCGCGCAGCTCAGTCTCAAGGCGCTCGGCCTGCGCGACCTGCTCGGCACGCCGTGGCTCGCCGGCCCAGAACCACAGGTCGCGTGGCTGCACGTCCACGGCCCGCTCGAGCAGGGCGAGCTCCCGCCCGTCTGAGGTGTCGACGACCACGACGACGCACTCGGCATCGAGACGCTCGTCCACAAGCGCCATCGCCCGCGGTCGGAGCCGAACGTTGACCCGGCCGAAAGTTGTGTCCCCCGCAAGTAGCACCCCCTGGTGCACCACCGTCGATCCGAGCACCTCGTCGCCATAACGGAGCACCACACGCACCTCGGCAGCCGCAACCTCCGCCGACACCGTGACGAAGAGTGACGTCACCTGCGGGATACGCGCCGCGGACGACGCCCACGACCACTGGTCGCTGATCTCTGCGCGCAGCTGAGCAGAGAGCACGGGTCGCTCCAGCGGTACCACCACGTCCGTCATCGTTCCTCCCCTACAAGAGGCAGCTACTTGATCATGCGTCTACCTCGACGGAAACCCGGATCACGCCAGCGAGATCGACCACCCGTGCCACGAGTCCGCGAGCCTCGTGGACCGTCGGCCCAAGCTCGTAGGCGTGCTGGTGACACGCCTGCGAGAGCCGAGCCCAGATGTAGTCGGCTCGGGCAGCGACCTCGGGACGGTCGAGATAGGCGACCTGGAGGCAACTGAGACGTGTGCGCATCGACGCACTCCCCGGGTCGAGGTCACGCTGTACAAGCAGGCCCGCGACCAACAGCTCGAACGACGACCGTGCGATCCAGCAGGCGAACCGCGCACGGTGTGGTGAGGGGCCACGGAGGAGGTCGTCAGCGCGTTCGAGCAGCGCGAGGGCGGGAGCGGTCACTTCGTGCCGTACCGGACGTCGGCGACCATGCGCCGCGTGTCGTAGACCGCGTCGGTCGGGTCGGTCTGCGGACGCAGTCCCTGGTGCAGTGCCGAGGTGGCGCACCCGAGCGCCTGCTTGCGGTAGGGCGCGCGCAGCCACCCGTCGAGGCTGCGGACCTCATCGTAGATCGCGAGGCTCACTCGCTCGCCGGTCTTGCGGTGGCGCGACCAGAGGTCCTCGATCTCGACGAGCTTCTCGCCACGCGCGAGCCGGGTAGCCACGAGTCGGTCGCGCGCAGCCGACTCGACCGCGAGTCGCAGGAGCCCAGGGAGCGTGCGCCGCATGGTGTCGTCGGGCAGTCCGCTGTCGCGCACGAGGCCATAGGCGTCGTCGAGGTAGCGGGCCGCGGGGTCGCCGAGGGTGGCGACCTGCACCGTCGAGTCGGTGCCACGAGAGACCTCGAGCACGTGGGCGCTGACCTGGAGTCGGCGTACGGCGGCGGGCAGCCGATCGTCGTGCGACAACACGATCACCTGGTGGGTGCGGGCCAGGTCGGCGAGCAACTCGACGAGACCCTCGACCTTGGCAGGATCCATCGCCTGGACGGGGTCGTCAAGCACCACGAAACGGAACGGCGAGGCGGACGTGGTGGCCCGTGGCAGGAACAGCGCGAGCGCCAGCGCATGCAGCTCGCCCTGACTCATCACCGGCAGGGCACCAGTGTCGTGCCCGTCGACGGACGCGCGGATCTCGACACGGCGACGGGTAGCGGTGCCTTCGAGCGTGAGCTCGCCGAGCTCGACGTTGCTCTCCTGGCGCAGCTTGGCCCAGGCCGCGCGGGCCTCGGCCGCGATGGGCTTGATGCGCTCGTTCTTGGCGACGGTGTCAGTGGCCTTGAGCCACGACTCCGCGGCGGTGAGCCGGGCGCGCGCGTCAGCGCCGGTCCGCCAGCCGGCGAAGTCGACGCTCCAGGCTGCGGCCTGGGCGGCCAGTGGCGACCACGCGTCGTCGAGCTCGCGGAGCGCAGTGGTTGCCTCGGCGCGAAGGATCTCGGTGACAGCTTCGAGGTCGGTGAGACCGGTGGTGAGCCGGTCGGCGAGATCGAGGTCGCCGGCGGGCACGTCGGACACCCAGGCGTCCCAAGCCGTCCGCGTGGCGGCGACGACGTCGTCGAGTCGGTCGAGCGGCGCCCCGTCGAGCGCACGAGGGCGCGGCGCCAGCAATCGCCGCACGACGTCGCGGGCGGCGCGGAGATCGGCGGTCGCCCGGAGAAGATCGGCGTGCTCCTCGTCAGCGCGGGCGAGATGGCCGCGCGCGGTGGCTGCCCAGGTGTCATCGAGGTTGCCGGTGTCGCAGACCGGGCACGACATGTCGCCGTGGGCCTCGTGGACCGTCAGGGCCCGACGGCGCACGTCGAGCCGGTCCCGGGTGCGCTGCGAGACCGTCTCGCCAGCACTGGCCAGGGCTTCGACGGCGCTGCGCAGGGTGGCGGCTGCCCGGAGCACGATCGCCTCGTCGGGCGGCCGTAGGTGGGTGAGCGTCTGAAGCGCCGCCACCGGTCCGTCAGCGACGGGCTCGATCCCGGTGACCAACCCGGTGACGGCCTCGACGTCAGGGCCGCCCCGTTTGGCCAACAGCCCGACGAGACGGTCGGCTCGCTCGTCGGCGACGTTCTTGGCTCGCACGACGAGATCCTTGCGACGACGGTCGAGATCTGTTCCGGGCGCCTTCGCCGTCTTGAGGCGCACCTGGAGGCGCTTGAGAGCGTCGGCGAGCTGCTCGACGCCGAGCACGGTAGCGAGCGCGTCGTAGAGCTGGCTCGGCCCCGACTCGAGCAGACCGCCGAGCTCGTCGTACGACAGGATCGGTCGGTAGGTCTCCAGTGCGGCGTGCCAGCCGAGCGGGTCGTCGCCGGCCACACGCTTGGACCCCTTGGTCTGTGCCCAGGTGGTGCGCGCGTCGACGTCGTCGACACCGTCTTCCCACGTGGTGCACAGCGTGACGGGCTCGCGACCCTCGCTAGCGACCTCGAGCACAACCGAAGCTGGGTCGGGAGTGTGCAGGTTGCGCCATTGCTCGCGCCACATCGCCGGCTTGTTCTTCCACCGGTAGGTCCCTCCGGTGAGCAGCAGCTCGAGCGCCTCGGCCAGGCTCGACTTGCCTGATCCGTTGCGCCCCGCGATCACCGTGAGGCCCGGAGCGGCGGTGAGCGGCACGATCACCTCGGCACCGATGCCGCGGAAACCCTGCACGCGCAGCGAGCTCAGGTAGGCCCCGACCGGCGCCGGAGCACTCGCGCCGCCGCTGGTCAACAACTCCTTGACTGACTCGGGCTCGGTGGCCTCCTCGAGGTAAGCGTCCAGCGCGGTGTCGCTCTCGAGCGCAGCGAGGACTACAAGCCCGACCTCGTCGTCAAGGTCGGAGGCATCGAGGCGGTCGGCGACCCACAGGGTCAGATCTGTCGTCACCCGCGCACCGTATGTCAAGGGTCCGACATCAGATGGCCGAACTGCAAACGAAGTCGGCGACGCTGACGGGGCAAGTACGCCCATCCACTCGGGCACCACCACTTCGCCGAACAGTCAGTCCCGAGGACGTATCCGAATCCGTTATCAGCGACCGAGCTCTGACACCGATGCAGGTGCAGGTCTTCCGAAGGTCCATTGAGCGATGCGATTCCATCGATGGGGGCATAACCTCCCGGGAATGCCGGACAGGCTCCACGATGCTCTCATCAAGTGTCCGGACGACCTCGTTCCGTACCTTGCCTTGGTGACCTCGACGAGGTCACCGGCTAGCTCGAAGAACAGCTCTGGGACCCGTGGCGGTCTTCGAGTTGCGAAGATCCAGGAGTCTTCTGCTCTGACGGCATCAGCGCCTCGCTGACGCGCCTCGAGGGGTACGACATCTGGTTGGCGTACCCGCTCACGAGCCAGCATTAAGACGCCACCGGCGCACTGATCAGCGCACCGTTCGCAGAAGCCGCGAACCTGGGTTCAGACAGCGCAGGTGTTGGACTCCACTATTCCCTGATAGTTCCCCAAGTGGAAGCCGATCGGGGAAACATGCCTCTGACCTGCGCAAATAGGGTGGGCGATACTGGGTTCGAACCAGTGACCTCTTCGGTGTGAACGAAGCGCGCTACCACTGCGCCAATCGCCCCGGGTGCAGTCGCAGACTCTAACGCATGACCACCGACTGCTCCCACCCGGTGGTCCCCAACGCGGCCGGCCAAAAATAGTTGGGTCGATCTGGCAACCGATCGGCGCCCGGATGCGTCTCTGTCAGGGAGGGGACAGCGCTGTCCCCGACGCCTGGCCCTCACTCGGACGAGGAACTGCTCCCATGACGCCACCACCGCTTGCTCCCGCGGTCACCGCTGACATCGCCCTGCACTGCGACGACGAGCTCGGACGCCCGATGGCGTTCATGGCCACGTTCGCCTACGACGCCGACGATCCGTACGCCGTCCAGGTGACGTTCCACGTGCCTTCTGGGGAGGTGCCGTGGGTGGTGTCGCGCTCGTTGCTGACACGCGGGATCTGCGAGCCGGTCGGTGACGGCGACATCCGGCTGCGGCCCGACGTCGACGACGAGGGCCGCGCCGTCGTCCGGATGGTGTTCCACTCCCCCGAGGGCCGGCTGCGCGTCGACGCCCGGGTCAGCGAGCTGCTGTCGTTCCTGGGGCGCACCTGGCTGACCGTTCGGCCGGGCGAGGAGGCCGTCGACGTCGACGGCCTGGTCGCCTCGCTGCTGCCCCGACCCTGAGCCGCTAACGGCCGAGCAGCTCGGGCTCGCGCGCGCTCCACACAGCGGCGGCGTCCTGCGTGAGCGGACCGACCGGGAGCTCGCGCTCGCCCCACCGCGTGACGGCCTGGACGTCGCGCGTCGTCGACACGAGGAACACCTCGTCGGCGGCCTCGGCGACGCCGATCGGCTCGTCGACCTCGCGCCCGCCGTACCAGTCGAGCAGCAGCGCGCGGGTGACGCCGGCCAGGCAACCGCTCGCCAGCGTCGGCGTGCGCAGCTCGCCGTCGACGACGTAGAACACGTTGGAGCCGGTGCCCTCGCACAGGTGGCCGGCGAGGTTGGCGAAGATCGCCTCGGTGGCGCCGCGGCGGCGGGCCTCGGCCAGGGCGACGACGTTTTCGGCGTACGACGTCGTCTTCAGCCCGGCGAGCGCGCCGCGCTCGTTGCGCGGCCACGGCACGGTGACGACGCTCGTGGTGTCGGGGGTCGGGTCCATCGGCGCGGCGACGACGACCAGGGTCGGGGGGTGCTCGCCGCGCCCGGACCCGAGCGGGGCCGGACCGCCGGTCACCGTGACCCGGATCCGGATCCGGCCGAGCGTCAGGTCCTGGCCGGACAGGACGGCGTCCACGCCCTCGCGCACGAGCGCGAGGTCGACCGCCGGCAGTCCGAGTCCCGCCGCAGAGCGCTGCAGCCGCTCGAGGTGCAGACCCAGCGCGAACGGCCGCCCGTCGACCACCTTGACCGCCTCGAAGACGCCGTCCCCGACCGTCAGGCCGTGGTCGACCACGCTCACCGCGGGGCCGTCCGGGTCGTCGAGCAGGTGTCCGTCGATCCAGGCGCGCATGGACGCCACTGTAGGGAGTCCGGCCCGCCCGGTGGTCTCGACTCGGCTCGCTGGCGCTCGCCGGCTCGACCAACGGGACTCGAGCCGCGTGGACGGAGCCACCGTGCGAGCGACACGACGACGCGGGGGTCGGTTTGGGCCTCACCCGAGGCATCGGCTACTGTTCTCACGCACTCAGAAACGGAGCCGCAAGGCGCCGGGACGGAGCAAGCAAGCGGACATAGCTCAGTTGGTAGAGCGCAACCTTGCCAAGGTTGAGGTCGCGAGTTCGAGTCTCGTTGTCCGCTCGGAGAGGTCAGTGTTGAAGGGCCTGGGCCTACCGCCCGACCTCCAGCCAGAAGCATGGTGGGTTGGCCGAGAGGCGAGGCAACGGACTGCAAATCCGTGTACACGGGTTCAAATCCCGTACCCACCTCCACAGCACCACACCACAACTCCACACGGACGATTGGCGCAGTGGTAGCGCGCTTCCTTGACACGGAAGAGGTCACTGGTTCAAACCCAGTATCGTCCACCAGCGTTCATGCAGGTCAGAGGTCGGTTCCCAGTTCGGGAGCCGGCCTCTTGCCGTTGGTACCGCGCGTCGCGCGCACGCGCCAAGCTCCCGCCTGAGGGAGCCAACTTCGCGATCAAGGTGACGGACCCGCGGTCAATGACATATCAATCTCTGGTGTCCACAACTGCGAAAGCCGACAACTCCCTCTTCTCCTACATGCTCGTCGGCCTCGTCGGCCTGCTGTGCAGTGCCGCCGCCATCGGGTTCGGGTGGCCGCGCGTCGACCTTGCCTCGTGCCTCAGCTACGAGACGTGTGCTCCCGAGACGACGGGGCACTGGGCATGGGTCGTCGGCGGCGGAGTCGCCGCGGCCCTCAGCCAGACCCTGCTTCTCGTCTGGGTGGTCGGCACCGGCGTGCGCCTCGGCATTCAGGCCCGCGAAGACGCGGCGGCGGTCGTCGAGGCCGAGCAGGCGGCGGCGATCGACACCGCTGTCGCTGACCGTGAAGCTCCTCAGCAGGACTCGCCCGAGCCGCAGGAGTAGGGCGCTCCACCAACCCCCCCGCTCGTCCGGGCGTCGTGCTCCCAGCAGCCGTTCGGGTACCCCCTACTCCTTGCTCCGGTCGACGTCGCTGATCGGCGTGATCCACGACCGGTGGGTCGTGCTGTTCTTGGTGATGGCGAGCAGGTCGTCCATGTGGGGCTCGAGCCCGGTGACCTTGTCGAGGGGGACGCCGATGATCAGCTGGAACCCGAGGCCCTTCCAGGCCTGGACGGCGCGGCCGGCGAACTCGGAGTCGGCCTTGACGAAGCCCTCGTCGAGGAAGACGGGCGCGAAGCGGGGCCGCGAGCGCATCTCGTCGCCGAGACGGAACCGCAGCGCCGAGCCGACGATGAAGGCGACGAGCTCCTGGCTCTCGCCGCCGCTCTTCTCCCCCAGCGTCCGGTAGGTCGCGCGGAGCTCGCCGGTGAGGTGGTCGTAGCGCTCGGCGCTGATCTCCACGTGCCGGCGGACGTCGAGCAGCCGGTCGCGGTCGGTCGGGCCCGCCCCGGACGCCGCGTCCCCGGCCTGGGCCGGCTTGCGCAGCTGCTGCATGAAGCGGCTGAGGTCGGCGAAGCGCTGCTCGAGGTCGGCCTCGCCCAGCTCGGTGGTCGAGCCGGCCGAGAGCGCGCGCAGGTCGCGCATGAAGACCTGGACGTGCACCGGCGCCAGCCGCCGCAGGCGGATCCGGAGCCGGTCGCGCGAGGCCCCGAACTCGAGGCGGCGCAGGATCGCGTTGATCGGCTCGAGGCGGTCCTCGATGTCCTCGATGGAGGCCGCCATCGCTCCGACGAGCGGCACGAGGTCCTGGCCGCTCCACTCGGTGAGCCGGCGCCGCCACTCCGAGCGCCGGGCGGCCAGCCCGTTGCCGCGGATCTCGTCGAGGATGCGGGCGTAGTCAGGGTAGGAGTCGGCGCTCGCGCCGAGGTTGGGCGAGTCCCACTGGAACTTGTAGGCGCGGAAGATGCCGGCCAGCTCGCCGTCGATCCGCTGGGTCTCGCCGTCGGCCGAGGAGACCGCCGCCAGGAGCCGGTCGCGCAGCCGCTGGGAGTTCTCCCCGAACCGGTCGAGCTCGTCGGGATCGGCGGGGGCGACCGCGGCCGCGAGCTCGGCCGCCAGGCCGGCGTCCTGCTCCTCGGTGAGCACCACCCGACCGGCGGCCTCGGCGGCGTCGAGGCGGTCGGTGACGGCGTCCTCGGACTCGACCAGCTCGCCGTGCGCGGCGTTCAGCGCCTGCTGGTGCCGCTCGAGGCCGAACCTCTCCTGCCGGGTCGTGTCGAGGCGGGCGTCGAGGTCGTCGATCTGGGCCTGGAGCACCTGCAGCTGGTCGTCGGAGGTCAGGATGTCGGCGCGGCGCTGCTCCAGCTCGACGATCCGACGGTCGCTGCCTGCCACGTCGACGTCGTCGAAGCGGGCCATCGCGATGGCGTCGTAGGCCTTGCCCTGGAGCCCGAGCACCCGCTCACGGCGCCGCACGTCGTCGAGCCGGGCGCCGACGTCGTCGAGGCGGCGGCCGACGTCGACGAGCTGGGCGTCGAGCTCGGCGATCGCGTCCTCGTTGGAGAAGCCGATGATGTTGCGGGTCTCGCCGCGGCCGTGGGTGCCCCGCCGACCGCTGCGGGTCTGGCCGGCGGCGGTGACCCGCAGGCCGGCCCCGTCGAGGCCGCGGGCGTCGTCGACGCAGACGGCGTTGCGCCCCGACTCGGCGACGTGGCGCTGGACCCACCCCGAGAACGGGGAGTCCTTGAAGAGCAGCTTGCCGGCGACCCGCTCGGGATCGGCCGGGCCGGCGTCGGGCAGGTCGAGCTCGACACCCTCGAAGCCCAAACGCCCCGGGAGCCGCAGCCCGTCGATCGCCGCGGAGAACGACGCGAGGCGGTCGAGCGGCACCAGCATCGTGCGCGCGCTCGCGCCGAGGACGGTCTCGATCGCCGTGCGCCACCGGGCCTCGTCGGGGGCGACGTCGATCAGCTCGGCCACGAACGGGAGCTCCTCGACCGACAGCCCGCTCGCCCGGGCCACGGCCGCACGGAGCCCGTCGAGGTGCGCGGGCACCCGCCCCGCCCGGGTCTCGAGCGAGGCGCGCTCGCGGCGCAGCTCGGCCTGCTCGGACATGAGCGGCACCTGCAGCTGCAGCACCGACTGGTGCTCGGCGCGCAGGGCGGCCTGCTGGTCGTCGGCCGCGGCGAGCCGCTTGCGCGCCAGCACCTGCAGGCCGGCGAACGCGGAGGCCGAGTCGAGCGCCGAGTCGAGGTCGGGCAGGTCGGCGTCACCCGAGGTGTCGGCCAGGGTGCCGGTCAGCCCGACCAACGGGTAGACCCGCTCCTCGAGCTCGGCGAGGCGGTTGCCGCGCTCCTCGCGGATCACCCGCTCGTGCTCGACCTGCGCGGCCAGCGCCTGGAGGTCGCCGCCGCCGGCGGCGCGGTGGGCCTCCTTGGCGGCCTCGAGGTCGCCGACGAGCCGCGCCTCGGCGGACCGCGTGGCGGTCAGCGCCTCGGACGTCGCCGCGCGGTCGGCCCGGTTGGTGACCACGGCCGACTCGAGCAGGCGCCGGTGGGTGCGCAGCAGCCACAGCCGCAGCGGGGTGTCGCCGGCCTGCGTGACGCCGTACGAGTCGAGCTGGGCCAGGCGCCGGGCCGCGGCGACCCGGCGCTCGTGGAGCTCGGTGATCGGCTCGAGGAGGTCGAGCTTCTGCTCCTCGGTGCGCATCGCGGAGTAGGCCGTGTCGAGGTCGTCGAAGTGCTCGATGGCGCGGTCGGCCGCGGCGTAGGTCGAGGGCCGCTCGAGCACCATGTCCTTGTAGAGCTCGTCGACGCTGCGCACCTGGTTGCCGGCCTGGATGCGGGCCAGCAGCCGCAGCGCCTTGGCGCCGTCGCCGTTGGCGCCGATGCCGAGCCGGGCGTGCAGGACCGCCGAGAACTCCGCGTAGGTGCGGTGCACCCGCAGGCCGGGGTAGAGCTTCTTGAGGGTGTGGGCGTGGAAGCGCTCGGGGACGGCGACCTCCAGCGTCTCCAGTGGCAGCGGCCCCTCGTAGGTCGCCAGCTGCATCTGGACGTCGGCCGGCCGCGTCGCGCGCCGCGGCACGTAGTAGATGCGGGCCGCGGTGAAGCGGCCGCCGAGGTCGTTGACGAACGTCATCGCCACCGCGCCCCACGTGTCGGCGCCCCGGCCGCGCAGCAGCACCTCGACCGGCCGCCCGGTGCGGGGGTCGTCGACGACGTCGACGGCGCCGCGCAGGTACGACAGCAGGTTGCGCTGCCCGACGCCGCGAGCCCGCCCCGCGACGGCGTCGTTGGAGGCGCCGTTGAACTTGGTGTCGGAGGGCATCATCAGCGCGGTGTAGGCGTCGAGGATGGTGGACTTCCCGACGCCGGAGGCGCCCGAGATCATCGTCGTGTCACCGCGCAGCGGCACCGAGGTGAGCCCCCCGAAGCCGCCCCAGTTGACCAGCTGCAGCAGCGTCGCGCGCCACTGCACGGTGTCGTCGGCCGGCGCAGAGACGACCCGCTCGTCGAACAAGCCCTCCCCCGGCTCGCCGGCCTCCATGTGCTCGCCGTGCCCGTCGTTGTCGTCGACGTCCTCGACGTGCTCGACCTCGTCGATCGACATCTCAGCCCTCCCCTGCCTCGTCCACCGCCACGTCGAGGGGCACGTCGGCCTCGTCCTCGACCGGCGCCGTGCCGTTGGCCCGTCGCAGCGCCTCCAGGAGCTCCTGGAGCAGCTCGAGCGGGACCAGCGGCTCGACGGCCTCGCTGATCTCGTAGCGGTCGTCGCCGACGGCGCCGATGAGCAGCCCCGACTTCACCACCGTGGCGACCGCCGCGCGGGCCCGCTTCTCGTCGCCGGCCTCGTCGGTGGCGTGCGCCGGCCGGAACGTCTCGACGTAGGACACGACGTCCTCCCGGTCGACGAAGACCCGCGCGTCGCCGCCGGCGTGCCCGGCCCGGAGCCGGTCGCGCAGGTGCACCAGCACCAGCGTCTCCTCGCGCGACCAGGCGGCGTCGTAGAGGAGGGTCGGGAAGCGGCTGCCGGTCTCGGAGACCGCCTGTCGCTTCCAGGCCACCTCGCGGGCGCGGTCGACGGCGAGGTCGAGGAAGAGGTCGTTGAGCCGCGAGCGCAGCACCCGCTCGTGGTCGAGGAGCACCTGCCAGTCGCGCGGGTGGGTGCGGGCGCTGATGAACCGCTGCTTGAGCAGCGTGACCAGGGCGTGGCGCTGGGCGTGCTCCAGACCGCCCTCGTCGCCCTCGAAGAGCGAGACCGAGCCGTCGTCGAGGTGCTCCTCGTCGAGCTCCCGGTGGAGGTCGTCGTCGTGGACGTCGATGTCGGTGTCGGTGTCGGCACTCATCGGGTCGCCTCTCGCAGGTCGGGGTCGGGCAGGGGCAGCCGCGGCACGGCGAAGGTGCGGCGCGTGCCGTCGGGCCGGACGGCGGCGAACGACTCGGCGACGTCGTCGGCCTCCCACTCGTGGTCGGCCGCCAGGTGGAGCAGCCCGAGGATCTCGACCGGACGCCGCAGCTCCGGCTCGAAGCCGTCGAACAGCTCGCCCAGCGAGGCCGCCGGCAGCAGCGAGCGCAGCGCCTCGTCGAGCCGCTCGCGCAGCGAGGTCAGCTGCGGGCCACCCTGCGCCATCAGGCCGGCCAGCGACACCGCCGGGGCGTCGTCGGGGTCGGCGCCACCGAGGCGCTCCGGCAGGACGTCGTCGGCCGGGTCGTGGAACCGCTCGCGCAGGTGGTCGACGCCGGCACGCAGCGGCAGGAGCGCGACGTCGTGCGTGGCGCGCGGCCCCGTCGTCGCCATCCAGGTGGTCAGCTCGGACTCGACCTGCCGCAGCGTCTGCTCGAGCTCGCGGTCGCGGACGGCGTCGTGGGAGACGATGTACTCCTTGAGCGTCGCCGTCACGCGCGAGCGCTGGGCGAGCACCCGGTCGAGGCCGTCGCGCACCAGCCGGACCGTGCCGCGCAGCTCGGCGCGCTCGGCCTCGCTCAGGATCGCGCCCGACAGCGGGTGCTCGAGCAGGGCGTTGAGGTCCTCGCGGAGCTGGGTGACCAGGGCGTCGTCGCGCAGCAGGGCGAAGGCGCCCTCGAACGCCCGCCCCTCGTGGGTGGCCGTCATCAGCGCGTCGGCGCGGGCGAGGTAGTCGTCGATGACCTCGCCGGCCGGCCGGTCCTCGGCCCGGAACGCCGCGAGGATCTCGCCGCGGATGGTGCCGAACCGCTCCTCGACGCGCGCGAAGTCGCTCGGGAGCGCCGAGATCAGCGACAGCAGCTCGGTGAAGCCCTCGAGCATGTAGTCCTCGGTCGCGCCGACCAGCTCGGCGCCCTCGACCAGCCGGTCGCGCTCGGCCTGGAGCCGGGCGATCTCGGCGTTGAGGATGGTGACCCGCGCCGTGCGGTCGGGGTTGGCCTCGGAGTTGAAGCGGCGCACCGAGCCGAGGATGGTCGAGATCCGGTGCTCGCTGAGGGTCGCGCGGTCGCGGGCGAGGTTCTTGACCAGCTCGAGGGCCTGCTGGGCGTGGGAGGTCAGCGTGTAGACCTCGTGGCCGGTCTCGTCGAGCGAGCGCACCAGCCACTGCCCGCGCATCCAGCGGTGGCACAGGTCGCGTCCGCTGCCCTGCGGGACGTCGCCCTCCCCCGTCAGCCGGACCGCCGCCAGGTGCTCCTCGACCTGCGCGTGCAGCCGCGCCGTCGGGATCGGCTTGTTGTTGCGCCCGAACGCGGTGCGGAAGATTGTGATGACGACGTGCGCCTGGCGCTGGTGGAGCAGGGTCAGGGTCGGCTGCGCGAAGGCGTCCTTGACCCGCGCCAGCTCGGCGGCGACCTCGCTCATCTGCCCTCCCCGGGACGTCGTGCGCGGCGTCCCGCGCGCCGCAGAGCATTCCAGAGCCCACCGACGGGCCGGCGGGCGGCTTCCGGGTCGCTCAGTCCTCGGGCGCCGGGGGGAAGCACGTCGCCGCCCAGTCCTGGACGGCGGCGACGAGGCCGGCCACGGTGACCGCGGGCGTCGCGATGCGGAGGTAGACGCTGCGGTCCTCGAGGCCCTCGACCATCGCGTTCAGGCTCGGGCCAGCGGTGACGGTCGGCAGCACCGTCACCCCCGCGAAGGCGGGGTCGGACGCGAGGCCGTCGAGGAAGCGCGCCTCCTGCTCGAGGTCGTCGACGTAGACGACCTCGATCGTCGTCTCGACCCAGCCGCGGAGCTCGTAGGGCATGCCGGTGACTCTACGGAAGGTTCGTCGCCCATCTTGGGGGTGGTGGAGGCTGCGCCGGGCGCGTTAGGTTTGAGAACGGTTCGACGCAGCGACGTCCCCCATGGCTGCGTCGGACCCACGGCGCCCCGCCGGTGCTCCATCTGGTGGGGCTCCGTGCTCCCCCCGCGAGCGGCGTACGCGGCCGGCTCGAACATCTTCGGCTCGAACTTCGGCGATTCGCTGCGCGGCTTGGACCGCCCCGCTAACGTTGGGGTTGTTGGACCGCTGGAGACCCGAGACTCCGGCGGTTCAACTCTTTTTCGGGCCGGCTGTGGATGACCGGGTGCGCCCGGGTCGCCGGCCGTCGATCCTGGTCCGGTGACGGTGGTCGAGCTGATCGAGGAAGCCGGCGGGTACCTCCCGCGCGCCGTCCTCGTCGCCGCGACGTCGCGCGCCCAGGTCGACGCCGCGCTCGCCGCCGGCCTGGTCGTGGCCTCCGGGAGGGGCCGCTACACCACCGCAGCGACCGGCGCCGCGGTCCGTGCCGCCCAGCGCGTGGGCGGCGTCCTCTGCCTGACCAGCGCGGCGCTGCACCACGGCTGGGAGGTCAAGGTCGTGCCCGAGCGGCCCCACGTCGCCGTGCCGCGCGGCCGCAAGGTCAGCCGGGCGCGCCGTGACGGCGTCGAGCTGCACCGCTACGACCTGCATGCCGCCGACCTGGTCGACGGCGTCGCCACCGACGCGGAGACCACGCTGCGCCACTGCCTCACCCGGCTGCCGTGGGACGAGGCGCTGGCCGTCGCCGACTCCGCCCTGCGCCACGACGTCGACCCGGCGGCGCTGCGCCGCGCGGCCGCCGTCAGCGGCCACGGCTCTCGGCAGGCCCGCCGGGTGCTCGCCGAGGCCGACGCCGAGGCGGCCAACCCGTTCGAGTCCGTGACTCGGGCGATCGCGCTCGACGTGCCGGGACTGGCGGTGCGCCCCCAGCGGACGATCCGGACACCCTGGAGCACGGCACGACCGGACCTCGTGGACGAGGAGCTCAAGATCGTCGTGGAGTGCGACTCCTTCGAGTGGCACGGCGGCCGGGCGGAGCTCGCGAGGGACGCGAGGCGCTACGACCTGCTCGTCGTCGACGGGTGGGTCGTCCTCCGCTTCGCCTGGGAGGACGTCATGTTCGACCCCGCGCACGTCCGCCGGGTGCTGGTCGCGGCCGTCGCCCTCGTAGAAGCACGTACAGCACGACCCACCTGCCGGTGCGGCGCCGCGTAGCACCGGGATCCGGTGGTCGGGCGCGGCCGTGGTGTACGTGCTTGTACGCGCGTCACTCCTCGTCGGAGGCGAAGTCCTCGTTGTGGGTGCCCGGGCGCGGCGCCCAGGGCAGCTCCTTGGCCGGCCGGACGACGACGAGGCGGTCGCCGCGGGCCAGCAGGGCGACCACCGGGTCGAAGTAGCGGTAGACCTTCTCGTCGCGCACGACCGCGATCACCTGGTCGGCCACGCCCTGCGGCTGCTTGCCCACCTCGGAGACCAGCAGCTCGCGCTCGGCGACCTCGAGGCCCTCGCCGTAGGTGAGCAGGTCCTCCATCACGGTGCCGAGCGTCGGCGACAGGGTGGAGAGGCCGAGCAGCCGGCCCACCGCGTCGGAGGAGGTGATGACCGAGTTGGCGCCCGACTGGCGCATCAGCGGCGCGTTCTCCTGCTCGCGGACGGCGGCGACGATCCACGCGTCCGGGTTGAGCTGGCGCACGGTGAGCGTGGCGAGGACGTTGGAGTCGTCGCGGTCGGTGGTGATGATGACCTGGTCGGCGTCGGCGACGCCGGCGCGGCGCAGCACCTCGCGGCGGGTCGCGTCGCCGGTGACGACGGCCAGCCCGTCGGCGTGCGCCTCGGCGAGCGCGGTGGCGCTGGGGTCGACGATGACGACCGACTCGCGGTCGTAGCCGTTGTTGACGAGCGTCTCGACGGCGCTGCGCCCCTTGGTGCCGTAGCCGACGACGACGATGTGGTGACCCACGGTCTTCCTCCAACGTGCGATGCGGATGAGCTCGCGTCCCTGGGAGGCGAGCACCTCCAGCGTGGTCCCGATGAGCAGCACCAGGAAGGCGATGCGGGCCGGGGTGATGACGAGGGCGTTGATCAGGCGGGCGTTGTCGCTGGCGGGCGCGATGTCGCCGTAGCCGGTCGTGCTGAGGGTGACGGTCGTGTAGTAGAACGCGTCGATCAGGCTGATGGTGTTGGTCGGGTCGCCGTTGTCGTTGTAGCCCTCGCGGTCGAAGTAGACCAGGGCGACGGTGCCGACGAGGATGCCGAGCGCCATGAGGAGCCGCTTGCCCAGCTGCCACCACGGCGAGCGGTTGCGCTCGGGGAGGTTGACCTTCCCCCGGCTGCTGCTCCGCGCGCCCTCGGAGTCGGTGTGGCTCACGGGGTGAACCTAGTCGGTGCGGGGCGCGGGGTCGCCGACGGCACGCTCGGACGCCGCCGACCTGGTCGGCGCGGGGCGCGGCGTCACGCGCACCGGCTGGGTCGGGGCGGGCGGCTCGGGCGGCTCGGGCGGGTCCGGGCGCTCCGGGGGGACGGGCGTCGTCTCGCGGGTCATCACCGTGCGCAGTCGCGTCATCAGCTCGAGCCGGGCCCGGGTCGTGTGCTTCTGCGGGAAGACCTGGTCGAACGCCGCGTTCACCGCCGCACCGATGAGCACCGCGATCGCGACCAGGTACAGCCACAGCAGGACGGCGATCGGTGCCGCCAGGGGCCCGTAGATCGACTTGGAGTCGGCCGCCGTCGCGGTCAGCACCCAGCGCAGGACGTACGAGCCGAGGATCCACGCGACGAGCGAGAACGTGGCACCGGGCAGGTTGAAGCTCCAGTTCGTCTTCACCGGCACCGACACGTGGTAGAGCGTCGCGAGGAAGCAGACGCACACGACGATGACGATCGGCCAGTAGAACTGCATCAGGAAGTCGGCCCGCTCGGGCAGCCAGGCGCGGACCAGACCCGGGCCGGCGATCACGAGCGGGATCGAGATCGCGCCGGTGAGCACCGCCAGGATGTACAGCACGAACGACAGTGCCCGGGTCTTGACGATCCCGCGGTGGCCCCCGAGCCCGTGCATGATCGTGATGGTGTCGACGAAGACGTTGAGCGCGCGCGAGCCCGACCACAGCGAGAGCACGAAGCCCAGCGAGACGACGTCGAGCCGGCCGCCGTCGAGCACCGACTCCATCGTCGGGTTGATGACCTTGTCGACGGCGGAGTCGGTGAGGAAGGTCGAGCTGAAGTCGAGGATCGCGCGCCGCACGTCCTCGACCTGGTCGGCGCTGAACCGCGCGGACACGTAGCCGATGCCGCCGGCCAGCGCGAAGACCAGCGGTGGCACGGACACGACGGCGAAGAACGCCCCCTCCGCGGCGAGCCCGGTGACCCGGTAGCGCAGGCAGGAGGAGACGGTGGTGACGACCAGGCGCCACAGCGTGTGGGCGGCCCGGCGGGCCAGGCCGGCACCCCGGGACGACGCCGCGGCGGCGTCGTCCGAGGGCTCCGAGGGCATGGCCTCCACGCTAACCAGTGGCGGGGCCGGGATCGGGGATCCGCGGCCCCACCACCCGGGTGAGATGGACGACGTCCGGCCGGGCTAGGCCTTGACCGGCTCCTTCTCGAGCGCGACGCCGGGGTTCGACTCCCCCGCCTCGACCGGCTCGGCGTCGTGGTCGTCGAGCATCGTGGTCTCGTCGAAGGGGTCGTGCCCGCCGAGCACGGCGTCGAGCTTGGCCCGGTCCAGGCCGCCGGTCCAGTGCCCGACGAGCACGGTGGCGACGGCGTTGCCGGCGAAGTTGGTGACCGCGCGGGCCTCGCTCATGAAGCGGTCGATGCCGACGATGAGGCCGACCCCGTCGACCAGCTCAGGGCGGTGCGAGCTCAGGCCGCCGGCGAGGGTGGCCATGCCGGCGCCGGTGACGCCCGCGGCGCCCTTGGAGGCGATCATCATGAACAGCAGCAGCGAGATCTGCTCGCCGATCGACAGCGGGTCGCCCATCGCCTCGGCGATGAAGAGCGAGGCCATGGTCAGGTAGATCGCGGTGCCGTCGAGGTTGAAGGAGTAGCCGGTCGGGACGACGACGCCCACGGTCGGCTTGTCGACGCCGGCGTGCTCCATCTTGGCGATCAGGCGGGGCAGGGCCGACTCGGACGACGACGTCGACACGATGAGCAGGAACTCCCGGCCCAGGTACCTCAGGAGGCTGAAGAGGTTCACGCCGGTGGCCAGCTTGAGGATGGTGCCGAGGACGACGAAGACGAACAGCGCGCAGGTGACGTAGAACCCGATCATCAGCACCGCCAGGCTCTTGAGCGCGTCGGCGCCGGTCGCGCCGACGACGGCGGCCATGGCCCCGAAGGCGCCGACCGGCGCGGCCCACATGATCATCGCCAGGACGCGGAAGACCAGCTTCTGGATGGTGTTGATGCCGCGCAGGATCGGCTCGCCGGCCCGGCCCATCCGCTGCAGCGCGAAGCCGACGAGCAGGGCGACGAGCAGGGTCTGGAGGACCTCGCCGGAGGTGAGCGCGGAGAGCATCGAGTCGGGGATGACCCCGAGCAGGAACTCCGAGGTGCTGCCGTGGCCGGCCGCGGCCTGCTCCTGTCCGGCGCCGGCGACCTCGTCGTCCAGGTTGAGGCCGTCACCCGGGTGCAGGATGTTGCCGACGACCATGCCGATGCCGAGGGCGAAGGTCGACATCGTGATGAAGTAGGCGAGCGCGAGCCCGCCGACCTTGCCGACCCGGGCCGCGTTGGCCACCGAGCCGACCCCGATCACGATCGTGCAGAAGATGACCGGCTGGATCATCATCTTGATGAGGGCCACGAAGGCCTCGCCGAGCGGCTTGAGCTCGACGGCGAAGCTCGGGAACAGGATCCCGACCGCAATGCCGAGGACGACGGCCGCGATCACTGCCAGGTAGAGGTAGTGGGTGCGGTTCTTGACCTGACGCGGTGGGGACTGCGGCGCGTGCGCCGACGGCGTGGTGCTCATCGATCCTCCTGGTGTGCCCGGGGGCGGCCGGGCGCGTCCCGACACCCGTCACCCTGGTGGCTGCTGTGACCCCGGTCACCGTTGTGTTCGTTGTGTTCGCCACCACACCCGTGGCCGCCGCGTCCTCCACAGGGCGGGTCTGCCCGGTTCCCGAACGGCCGCGGGCGGAGTAACTTGCGTGCCCTGACGTCGGTCACTCGGAAGGACCACGCGGATGCACCCTCGACACCTCGCCGCCCCGCTCGCGGCCCTCGCTCTCGCGCTGTGCCTCGGCGCGTGCACCGACGATCCGGAGCCGAAGGTCGAGGACCCACCGTCGTCGTCGTCCACGCCCAGCGTCGACCCGGTGACCTCGGCTACGCCGACGTCTGAGCCGACGTCCGAGCCGCCGGCGGACGAGACGCCGGAGGAGTTCGTCCGGCGCTGGCAACGTGAGCTTGATGCGATGCAAAACTCGGGCGATCCCGAAACGTTCCTGGCAATGACTCGGAGCTGCGTTTCCTGTAACGACCTCGCCGAAGGCATCCAGTCGTACTACGCCGACGGCGGGTACGTGAATTTCGCTGGGACACGCTTGATCAGTATTCGGAGTACCGGAGGAACGGATGGCGTGCGCCAGTTCGAGGTTGCACGCCGCGTAGGAAACACGGAGTACGTGACAGCCAGTGGCGAAGCGCCTCAGAGCCTCGAGGGCGGTAGAGACACGATCACCATCACCGTGGCGAAGGAGGACGACGCATGGGTCGTCACGCGATACGCGATTTTGGACTGATCCTCTCGATCACCGCGGCGACCGTGGCGATAGACACGGCCAATGCGCTCGATCCAGGTCCACGAAACCCGCCAATCAGCCTCGAGCAAGTCCATGCACAACATCAGACTGATGGCGCCTCTTCTGCGGGGACAGGCGGAGACGTCGTGCCGTCCTCCTACGGGAACTCGGACGTCGAGATTCGCGAGCAGTGCGGACTGGGAGAAGGAGTCTGCTACGGCGGGCCCCCGAACTGTTTCGAGGACGGATACAGCGGATACGTCTACGACGTCTACGTCAACGGCGTCGATGTCGACGACACCTGCGTCACCGACGCGCCGGGCGAGCCGGCCGCGCCACCGCAGGTGACGCCAGGGATGGTCGTGCGCGCGTTCAAGGCGCTGGCGTGGCCCGCCAGCGAGCTGACGATCCAACCCCCGCGCGGGCGCACGGCGGTCAACTTCGACACCTACTTCTTCACCGAGGACACCGCCCCGATCACCCGCGAGGTCCGGCTGCTGGGCCAGCGGGTCACCATCGAGGCCACGCCGAGCGAGTTCACCTGGCACTGGGGCGACACCACGGTCGAGACCACGGCCAGCCCCGGCGGGCCGCACCCGCGGGGCGACGTCGTCCACCAGTACCGCAGCAAGGGTCAGGTCGCGCCGAGCCTCGACACCACCTACACCGGCCGCTACCGCGTCAACGGCGGACCGTGGGCGCCGATCCCCGACACCCACACCGTTCCCGGGCCGGCCGAGGCGCTCGAGGTCGTCGAGGTCCGTCCCACACTCGTCGGCGGCACCGGCAGCGCGTACGGCTGACCTGCCGGGAAGCGCCGCCGGTGCGGCAGGATGCAGCGGTGCCCCGCCGTCCGCTCTCCGTCGCCCGCCAGGTGCTGGTGCTGCAGGTGGCGGTCGTGCTCGTGCTGGTGCTGGCCTCCCTCGGCCTCGCCGGCTACGACGCCCACCGCGACGCGCGCACCACCGCGACCGTGCGGGCGGTGGCGGTGGCGCGGTCCGTGGCCGACTCCCCCGCCGTCGTCGACGCGCTCGCGACCGACGACCCGTCGGCGGACCTGCAGCCCTACGCCGAGCGGGTGCGCGCCGACACCGCGGTCGACTTCGTGACGATCATGGCGCCCGACCGCACCCGCTTCACCCACCCCGACCCTGCCAACATCGGCAAGCCCTTCATCGGCGACCTCGGCGGCGCGCCGGAGGGTGACATCTTCACCCAGGAGTACGCGGGCACCCTCGGCCCGTCGATGCGCGCCGTCGTCCCCGTGCTCGACGACGGCGACGTCGTCGCCCTGGTCTCGGTCGGCATCACGATCAGCTCGATCGAGCGCCGGCTGCGCGACGACCTGGCCGCGATCGGGCTCGCCGCCGGCGTCGTCCTCGGGGCCGGCCTGCTCGGCGCCTGGCTGGTCAGCCGCCGGCTCCGGCGGCAGACCCACGGGATGGGCGAGCTCGAGATGACGCGGATGTACGAGTACTACTCGGCGGTGCTGCACGCCGTCCGCGAGGGCCTGCTGCTCATCGACCCCGACGGCCGCGTGCAGCTGGTCAACGACGAGGCGCGGCGCCTGCTCGACCTCCCGGACGACGTCCAGGGCCGGCTGGTGCACAGCCTCGGGCTCGCGCCGGGCCTGGTCGAGGCCGCGCTCGGCCGCACCGCCGAGGCCGACGACCTCTACCTCGCCGGTGATCGGGTGCTGGTGGTCAGCTCGTCACCGGCCGAGTGGGACGGCCGCTCGGTCGGCGCCGTCGTCAGCCTGCGCGACCGCACCGAGCTGCAGTCGGTGACCGGCGAGCTCGACGTCGTCCGCGGGCTCACCGACTCCCTCCGGGCCCAGACCCACGAGGCGGCCAACCGGCTGCACACCGTGGTCTCGCTGGTGGAGATGGGCCGGCCCGACGACGCCGTCGCCTTCGCCACCGAGGAGCTCGAGGTGGCCCAGCGGCTCACCGACGACGTCGTCGGCGCGGTCGGCGACCCGGTCGTCGCGGCGCTCCTGCTCGGCAAGACGGCCGAGGCGCGCGAGCGCGGCGTCGACCTCGACGTCCGTGGCGAGCTGCCCGGCGACGTGCCCGGCCGCGACCTCGTCACCGTGCTCGGCAACCTCGTCGACAACGCCTTCGACGCGGTCGCGGAGGTCCCCGACCGCGCGGGCCGCCGGGTCCGGGTGACCCTGGGCGGCACCGCCGCGCGGCCCTCGATCACGGTCGAGGACACCGGGGCGGGGCTGAGCGAGGAGGAGCGCGCGCACGTGCTCGAGCGGGGCTGGACCACGAAGGCCGAGGGACGCGGCGTCGGCCTCGCGCTCGTCGGCCAGGTCGCCCGCCGCCACGGCGGCGACGTCCGGGTCGAGCGGTCCGAGCTCGGCGGCGCCGCCTTCGTCGTGGAGCTCGGGTCGTGAGCGGCGAGGACGACGCCGGCGCGGTCCGGGTGCTCGTCGTGGAGGACGAGGAGCTCGCGGCGGAGGCCCACGCGACCTACGTCGGCCGGATCCCCGGCTTCGTCGTCACCGGCGTCGCCCGCTCGGCGGGCGAGGCCGCCCGCCTCCTGGAGCGGGGCGGCATCGACCTGGTCCTGCTCGACATGCACCTCCCCGACGGCCACGGGCTCGGGCTGCTGCAGCGCCTCCGCGCGGCCGGCGACCTGGTCGACGTCATCGCGGTGACGGCGGCCCGGGAGACCGACGTGGTGCGCCACGCCGTCGCGCACGGCGTCGTGCTCTACCTGCTCAAGCCGTTCACCTTCGCCACCTTCCGCGCCCGGCTCGAGCAGTACGCCGAGTACCGGGCCCGGCTGCACGCGGCGCCCGACGAGGTGATGCAGGACGAGGTCGACCGGATGCTCGGCACGCTGCGCCCGGCGGCGCCCGACCTGCCCAAGGGGATGAGCGCCGAGACGCTGCGGGCGGTGGTGGTCGTCGTCCGCGCCTCCGACTCGGCGCTGTCGGCGTCCGAGGTCGCCGAGCTGGTCGGCGCGTCGCGGGTCACGGTGCGCCGCTACCTCGAGCACCTCGCCGACACCGGCACCCTCGAGCGCGGTCAGCGCTACGGCGGTGGCGGCCGGCCCGAGGTCGAGTACCGCCGCACCTGAACGTCCCCAGATCACGGGTTGTGGCGGCCGCGGGACCGCGAGCACGATCGAGGGGTGCACGACCGGTCCCTGCTCGGCCCCGCCGACGTCGACGACGCGACCCTGTCGGCGATGGTCGCCGACCTGCTCGGCGAGCCGTCGGTCGAGCTGCTCGGCTCCACCGCCGAGCGGGTCGCCTACGACCTCCCGTCGATCACCACGGTCGCGCGGTGGTGGGTCTCCTGCTCCGCGCGCACCGCGACCGGCGTCCGCGACACGAGGATCTTCGTCAAGCACGTGCAGGCGTGGCGGTACTCGGCGTTCTTCGCCCTGGTGCCCGAGGCCATGCGGGAGATGGCGGCGGCGAGCGTCCCGTGGCGCACCGAGTCGTGCGTCTACCGCTCCGACCTGCGCGACCGGCTGCCCGACGGCCTCGCGATGGCCCGCGCGCTCGGCGTCGTCGACCTGGAGCCGGAGGCGGCCGCCGTCTGGCTCGAGGACGTCACGCACCCGCCCCTCGCCTGGGACCTGGCCCGCTACGAGCGGGCGGCGTACCTGCTCGGACGCCTCGCGGCGAGCCCGCGGGTCGCACCGCTCGCGGACGCCGGCCACTTCGAGTGGTCGGTCCTCCACTACGTCCACGGCCGGCTCGCCGGGCAGGTCGTCCCGGTGCTGCGCTCCGACGACGTCTGGCGCCAGCCGGTCGTCGCGGCGACGTTCGACGCCGGGCTGCGCGACCGGCTCCGTGCTGCCGCGGAGCTCGCGTCGGCCCACGCCGGTGAGCTGAGCGGTCTGCCGAGGGCGACCAGCCACGGCGACGCCAGCCCCAACAACCTGCTGCCCGGAGCGACGTCCGACGGCTTCGTGCTCGTCGACTTCGGCTTCTGGATGCCGCAGGCGGTGGGCCACGACCTCGGCCAGCTGGTGGCCGGCGAGGTCCAGCTCGGACGCCGTCCCCCGGTCGACCTGCCCGAGCTGGACGCCGCGTGCGTGACGGCCTACACCCGGGGGCTGGCCGAGGAGGGACTCGTCGTCGACGAGGACGTCGTCCGCCGCGCCCACGCCCTGCAGCTCCTGCTGTTCGCCGGGCTGTCGGCGCTGCCCGACGACCCGGCCACCACCGAGGAGACAGCGGCCGGGCGGGCGGCGCTGGCGCGGCTCAGCCTCGACCTGGTCGAGGCGACCGCAGGCTGACGCGGGTCAGCTCAGCTCGAGGCCCGGGTACAGCGGGTGCTTGTCGAGCATCTCGGCCGAGGCGTCCTTGACGCGGTCGGCGATGCCGTCGGCGAGGCGGTAGGACGCCTTGGACGGCGTGCCGGCCTTGGTGGTGCCGGGCTCGGTGTTCTGGAGCACCTGCACGATCAGGTCGGCGACGAGGTCGAACTCGTCGTGGCCGAACCCGCGGGTGGTGAGCGCGGGCGTGCCGAGGCGGATGCCGGAGGTGTACCAGGCGCCGTTCGGGTCGGCCGGGACGGAGTTGCGGTTGGTGACCACGCCGGCGTCGAGCAGGGCCGACTCGGCCTGGCGGCCGGTGAGCCCGAAGCCCGAGACGTCGAGCAGCACCAGGTGGTTGTCGGTGCCGCCGGTGACCAGCGAGCCGCCGCGGGACAGGAAGCCCTCGGCGAGCGACTTGGCGTTGTCGGCGACCTCCTGGGCGTAGGTCTGGAACGCCGGCTGGCGGGCCTCGGCGAAAGCCACGGCCTTCGCGGCCATCACGTGCGAGAGCGGCCCGCCGAGCACCATCGGGCAGCCGCGGTCGACGCTGGGGGCGTACTCCTCGGTCGCCAGCACCATGCCGCCGCGCGGACCGCGCAGGCTCTTGTGGGTCGTGGTGGTCACGACGTGGGCGTGCGGGACGGGGTCCTCGTCGCCGGTGAAGACCTTGCCGGCCACGAGCCCGGCGAAGTGCGCCATGTCGACCAGGAGCGTGGCGCCGACCTCGTCGGCGATCTCACGCATCTTGGCGAAGTTCACCCGCCGCGGGTACGCCGAGTAGCCGGCAACCAGGATGAGCGGCTTGAACTCGCGCGCCTTCGCGGCCAGGGCGTCGTAGTCGAGCAGCCCGGTCGTCGGGTCGGTGCCGTACTGCTGCTGGTGGAACATCTTGCCGCTGATGTTGGGGCGGAAGCCGTGGGTCAGGTGGCCGCCGGCGTCCAGGCTCATCCCGAGCAGGCGCTGGTTGCCGAGCTCCTTGCGCAGGGACTCCCAGTCGGCGTCGGTGAGCTCGTTGACGTTCTTGCTGCCGACCTTCTCCAGCCACGGGCCCTCGACGCGGTGGGCTAGGATCGACCAGAAGGCGACCAGGTTGGCGTCGATGCCCGAGTGCGGCTGCACGTAGGCGTACTCCGCCCCGAACAGCTCGCGGGCGTGCTCGGCGGCGAGCGACTCGACGGTGTCGACGTTCTGGCAGCCGGCGTAGAAGCGGTGGCCGACGGTGCCCTCGGCGTACTTGTCGCTGAACCAGGTGCCCATGGTCAGCAGCACGGCGGGCGAGGCGTAGTTCTCGCTCGCGATCAGCTTGAGGGAGCCGCGCTGGTCGGCGAGCTCCTTGCGGGTGGCCTCGGCGATGCGCGGCTCCACGGAGGCGATGACCTCGAGTGCCTGGCTGTACGCGGAGCTGGTGAGGGACGAGAGGTCGGCCATGACCGCCACCCTAGTGCCGCCGCGGACGGCGTCCCGCCTCCCGGCCCGGGCAGCCACGGCGCGCGGATGTGACGTGGCTCGCACCACCGACGCGACCACCGCCCGGGGAGAGCCCGCTCGTCTCACATGGTGGATCGCGGTCTCACATCACGAGATCCGCGTTTGTGGACCTGGTGTCCGAACCGTGAGACTGGTGTCCATGGTCACCGCCGCTACGCACGCCCACCTCGTGGTTCGACGCCACGTGGACTTCGGGCGCACGCGCAGCAGCATGTGTCCGGGCTACTGAATCCCACCCCGGACACAGTCTCCCGGTGGTCGCCCCGCGCGCCGCCGTCCAGCGAAGGACCATCCCCATGCCCGATCGGCGCCACCAGTCGAAGCCGCCCGTCCACACCGAGATCCCGCGCACCAAGCGCGCCGAGGGTCAGTGGGCGCTGGGCTACACCGAGCCGCTCAACAAGAACGAGCAGTCCAAGAAGGACGACGACCCGCTCAACGTCCGGGACCGGATCCTGCACACCTACTCCAAGCGCGGCTTCGCCTCGATCGACCCCGCCGACCTGCGCGGCCGGTTCCGGTGGATGGGTCTCTACACCCAGCGCGCCCCCGGCTTCGACGGCGGCAAGACTGCGACGCTCGAGGAGGAGGAGCTCGACGACGAGTACTTCATGCTCCGCGTCCGCTCCGACGGCCGGCTGCTGACCCACGACGCCGTCCGCGCGCTCGGGGAGATCGGCGTCGAGTACGCCCGTGACACCGCCGACGTCACCGACCGCGAGAACATCCAGTACCACTGGATCCGCATCGAGGACGTCCCCGCGATCTGGGACCGCCTCGACGCCGCCGGGCTGAGCAGCCTCGAGGCCTGCGGCGACTCCCCGCGACCCTTCCTCGGCTCCCCGGTGGCCGGCGTCGCCGTCGACGAGATCATCGACGGGACCTCGGCGCTCGAGGAGATCTTCGACCGCTTCATCGGCGACCCGGCGTTCTCGAACTTCCCGCGGAAGTTCAAGACCGCGCTGACCGGTCACCCCAGCCACGACGTCTCCCCCGAGACCAACGACGTCGCCTTCGTCGGCACCGTCCACCCCGTGCACGGGCCCGGCTTCGACCTCTGGGTCGGCGGCGGGCTCTCCACCAACCCGATGCTGGCCGCCAAGATGGGCGTCTGGATCCCGCTCGAGGAGGTGCCGGACGCCTGGTCGGCCGTCGCCGGCGTCTTCCGCGACTACGGCTACCGCCGCCTCCGCTCGCGCGCCCGCCTCAAGTTCCTGGTCGCCGACTGGGGCATCGAGAAGTTCCGCGAGGTCGTGGAGAAGGAGTACCTCGGCCGCGAGCTCGTCTCCTGCCCCTCGCCCGCCTCCCCCGTCGGGCACCGCGACCACATCGGCGTCCACGACCAGAAGGACGGCAAGAAGTACGTCGGCGTCGCGCCGATCGCCGGCCGCATCTCCGGCACCCTGCTGGTCCAGCTCGCCGACGCCATCGAGGAGTTCGGCGTCGCCGGTGCCCGCCTCACGCCGTACCAGAAGATCGTGCTGATCGGCGTCGAGCCCGAGCGGCTCGAGGCCCTGGTCGCCCGCCTCGACGAGATCGGGCTCTCGGCCCGGCCCTCGACCTGGCGGCGCAACACGATGGCCTGCACCGGCATCGAGTTCTGCAAGCTCGCCATCGTCGACACCAAGGAGCGCGCCCGCCGCCTGGTCGGCGAGCTCGAGCAGCGCTTCCCCGACCTCGACACCCCGATCACCGTCAACGTCAACGGCTGCCCCAACGCCTGCGCGCGCACCCAGGTCGCCGACATCGGCCTCAAGGGGCAGCTCGTCATGCACGAGGGCCAGCAGGTCGAGGGCTTCCAGGTGCACCTCGGGGGTGCGACCGGGCTGCAGGCCAACTTCGGGCGCAAGCTGCGGGCCCACAAGGTCACCAGCGCCGGGCTCGACGACTACATCACCGCCGTCGTCAGCAACTACCTCCAGGACCGCGTCGACCTCGGCGAGGACTTCGCCACCTGGGTCGCCCGCGCCGACGAGGGACTACTGCGCGGCGACAAGGTGTTGGCGACGTCATGAGCGAACGCGCCGTCCCGTTCCACTGCCCGTACTGCGGCGACCAGAACCTCTGGCCCCACGAGGCGACCCGCGGCGCCTGGGAGTGCCGGGACTGCCAGCGCGTCTTCTCGCTGAAGTCCCTCGGTCTCCTGCGCCCGGAAGGAGTCGTCCGATGACCAGCACCCCACGCCGTTCTTCGCCTCCCCCGCTGCGCTCCGCCGCCGAACAACGCCGAGGGGACCCCGCATGAGCACGCTCACCACCCGGACCGCCCGCGCCGCGCGCGGCGTCTCGGCCGAGGGCCGCTCCCCCGAGGAGCTGCGCGACCTCGTGTCCCACTGGGGCGCCGAGCTCGAGCTCGCCCCCGCCGAGACGATCATCGAGTGGGCCGCCGCGACGTTCGGCGACCGGTTCGCGATCACCTCCTCGATGGGCGACGCCGTGCTGGCCCACGTCGCGGCCAAGGTCGTGCCCGGCGTCGACGTCGTCTTCCTCGACACCGGCTACCACTTCGTGGAGACCATCGGCACGCGCGACGCCGTCGGCGCCACGATGGACGTCAACCTGCTCTCGATCACCCCCAAGCTGAGCGTGGCCGAGCAGGACGCCGAGTTCGGCAAGGACCTCTTCCGCACCGACCCCGACGCCTGCTGCGCGATGCGCAAGGTCGCCCCGCTGGCCGACGCCCTCGCCCGCTACGACGCCTGGGCGACCGGCCTGCGCCGCGCCGAGACGCACAACCGCGTCATCGCGCCGGTGATCGGCTGGGACGCGAAGAAGGGCAAGGTCAAGGTCTCCCCGCTCGCCCGCTGGAGCGACGAGCAGGTCGAGCGGTACATCGCCGACAACGGCGTCCTGGTGAACCCGCTCGTGCACGACGGATACCCCTCGATCGGGTGCGCCCCCTGCACCCGACGCGTCGCGCCCGGCGAGGACCCGCGCAGCGGGCGCTGGGCCGGCACCACCAAGACCGAGTGCGGGATCCACACGTGATCCCCCGCTCCGCCCTCGTCTGGGCCCTGACTGAGAGGAGGCGGCCCTGATGGCTGCTCCCGCCCTGGTCGCCCTCGCACACGCGAGCCGCGACTCCCGGACCACCAAGGCCGTCGCCGCCCTCGTCGACGAGGTGCGGTCGCAGCGCCCCGACCTGCGGGTCGAGCGTGCCTTCCTCGACGCCGACAGCCCCGCCGGCTCGACCGCGCGCTGGGTCCGCCCGGAGTTCCAGGCCGTCGTCGACCGCCTCGTGAAGGCCGGTCACGACGAGGTCGTCGTCGTCCCGCTCGTGCTCTCGGACGGCTCCGGCTCCGAGGTGCCCGGCGTCGCGGACGCCGTCCACGCCGCCACCGCGCGCCACCCCGGCCTCCAGGTCCGCGTCAGCGCCGACCTCGGACTCGAGGCGTGCTTCCTCGAGGTCCTCGACGAGCGGCTCCGCGAGGCGCTGCGCAGCTCGCGGATCCGGGAGCTGGACGCGCTGGTGCTCGCCGCCGCCGGGTCCACCGACCCGCTCGCCAACCAGTCGGTCGCCCGCCTGGCCCGCCTGTGGGGCACCCACCACCGGCTCCCGGTCACCGCCGCGTACGCCGGCAGCGCCCCGCCGGCCACTGGCGAGGCCGTTCGCGCCTTCCGCGCCGAGGGACGCCGGCACATCGCGGTCGCCTCGCTCTTCCTGACCCCCGGCGTCCTCACGGACCGGGCCTGCGAGCTCGCCGTCGAGGCCGGCGCCGTCGCGGTTTCGGCCCCGCTCGGCGCGCACCCGGAGATCGCGCGCGTCGTCCTGGCCCGCTACGCCGTCGGCGCAGTCGAGCTCGTCCCGGTCTGATCACGCCGGCCGAGGAACGAGGCCGGCGTGATCGTCGGTCGTCGAGCAAGTGGCGCGTCCGAGGAACGAGGGCGCGACCCGCGTGTCGAGCCGCCTGGCCCAGCGAGTTCGAGCCAGCCGCGGGATGGTTGGACGGACGGCCGGGGGTTTCGTCGGCGCTCGCTGGCGCTCGCTTGCTCAACCTCCGGGGTGGGCGGACGGGCCGGGGGTTTCGTCGGCGCTCGCTGGCGCTCGCTTGCTCAACCTCCGGGTAACCGGCTCGGGGTTTCGTCGGCGCTCGCTGGCGCTCGCTTGCTCAACCTCCGGGGTGGGCGGACGGTCCGGGGGTTTCGTCGGCGCTCGCTGGCGCTCGCTTGCTCAACCTCCGGGTGGTTGGGTGGGCGGGCCGGGGGTTTCGTCGGCGCTCGCTGGCGCTCGCTTGCTCAACCTCCGCCGGGGCGGGCGATTGGAGGGGGCCTGTCAGCCGACGAGCTGGACGAGGAGTCGGTCGAGCTGGTCGACGGGGTCGGCGGTGATGCCGCCGTGCACCGGGCCGGGTTGGAGGACGGTGCTGCGCGGCGCCTTGAGGAAGCCGAACCGCTGGCTGACCGGGGCTGCGCCCGCGCTGCCGGCGTCCTCGGACCCGGTGCAGACGGCGTCGACGAAGGCCAGCGCGGTGCGGAGCTGGTCGGGGTCGACGAGGGCGTCGAGGGCGCCGATCCGGGCCGGGTCGACGCGCCAGGCCGCGCCGAGGAAGTCGGTGGCGTGGCAGTAGAGGACGACGCCGACGTTGAGGAACTCCTCCCGGTCGACGCGGGGCACGCAGCGCAGCGCGACGTACTGGTAGGCCTGGCCGCTCATCGCGTCACGCCGGGCAGCCACTGGCGGGTCCCGAGGCGGGCGGTGAGGAAGCGCAGGTACGCCGCGCGCAGCTCCTCGGGGCTCTCCGCCCCTGGGACCGGGTCGAGCCAGGTGTCCGGCACCAGCGCGACGACCTCGGCCAGCAGGTCCGGTGTCACGAGGGAGCTGAGCTCGGCGTCGACCGCGGTGAGGTCGCCGGCGCGGCGGCGCAGCACGTGGTCGCTGGCGTCCCACGGCTGACCGGCGAAGCGCACGGGGTCGGAGACGCCGTTCGACCACCCGTGGTGGAAGTAGAGCGAGGCGCCGTGGTCGATCACCCAGAGCTCGTCACCCCACAGCAGCAGGTTGGGGTTGCGCCACGAGCGGTCGACGTTGGCGCAGAACGCGTCCAGCCACACCACCCGGGCCGCCACCTCGGGCGACGCGGACGCCTCCCCGTCGAAGCCGAACGAGCCGGGCAGGAAGTCGATGCCGAGGTTGAGGCCGAGGCTCGCGGTCAGCAGGTCCTGCACCTCCTCGTCGGCCTCGTAGCGGGCGATGTCGGCGACCAGGTCCAGCACGACCTGGACCGGGGTATTGAGCCCGATGCGGCGGGCCAGCTCGCCCACGATCACCTCGGCGACCAGGACCCGCGGACCCTGTCCGGCGCCCCGGAACTTGCAGACGTAGGTGCCGAGGTCGTCGCCCTCGACGATGCCGGGCATGCTGCCGCCCTCGCGCAGCGGGGTGACGTAGCGCGTCACCGCCACCGACGCCAGGCCGGACCGGTCGCGGCTCACGCGATCGGCGCCTCGTCGAGGAGGCGCCCGCGCTGCTCGTCGATGTCGAAGTCGGGGGCCGGCCACTGCGGGTCGAGCCCGCGCAGGGCCTCCAGCAGGAGGGTGCCGATGGCCAGGTTGCGGAACCACTTCTTGTCGGCCGGGACGACGTGCCACGGGGCGGCCTCGGTGTGGGTGCGCTCCAGGGCCACCTCGTAGGCCTCGCGGTACCGGGGCCACTGCGTCCGCTCGTCGATGTCGCCCGGGTTGAACTTCCAGTACTTCGTGGGGTCGTCGAGCCGGGCCAGGAGGCGCTCCTTCTGCTCCGCGGCCGAGATGTGCAGCATGCACTTGACCACGGTGGTGCCGCCGTCGACCAGCCGCTGCTCGAGCTCGTTGATCGCGGTGTAGCGGCGCTCGATCTCCTCGGGCGGGGCCAGCGAGCGGACCCGGGCGATCAGCACGTCCTCGTAGTGCGACCGGTCGAAGACCCCGAGGATGCCGGGCAGCGGGAGCGCCCGCTCGATCCGCCACAGGAAGTCGTGAGCCCGCTCCTCCTCGGTCGGCGCCTTGAAGGAGGTGATCCGCACGCCCTGCGGGTCGACCAGGCCGACGGTGTGGCGCAGGGTGCCGCCCTTCCCGGAGGTGTCCATCCCCTGCAGCACGAGCAGGACGCTGCGTCGTCCGCCGGACTGCCCCTCGGCGAAGAGCCGCTCCTGCAGCTCGGCGAGCTCGGCGCCCATCGCGGCCAGCGCCGCCTCGCCGTCGGCCTTCCTACCCTCGAAGCCGGGCGCGGCGTCGGTCTCGACGGAGGTCAGGTCGACCGGACCAGGACGGAGACGGACGGCGGCGCTGAGGCTCATGCACCCCACCCTAGGGAGGATCGCCGTCGCTGCCGAGCACCCGTCCGACGTCGAGGGTGCAGCCGACGACGGTCGCGACCGTGCCGTCCTCCTGGGGCTCGTCGAACCACAGACCCTCGACGAAGCCCAGCTTGGCCAGCACCCGCAACGAGGCCCGGTTGCGGTGGTCGGGCGCGGCGAAGAACGCCCCGACGTCGGGGTACCGCGCGCGGGCGTGCACGGCCCACGCCCACAGGCAGCGGGTGCCCAGGCCGCGACCAACCCGGTCGGCCTCGCCGAGGAGGTAGTCGACCCCCACCGCCGTCGGGTCGGGCGTGAGCAGGGCGTACTCGGGGTGGTCGGCGATCCGGTAGTCCTGCACCAGTCCGACCGAGCGCCCGTTGACCTCCCACACCCACATCCGCGTCGGCTCGTCGCCCTCGATGGCGGGCAGGTAGCGCTCCCGCACCGCGGCGGGCGTCGGTGGCCCGTCGCCGGCCCACCACCGGTGCACGTGCGGGGCCGCGCGCCACCGGACGACGTCCGGCAGGTCGCCGCGGACCATCGGGCGGACGGCGACGCGGAGGTCGACGTCGACGACGAAGCGCTTGAGCGGGCCGGAGAGGTCGAGCGCGACCGAGTCGACGACGGCGTCCGGCACCAGGCGGCGAGCCGTCGCGAGCCACGCCTCCCCCGCCGCCACCGCACCGCGGCGGACGGAGTCGGGCGTCGCGACCGCGACCTCGACCGGCACGTCGGGCCCGGTCAGTGCGCGAGACCGCCGCGGCGGTCGACGATCGGGCCCTCGACCGACCACGGGAAGTCGATCCAGCGATCGGTGCGGCGCCACACGTAGTCGGCCTTGACGATCGTCTGCGGCTTCTCGTAGATCACCGCGATCCGTGCGTCCGCGACGTGGTCGGCGATGAAGGCCCGCACGTGCTCCAGGGTCCGGCCGCTGTCGCTGACGTCGTCGGCGATGAGGACCCGCAGCCCCGACAGGTCGATCGCCGCCGGGGTCGGCGGCAGCAGGATGGGGACGGCCAGGCGCTCGTCGACGCCGGTGTAGAACTCGACGTTGACCGCCGAGAGGTTCTTGACGTCGAGGGCGTAGCCGAGCCCCATCGCCAGGCCGAGCCCGCCCCGGGCGATCGCCAGCACCAGGTCGGGCTCGTACCCGGAGTCGACGACCTGGTGGGCGAGGTCGCGCACGGCGTCGCCGAACAGGGGGTAGGTCAGGGTCTCGCGCTCGGCACTCACATGAGCGAGTCTGGCGGGTGCGGCGCCGAAGCGGTAGGCCGCCCGCCGGAGGTGGCTACTCGTCGCCCGCGAGGTCGCCGAGGACCTCGTCGTCGCGGCCGGCACCGGCGAGCTCCTCGCGGACGACGGCGTGGGCGAGACCCGGGCCGTAGCCCTTGCGGGCCAGCATGCCGACCAGGCGCCGGGTCGCGGTGACGTCGTCGACCCGGCTCAGCGAGCGCAGCTTCCTGCGCACCAGGGCACGGGCCGCCTCCTCCTCCTCGGCCGGGTCGACCTCGTCGAGGGCGTCGCGGGCCACCTCGTCGGCGATGCCCTTGCGCCGCAGCTCCTGGGCCAGGGCGCGCCGGGCCAGGCCCTTGGCCGACTGACGCCCGCTGATCCACATCCGCGCGAACGCCTCGTCGTCGATCAGGCCGATCTCCTCGAACCGGTCGAGCATCCGGACGGCGACGTCGTCGGGCACGCCCTTGCCGGCCAGCTTCTCGGCCAGCTCGTGGCGGGAGCGGGCCCGCCCGGTGAGCTGGTCGAGCAGGATCGTGCGGGCCACCGACTCGGGGTCGGCGTCCGGGCCAAGGGCCTCGGTGTCGACCGGGGCACCGCCGCGGCGACGGCCCGAGCGACCGGTCGAGGCCCTCGTGCCGTCGCCGACCTCGGCCTGGGCACCTCGTGCCTGCCGGGTCCAGGCGGCGACGCCCTGGTGGACGTCGCCGCGCCAGGACTCAGAAGTCATTGACGCCGATGGGGGTGTCGGTGAGGTCGTCGGCGTCGTCGTCGGTCTTGTCGCCGTCGACGGTGGGCCCGACGCCGAGCTTCTCGAGGATCTTCTTCTCGAGCTCGTTGGCGAGGTCGGGGTTGTCCTTGAGGAAGGTGCGGGCGTTCTCCTTGCCCTGGCCGAGCTGGTCGCCGTCGTAGGTGTACCAGGCGCCGGCCTTGCGGATGATGCCCGCCTCGACGCCGACGTCGATCAGGCCGCCCTCGCGGCTGATGCCCTTGCCGTACATGATGTCGAACTCGGCCTGCTTGAACGGCGGGGCGACCTTGTTCTTCACGACCTTGACCCGGGTGCGGTTGCCGACCATGTCGGTGCCGTCCTTGAGGGTCTCGATGCGGCGCACGTCGAGGCGGACCGAGGAGTAGAACTTCAGCGCGCGACCACCGGTGGTGGTCTCCGGCGAGCCGAACATCACGCCGATCTTCTCGCGCAGCTGGTTGATGAAGATGGCGGTGGTGCCGGAGTTGTTGAGCGCACCGGTCATCTTGCGCAGCGCCTGGCTCATCAGGCGGGCCTGCAGGCCGACGTGGCTGTCGCCCATCTCGCCCTCGATCTCGGCGCGGGGCACGAGCGCGGCGACGGAGTCGATGACGATGAGGTCGAGGGCGCCGGAGCGGATCAGCATGTCGGCGATCTCGAGCGCCTGCTCACCGGAGTCGGGCTGGGAGACCAGCAGGGCGTCGGTGTCGACGCCGAGGTTCTTCGCGTAGTCGGGGTCGAGCGCGTGCTCGGCGTCGATGAAGGCCACGATGCCGCCGGCGGCCTGGGCGTTGGCGACGGCGTGCAGCGCCACCGTCGTCTTTCCCGAGGACTCCGGGCCGTAGATCTCCACGACGCGACCGCGCGGGAGGCCACCGAGGCCGAGCGCGACGTCGAGCGCGATGGATCCGGTCGGGATGATCTCGAGGGGGGCGCGCGTCTCGTCGCCGAGGCGCATCACCGAGCCCTTGCCGAACTGCTTCTCGATGTTGAGCAGAGCAGTGTCGAGGGCCTTGTCGCGGTCTCCACCAGCCATGGTGTTACTTCCTTGTCAGTCGTCGGGTTCCAGGCACATCGACGACGCTAGAGGGAGCCACCGACAACGCCTGGTCAGCGCCGTCGTGCCTGTGGAGAACCTCGCTCCGCGTCGTGCCTGTGGAGAAAACCTAGCGCAGGTTCGAACAGGTGTTCGGCACGCGCGCCAGCGTGTCGCGACGGGACGTGCCGGTCGTCCTGGGCCCGGCCGGGCCGGCTCAGCCGGGGACGTCGTAGGTGAGCGCGACGTCGTCGGCCCAGCTCGAGCACGCGCAGCCGGTCGGGTCGGGCAGCTGCGCGATCGCGGTCGAGAGCAGGCCGGTCAGCCGCGAGAGGTTCTCCCGGAACCGGGCGAAGACCTCCTCCTGGCCGACCCCCGCGCCGCTCTCGGCGCCGGCGTCCATGTCGGTGACCAGCGCGATCGAGGCGTAGCAGAGGCGCATCTCGCGGGCCAGGGCCGCCTCGGGCGCCCCGGTCATGTTGATCAGGCTCCAGCCCTGGTCGGCGTAGTGCCGCGACTCGGCGCGCGTGGAGAAGCGCGGGCCCTCCACGACGACCATCGTGGCGCCGGCCCGCACGTCCGGGGCCGCCGTCGCGAGGGCCTGGGAGACACCCGCGCAGTAGGGGTCGGCGAAGGGCAGGTGCACCGCGCCGCGCTCGACGTAGGAGCCGACCCGGCGGAAGGTCCGGTCGACGAGCTGGTCGGGGACGACGACGTCACCGGGCGCGACGTCGGTGCCGAGCCCGCCGACCGCGCACGGGGCGAGGACCTGGCGCACGCCGAGCGAGCGCAGCGCCCAGAGGTTCGCGCGGTACGGGATGGCGTGCGGCGGGTGCTCGTGGTGGGGTCCGTGCCGCGGCAGGAACGCGACCCGGCGCCCGGCCACCTCACCGACCGAGACCGGCGCCGACGGGTCGCCGTAGGGGGTGGTGACGACGTGCTCGACCGGGTCGTCGAGGAAGGAGTAGAAGCCGGAGCCGCCGATCACGGCGACCTCGGCCAGGGGGCCCGTCACCGCTTCGTCGCCGGCAGCTCGAGGGCGCGCCAGACCGCGGCCCACACCTGCTTCGGCGGGACGCCGGCGTCGAGCGCCTCCTGGGCGGTGCGCCGGTCGAGGTCGGCGAGCACCACCTGGTCGGCCCACGTGCGGTGGTAGACGTCTCCGAGGGCGTCGGACATGCGCGCCCAGAACTCGGTGTGCCTCACGCCAACCCACGGTACGCGGCGGGCGGTGGGCTCAGCGCACGTCCCAGCTGTGGTGGACGACGTCGTGCAGGTGGTAGCGCGCGATCGAGGCGACGGTGAAGGTGCTGCCGTCGCTGCGGGAACCGGTCCGGTCGAGCGCCGCGGCCGGCACGCCGTCGTAGAGCGCGGCGACGGCGTCCGCGGCGGTGAGCAGCTCGGAGCGGACGACGTCGGGCTCGGCCAGGTGGTAGCCGCGCTCGACGGCGGTGGCGTCCTGGTCCCAGCTGGCGAAGTGCGGGCCGTCCTGGTCGAGCATGCTGCGGACCCGTTCGGCGAACAGCACGTGGACGTCGCGCACGTGGCAGGCGTACTCGGTGACCGACCACACCTCCGGCCTCGTCCGGACCGACGGCTCCGGCCGCTCGAGGGCGAGGGCCCACGTCGCGGCGTCGGCCCGGATCGCGTCGCCGACCCGGGCGACGTCGACGTCGCCGGCCACGAAGCCGCACTCGGGGCACGGCGCGTCGAGCACCCAGGTCCAGTCCTTGGTGTCGGGCACGATCGAGGGCGGCGCGTCGGGCATGCACCGGAGTCTGGCAGCGGCGCGGCTCCCCCGCGCTCGACCTCCCGCCACGTTCCGTCAGGATTCGGCCATGTCCTCCTCCGCCGTCGACGTCCGCGACGCCACGAGCTCCGACCTCCCGACGATCAAGGCGATCTACGACGTGCAGGTGCGCACCGCGCTGTCGACCTTCGACCTCGAGCCGGCACCGCTGTCGTACTGGGAGCAGCGCCTTGCCTCGGACCGGACCGGTGACCACCTGCTCGCCGCGACCGTCGACGGGAACGACGTGGTCGGCTACGCCTACTCCTCGACCTACCGTCCCCGCCCCGCCTACGACCGCACCCGCGAGACGTCGGTCTACCTCGCCGAGCAGGCCCGCGGTCGCGGCGCCGGCCGGGCCCTCTACGACGTCCTGCTCGACCGGCTCGTCGCCGACGGCGTCCACACGGTGCTCGCGGTCGTGGCGCTGCCGAACCCGGCGAGCGAGGCCCTGCACCGCGCGTGCGGGTTCGAGCGGGTCGGGGTGCTCCCGGAGGTCGGTCACAAGCTGGGCCGGTGGGTTGACACCGCGCTGTTCGCGCGGGTGCACCGCTGAGGCGGGGGTCCGACGTGGAGGGCCGTCGGGTGGTGCCGGCGTGAGGGTGGTCCTGGTCGAGGGCGCCAGCGACCGCGCCGCGGTCGAGGTGCTCGCGCGGCGGCTCGGGGCCGGGCCGCTCGAGGTCGTCGTCCTGCACGGCATCACCAACCTGCGCGCCCGGCTGCGCGACCAGACGACCGGACCGGACGGCGTGCGGCTGCTGCACGACGCCGCCGAGTCGGCCCACGTCGAGCGCGTGCTCGCGGACGCCGGCCCGTCGGCCGGTGAGGTGCGGCGCTTCGTGTGCGACGCCGACCTCGAGGACGAGCTGATCCGCGCGGTCGGGGTCCCGGCGGTGCTGGGGATCGTCGAGGCCCAGGGTGAGCGGACGGCGTACGACCGGATGGCTCAGCAGCCCGCCCAGCGCGACCGGACCGAGCACCAGCGGCTGCGGCGCTGGCTCGGCGCCCGCAGCGGCCACAAGCTCACCTACGCCGCCCTGCTCGCCGAGGCGGTGCCGCTGGACGCCGTCCCGGCCCCGCTGCGCGACCTGCTGACAGACCCCGACGCCGGCGCCGCGGCCGACCCGGGCTGACGTCGTCCGCGGGGCTCGCCACACGCGTCACACCGGACGGGCTGAACCTGAACCTGGGGGCCGGGATCCCGGCCCCCAAGTTCAGACTTCCCCGGTCGACCGGGGAAACCCCGGCCCCCGGGCTCAGCTCCAGGCCGCGACCTGGGCGCGGGTGGGGTGCCAGGGGTCGAGGCGCAGCCGCATGCCGGCCTCGGCGGGGGTGCGGTTGCCCTTGCGCTCGTTGCAGGAGCCGCAGGCGGCGACGGTGTTGAGCCAGGTCCAGGTGCCGCCGCGCGAGCGCGGGAGCAGGTGGTCGATGGTGTCGGCGCGGCCGTTGCAGTAGGCGCAGCGGTGCCGGTCGCGCGCCAGGACGCCGTGGCGGGTGTAGCCGGCGGGCCGGTAGAGCCACTTGGTGGCGACGTAGCGGACCAGCCGCAGCGCGCGCGGCCACTGGTAGGGACCGATCATCCGCTCGGGGTGCGCCTCGTGGACCACGGCGACCTCGCGGACCAGCATCTTGACCGCGTGCTTGAAGCTGACCCGGCCCAGCGGCTCGAAGGAGGCGTTGTAGAGCAGCACCGATCCGGTCAACGTGGTCATGGGCGCCGCACCCCCTTCTGCGTCGATCCTAATCTGCGACGGCGAGGTTCGGGGCGGGTGAACGAGGCGTTGTGGGGGCGTGAACTCCGCGGGGCGGTCGGCCCTCAGCGCGGCCGGCGCACCCGGGCCTCCAGGCGGCCGGTCCACCACGCCAGCGCCCGGTGGTCGTCGTAGGCCTCGCACATCCGCTCCGCGACGGCCAGCAGGGCACCGTGGCGGACGTCGTCGCCGGCGTCCTGCGCGAGGCGGGCGAGGCGGGCGGCGTCGTCCCAGGCGCTCGTGTCGGCGGGCAGCGGCAGGTCGGCGACCTGGCGGGCGCTGAGCTTGATCGAGGTCACCGACAGCGCGGTGCCGGCGTACCGGGCGGCGGCGAGCGCGACGACCGGCGGGGCGAGCAGCACCGCGAGCGCGTGCCACAGGCGGTCGGCCGGCGGCGAGAGTGAGAGCACCGGCACCGACGGCAGCCAGGTGCCCTCGCGGTCGACGACCGCCTCGATGACCCGGCCCTGGGTGGCGACGAGGACCTTGGGCACCAGCCGGCGCGCGACCCACGCCGAGAGGGCGCCGTCGGCGTGCAGGGCGGCTAGGTCGACGGTCGGGGCGCCGAAGGCCTGCTTGGCGAAACGGGTCGGCGCCTCGCCCCAGCGGGAGCGGGCGGGGTCGATGAGGCCCGAGGTGACCAGCGGCGAGCCGGCGCCGCCGTCGCGGACGAAGGGCACCAGGCCGTAGTACTGGTCGCGGAAGTCGCCGTGGCAGGAGCCGAGGTCGCCGAGCACGCCCGCGCTGCGCGGCCGCACGGCCGGGACGCCGAGCGCCGGTGCCGCCAGGGCGCCCCACTCCCCCTCGGGCAGGACGACGTCCGGGCCGGGCACGGCGCCCGGGCCGGTCCAGGTCGGCACGAGTCCCTGCTCGGCGGCGACCGTGACGACGGGCGCGCAGGTGCGCACGGGCGTGCCGGTGAACACCGGCGTCGTCGACGTCCAGAACGCCGTCACCGCGCCCCGCTCGCGGACGGCGGCGCGCACCCGTCCCGCGTCGCGCGCGGCCAGCAGCGACAGCGGCTGCACCAGCGCGACCACGCCCCCGGGCCGCACCAGGCCGAGCGAGTGGTGCAGGAACGCCGCGCTCGTGTCGGTGTAGGCGCCCAGCCCGGCCGCGCCGCCGAGCTGGTGGGAGCTCCGCCCGGCCGTGCGGCTGCGCAGCTGGCCGAGGAACGGCGGGTTGCCGACCACCGCGTCGTAGGGCGCCCCCGGGTGGGCACCGAGGCCGTCGGCGACCCGGACCGTGCGCTCGAGGACCGCCGGCTCGACGTCCGGGACCGCGAGGCGGAGCCGCAGCCGGGTGATGGCGACCGCCACCGGGTCGAGGTCGGTGCCGTGGACCCGGTCGACGGCCCCCGGCCCCAGCCGGCGCAGGGCGGCGAGCAGCACGTTGCCGGTGCCGCACGCCGGGTCGAGCACCCGCGGCACCCACCCGGCGACGACCTGGTCGACCACCTGGTCGACCACCGGGTCGACCACCGGGCCGAGGGCGCGGTCGAGGAGCCACGCGACGAGCGGCGCGGGGGTGTAGAACGAGCCGGAGCGGCCGCGGTCGTCGAGCAGCGACTCGTGCACGACGCCCAGCTGCTCGGCGGCCGCCGGGTCCCGCCAGGGCGCCAGGACGTCGTCCGCGGCGCCGGTCGGGGCACCGCCGAGCCCGTGGGCGTCGGCCACGACAGCGAGGACGGCGTCCCAGGCCGCGGCCCGGGAGCCGAGCGCGGACTCGGCGGCCAGCACCGCGCCGCGCAGGCCCCCCACGGTCGCCGTCACGACGAGCACTCTAGGTGCGTCGACACCCTCGTGTTATAGTCAGAATGACTACAAGCCAGGAGCGCAGATGACCCTCCCACCCGACACCCCCGACCTGACGGTCTCCCCGGGCCTGCTGACCGACCGCTACGAGCTGACCATGCTCACCTCGTTCGTCACCGACGGCAGCGCCGAGCACCCCGCGGTGTTCGAGGCGTTCGCCCGTCGCCTCCCCGAGGGCCGTCGCTACGGCGTCCTCGGCGGCCTCGGCCGGCTGCTCCCCATGATCGAGCGGTTCACCTTCGACGCCGACGAGATCGCGTGGCTGCTCGCCGAGGGCGTCATCAACGAGGCGACCGCCGAGTACCTGCGCGACTTCCGGTTCCGGGGCGACATCGACGCCTACCCCGAGGGTGACCTCTACTTCCCCGGCAGCCCGGTGCTCAGCGTGCGGTGCACCCTCGGCGAGGGCGTGCTGCTCGAGACGCTCGTGCTCAGCGTGCTCAACCACGACAGCGCGATCGCCAGCGCCGCCGCCCGGATGGCGGTCGCGGCCGGGGACCGGCCGCTGGTCGAGATGGGCAGCCGGCGCACCCACGAGGAGGCCGCGGTCGCCGTGGCCCGGGTCGCCTACGTCGCCGGGTTCGCCTCCACCAGCAACCTCGCCGCCGGCCGACGTCACGGCGTCCCGACCGTCGGCACCGCCGCCCACGCCTTCACCCTGGCCCACACATCCGAGGTCGAGGCGTTCCGCAGCCAGGTCGAGGCGCAGGGCGTGGGCACCACGCTGCTCGTCGACACCTACGACACCGAGCAGGGCATCCGCAACGCGGTCGCGGTCGCCGGCACCGGCCTCGGTGCGATCCGCATCGACTCCGGCGACCTCGCGGACGAGGCGACCGCGGCCCGCCGGCTGCTCGACGAGCTGGGCGCCACCGGCACCCGGATCACCGCGACCAGCGACATCGACGAGTACGTCATCACCGCGCTCGCCGACGCGCCCATCGACGGCTACGGCGTCGGCACCCGGGTGGCCACCGGCTCGGGCCACCCCACCGCGAGCATGGTCTACAAGCTCGTCGCGGTCGCCGACGCACCCGACGGACCGCTCCGACCGGTCGCCAAGAAGTCGCACGACAAGGTCTCGGTCGGCGGGCGCAAGACGGCCTACCGCACCCACGACGACGGCGTCCTGACCGGCGAGTGGTTCACCACCGGTGACGCGGTCCCCGCCGAGGCGACCCCGGTCCAGGTCGCCGCCTTCCGGGGTGGGCGCACCGTGCACTCCCCCGACCTCGAGGCGGTGCGCGCCCACTGCGCCGCCGCGCTCGCCACCCTCCCGCCGCAGGCGCGCAGCGTCGCCGCGGGCCCGTCCCACCTCACCGTCACCGAAGGAGCAACGTCATGAAGGCACTCATCGTCGTCGACGTGCAGAACGACTTCGTCGAGGGCGGCTCGCTCGCCGTCGACGGCGGACGCGCGGTCGCCACCGCGATCAGCGACCACCTCGCCGCCCACGCGGACGAGTACACCGCCGTCGTCGCCTCGCGCGACTGGCACGACGCCCACGGCACCAACGACGGTCACTTCGCCGAGCCGGGCACCGACCCCGACTTCGTGCACACCTGGCCGGTCCACTGCGTCTCGACCACCGGGGGCAGCGACTACGCCCCCGAGCTGGTCACCGACGCGGTCACCCACCACGTCCGCAAGGGGATGGGCGAGGCCGCCTACAGCGCCTTCGAGGGCGTCACCGCCGACGGCGTCCTTCTGCCCGACCTGCTCGACGGGCTCGGCGTCACCGAGGTCGACGTCGTCGGGATCGCCACCGACTACTGCGTTCGCGCCACGGTGCTCGACGCCCGCCGCCACGGCCTGGCGGTGCACCTGCTGCCGGGCATGCACGCCGGCGTCGCACCCGACTCGAGCGCGACCGCGCTGCGCGAGATGACCGACGCGGGGGCCACGGCATGAGCACGCCCGAGAACCGGAGGACCTACACCTCCGAGCACCCCCCGTTCGCCGTCACCGTCGACCTGGCCGTCTTCACCATCCGCGACGGCGCCCTCGCGGTGCTGCTCGTCGAGCGCGGCGCCGAGCCGTTCGCCGGCTCCTGGGCGCTGCCGGGCGGCTTCGTCGAGCCCGACGAGGACGCCGAGACGGCCGCCTGGCGCGAGCTGCGCGAGGAGACCGGGGTCGACCGCTTCGAGGGCCACCTCGAGCAGCTGCGCACCTACTCCGCCCCCGACCGCGACCCCCGCATGCGCGTCGTGTCCGTCGCCCACGTCGCCTTCGCCCCCGACCTCCCGGAGCCCTCGGCCGGGTCGGACGCCGCCGGCGCGCGCTGGTGGGCCGTCGACGACGTCCTGCCCCACCCCGACCAGGCCGCCCCGGACGCGCCCGTCCTGGCCTTCGACCACGCCGAGATCCTCACCGACGCCCGCGAGCGGATCCGCGCCAAGCTCGAGTACACGACGCTCGCGCTCGACTTCGTGGCCGAGCCGTTCACGCTCCCCGAGCTGCGCCGGGTCTACACCGCCGTCTGGGGCACGCCGCCCGACCTCGGCAACTTCCGCCGCAAGGTGCTCGGCACCGACGGGTTCGTCGTCGCCACCGACGACCCGCGCCCCGGCAGCCCGGGCGGCGCCGGCGGACGGCCGGCGCTGCTCTACCGGCGCGGCACCGCGACCGAGGTCCAGCCCCCGATGCTGCGTCCCACGACCGGGTGAGGGGCGCCGGGCGGGTTTGACCGCACCCGCCCGGTGACACCCTCCGGGGACCACCCCGCCTCACCCTCTCGGAGTCCACGTGCGCCGTACCGTCTCGCTGCTCGTCCCGCTCGCCCTCGCCGTCGCGGCGGTGAGCGCCCCCACGAGCCCCGCCGGGGCTGAGTCCACGGACCCACCGACCTGCCAGGGCCGGGCCGCCACCCTGGTCGGCAGCGACGACACCGCCCTGGAGGGCACCCCCGGCGACGACGTGATCGTGACGGCGGGGAGCGCCTCGGTCTCCGCGATGGGCGGCGACGACCTGGTCTGCGTCACCGGGCCGCGGCTCCAGAGCGTGGCCGTCGACGGCGGCGACGGCGACGACGTCCTGGTCGTCCTGGCCCGCCGGGCCGAGACCCTCCTGGACCCCGGCGCCGGGAGCGACGTGGTGCTCGGCGGCAACGGCCGCGACAACGTGCAGGTCCTGCGCTCGCCCACCGGTGCGAGCGACGTCGACCGGATCGAGACCGGGGCGGGTCCCGACTACGTCCAGTACGACGGCTCCCGCTTCTACGGCCCCGGCGTGTTCCCGGCGACCGACGTGCGCCTCGGCAGCAGCCGGGACCAGGTGCTCCTCGAGCCCCTGCTGGCCACGATCCCCGACCGGACGACGATCCGGGGCGGCGCCGGCGACCACGACCGGCTCGGGCTCTCCGCGCTCTCCACGTCGCGGGTGCGCCTCGACCTCCGCACCGGCGGCCTCGAGGTCGACGGCGTCGCCGTGGCCGGGGAGAGGAGCGGCTTCGAGCAGCACGAGGTGCAGTTCGGGCCGCGCGCGGGGAGCGCGCGCGCCGAGGTGATCGGCACCGGCGGTCCCGACCGCGTGACCGTCGGGGGCGCCCGGTCGGTCGACATCGCCCTCGGCGGCGGCGGCGACCGGCTCGAGATCGACAACGCCGGCGTCCACCGCGGTCGGATCGACGCTGGCACCGGCACCGACCACCTGGTGGCGGCCGCCCGCACCTTCGGGGAGTCGCGGCCGCTGGTCGACCTGGCCCGCGGTGTGATCACCCGCGTCGGTGCGAAGCCCACGACGCCGGCCACCCGGGTCGCGGGGTTCGAGGGCGCCTCCCTCGACGACCAGGACGGCGGCGTCCTCGTCGGCGACCGAGGCCCGAACCTGCTGCAGGCGGTGTGCGGGACCGTGCGCGGCGGGGGCGGCGCCGACACGATCGACGGCATCTGGATCTCGATCTCCGGCCGGGGGCCGGTCGACCGGACCTGCTACAACCCCTACCACCAGTTCCGCGGCAACGGCGGCCGCGGTGCCGACGAGCTCATCGGGACCAGCACCGGCGACGTCCTCATCGGCGGACCCGGGCGCGACCGGGCCACGGGACTGCGCGGACGCGACCGGTGCGTCGCCGAGGTGACCGCCACCTGCGAGCGCTGAGGCGGCCCGCGAGCGACCCCCTCGGGCGATGGGGACTGTCGGCGGTCTGAGCAAGACTGTCGCCATGCCCGACGTCGACCCGCTCGCCGCGTTCAGCGAGCCCACCCGCACCTGGTTCGGTGCGGCCTTCGCCGAGCCCACCCCGGCCCAGGCCGGGGCGTGGACGGCGATCGGGCAGGGCCGGCACGCCCTGGTGGTCGCACCGACCGGGTCGGGCAAGACGCTCAGCGCGTTCCTGTGGTCGATCGACCGGCTGCTCACCAGCGCGCCCCCGAAGGAGAAGAAGCACCGCACCCGGGTGCTCTACATCAGCCCGCTCAAGGCGCTCGGGGTCGACGTCGAGCGCAACCTGCGGGCTCCGCTCACCGGCATCCGGCACACCGCCGACCGGCTCGGCACGCCGCTGCCGGAGGTGACCGTCGGCGTCCGCTCGGGCGACACCGCGGCCGCCGACCGGCGCAAGCTGTCGACCACGCCGCCCGACATCCTCATCACCACCCCCGAGTCGCTGTTCCTGATGCTCACCAGCCAGGCGCGCGAGTCGCTGCGCGGGCTCGAGACCGTCATCATCGACGAGGTCCACGCCGTCGCCGGCAGCAAGCGCGGCGCCCACCTCGCCCTGTCGCTCGAGCGGCTCGACGCGATGCTGGAGCGACCGGTCCAGCGCATCGGGCTGTCCGCGACGGTGCGCCCGCTCGAGGAGGTCGCCCGGTTCCTGGGCGGCAGTGCGCCGGTCGAGATCGTCGCGCCGCCGGCCGAGAAGCAGTGGGACCTCAAGGTCGTCGTCCCCGTCGAGGACATGACCCAGCCCGGCGACTTCGACGAGGACGGCGACGCCGACGGTGGTGGTGGCCACGGCAGCATCTGGCCGCACGTCGAGGAGAGCGTCGTCGACCTGATCGAGAAGCACACCTCGACCATCGTCTTCGCCAACTCCCGCCGGCTCGCCGAGCGGCTGACCGCCCGCCTCAACGAGATCGCCACGACGCGCGCCGAGGGGTCGCTCCCCGAGGCTGACCGCCAGCCCGCCGAGGTGATGGCCCAGTCCGGTGCGAGCAAGGGCGCCGAGACCGTGATCGCGAAGGCGCACCACGGCTCGGTCAGCAAGGAGCAGCGGGCGCTCATCGAGGACGACCTCAAGCGGGGCCGGCTGCCGGCCGTGGTCGCGACGAGCAGCCTCGAGCTCGGCATCGACATGGGCGCGGTCGACCTCGTCGTCCAGATCGAGTCGCCGCCGTCGGTCGCGAGCGCGCTCCAGCGCGTCGGGCGCGCCGGTCACCAGGTCGGCGAGGTCTCGCGCGGCGTCCTGTACCCCAAGCACCGCGGCGACCTCGCGCAGACCGCGGTCGCCGTCCAGCGGATGCGCTCGGGCGGCATCGAGGCGCTGCGCATCCCCACCAACCCGCTCGACGTGCTGGCCCAGCAGGTCGTCGCCGCCACCGCGCTCGAGTCCGTCGACGTCGACGAGCTGTTCGCGCTGGTGCGCCGCAGCGCGCCGTTCACCCAGCTCCCCCGCTCGGCCTACGACGCCACGCTCGACCTGCTCGCCGGCCGCTACCCCAGCGACGAGTTCGCCGAGCTCCGCCCCCGCATCGTGTGGGACCGCGTCGGCAACACCCTCACCGGGCGGCCGGGCTCCCAGCGGCTCGCGGTCACCAGCGGCGGCACCATCCCCGACCGCGGCCTCTTCGGGGTCTTCCTCGTCGGCGGCCAGGGACCGGGCAAGCGGGTCGGCGAGCTCGACGAGGAGATGGTCTACGAGTCGCGCGTCGGCGACATCTTCGCCCTCGGCGCCACGAGCTGGCGGATCGAGGACATCACCCACGACCGGGTGCTCGTCTCGCCGGCGCCCGGCATCCCTGGGCGGCTGCCGTTCTGGAAGGGCGACACCCTGGGCCGTCCGGCCGAGCTCGGGGCCGCGATCGGCGAGTTCACCCGCGAGCTGGGCGCGATGCCGAGGGCCGCCGGCCACCGACGCGCGCGCGAGGCCGGGCTCGACGAGTGGGCGGCCGGCAACCTCGTCGACTACCTCCACGAGCAGCTCGAGGCGACCCGCGTCCTGCCCAGCGACACCACGCTGCTCGTCGAGCGGTTCCGCGACGAGCTGGGCGACTGGCGGCTCGTGGTGCACTCCCCCTACGGCGTGCCCCTGCACGCGCCGTGGGCGCTGGCCATCAACGCGCGGCTGCGCGAGCGCTACGGCGTCGACGGGCAGGCGCTGGCCTCCGACGACGGCATCGTCATCCGGATCCCCGACACCGACGCCGAGCCGCCCACCGGCGACCTGATCGTCTTCGACGCCGAGGAGATCGAGCAGGTCGTCACCGCCGAGGTGGGTGGCTCCGCGCTGTTCGCCGCGCGGTTCCGCGAGTGCGCCGCGCGCGCCCTGCTGCTCCCCCGCCGCGACCCCGGACGCCGCTCCCCGTTGTGGCAGCAGCGCCAGCGCGCCGCCGCGCTGCTCGAGGTCGCCTCGAAGTACCCGTCGTTCCCGATCGTGCTCGAGGCGGTGCGCGAGTGCCTCCAGGACGTCTACGACTTGCCCGCCCTCATTGCCCTGATGCGCGCCGTCGACCGCCGCGAGGTGCAGGTCACCGACATCGCGACGTCGAGCCCGTCGCCGTACGCCCGCAGCCTGCTCTTCGGCTACGTCGCGCAGTTCGTCTACGAGGGCGACTCCCCCATCGCCGAGCGCCGGGCCGCCGCGCTGTCGCTCGACCAGGGCCTGCTCGCCGAGCTGCTCGGCCGCGCCGAGCTGCGCGAGCTGCTCGACCCCGACGTCCTCACCGAGGTCGAGGCCGAGCTGCAGCGGCTCGCACCCGACCGGCGCGCCCGCAACGCCGAGGGGCTCGTCGACCTGCTCCGGCTGCTCGGTCCGCAGTCGACCGACGAGGTGGTCGCCCGCAGCGTCGACGACGCCGGGCCCGCGGGCGTCGCGGAGTGGACCGCCGCGCTGGTCGAGACCCGTCGCATCGTCGAGGTGCGGATGTCCGGCGTGCCCCGGTGGGCCGTCGTCGAGGACGTCGGCCGGCTGCGCGACGGGCTCGGCGTCCCGGTCCCGCCCGGCACCCCCGACGTGTTCGCCGAGCCGGTCGACGACCCGCTGGCCGACCTCGTGGCCCGGTTCGCCCGCACCCACGGCCCCTTCACCACCGACGACGTCGCCGAGCGGCTCGGTCTCGGCACGGCCGTCGTCCGGCACACCCTGCAGCGCCTGGCCGCCCAGGGCCGGGTGCTCGACGGCGAGTTCCGCCCCTCCGGCACGGGCACCGAGTGGTGCGACGCCGAGGTGCTGCGCCGGCTGCGACGGCGCTCGCTGGCCCGGCTGCGCCAGGAGGTCGAGCCCGTCGAGCCGGCCGCCCTCGCCCGCTTCCTCGGCGCCTGGCAGCACCTCACCACCACCAAGGGCCTGCGGGGCGTCGACGGCGTCGTCAGCGCCATCGACCAGCTGGCCGGCTGCCCCGTCCCGGCCTCCGGGCTCGAGCCGCTGATCCTCGCCGCCCGGGTGCGCGACTACGAGCCGTCCTACCTCGACGAGCTGACGGCCTCCGGCGAGGTCATCTGGGCCGGCCACGGCACCCTGCCCGGCAACGACGGCTGGGTCAGCCTGCACCTGGCCGACCAGGCCCACCTGACCCTCCCCGAGCACGCCGCGTTCGAGGCCGGTGAGCTCCAGGAGGCGACCCTGCACGCGCTGGAGGGCGGCGGGGCCTGGTTCTTCCACCAGCTCGCCGCCACCGTCCGGTCCGCGCTCGCGAAGCCGACGACCTCCGACCAGGCCATCAGCGCGGCGCTGTGGGAGCTCGTGTGGGCGGGCCGGGTCAGCAACGACACGCTCACCCCGCTGCGCGCCCTCACCGGCGGGGGCCGCACCACCCACCGCACCCGGCGCCCGCCACCGCGACCGGGCCGGGTCAACCGCACCGGCCCGCCCGAGACCGCCGGACGCTGGGCGCTGCTGCCCGAGCTCGACACCGACCCCACCCGCCGGGCCAAGGCCACCGCCGAGCGCCTGCTCGAGCGGCACGGCGTGGTGATCCGGGGCGCCGTCGTCAGCGAGCGGGTGCCCGGCGGGTTCGCGGCGGTCTACAAGGTCCTGTCGGCCTTCGAGGACTCCGGCCGCTGCCGCCGCGGCTACTTCGTCGACGGTCTCGGCGCGGCGCAGTTCGGCACGGCGGGCGCGATCGACCGGCTGCGCACCTTCACCGACGCACCCGGCACCCAGGGCGCCGACGGCGGCACGGCGCCGACGTCGGTCGCGATGGCGGCCACCGACCCCGCCAACCCCTACGGCGCCGCCCTGCCCTGGCCGGCGTCGGAGTCGGGGCACCGCCCCGGCCGCAAGGCCGGGGCGATCGTGGTGCTGGTCGACGGCGTCCTCGTGCTCTACGTGGAGCGCGGCGGTCGCACCCTGCTCACCTGGTCCGAGGAGGCCGACCTGCTCGACCCGGCGGCGCGGGCCCTGGCCGACACGGTCCGCCGTGGAGCCCTCGGCCGGCTCACGGTGGAGAAGGCCGACGGCGCCGCGGTGCTGGGCGGCGGCGCGACGCCGCTGCGCTCGGCCCTCGACGACGCCGGCTTCGTGGCCACCCCGCAGGGGCTGAGGTTGCGCAGTGCCCGAGGGTGACACCGTCTACCGCGCAGCCCGGCTGCTCGACCGGGCCCTGTCCGGGCGGGAGCTGACCCGCACCGACTTCCGGGTCCCCCAGCACGCGACCGTCGACCTCACCGGCGGCACCGTCGAGACCACCGTGTCGCGCGGCAAGCACCTGCTCACCCGGATCACCGACGTCGAGGGCGCCGCCTGGACGCTGCACACCCACCTCAAGATGGAGGGGGCCTGGCGGGTGCACCGCGACGGCGAGCGCTGGAAGCGACCGGCCCACCAGGCGCGCGTCGTCCTGGGCGTCGAGGGAGCCCACGCGGTCGGCTTCTCGCTCGGCATCGTCGAGCTGCTCGCGACGGCCGACGAGGGCTCGGTCGTCGGCCACCTCGGGCCCGACCTGCTCGGCCCCGACTGGAGCGAGGACGTCGCCCTGTCCCGGCTCCGCGCCGAGCCCGACCGCCCGCTCGGCGAGGCCCTGCTCGACCAGCGCAACCTCGCCGGGATCGGCAACATGTACATGGCCGAGCTCTGCTTCGTCGCGGGCCTCCACCCGCGCACCCCGGTCGGCGACGTCGACGCCCTGCCCCGGTTGGTGCGGCGCGGCCGGCAGATGCTCGAGCTCAACAAGGAGCGCGCGGTGCAGTCGACCACGGGCAACCTGCGCGAGCGCGAGCGGATGTGGGTCTACCGGCGCGACCGGTCCCCGTGCCGCCGGTGCGGCACGCCGGTCGCGGTCGCGATGACCGGCCCCGCCGGTCGCGAGCGGGCGGCGTACTGGTGCCCGCGCTGCCAGCCCGAGCCGGCCTGAGCCGACCACCAGCCGACCACCAACCGACCACCAGTCCGGGCGGCCGGTGGCCTAGGGGAAGGTCACCTGCAGCATGCCCAGGCACATCTCGTCGGTGGTCCCCTCGCCCCACAGCACGTAGCGGTCGGGCTGCCCCTCGAAGGCCGGCAGCACGTCGCGCAGCGCCTGGTCGTGCCGGCAGGTCACCTTGACGGTCTCGCCGGCCTGCAACGAGACCGGCCTGACCGGGCGCGCCCCCTGGTCGTCGAAGTCCCACACGGGGATGTCGAGCACCGTGCGCGCCCGTGGCGTGCCCGGGTTGGTCTCGATCGTGATCTCGCGCCCCAGCAGGTGCAGGTGCCCGCCGCTGCCGTGGATGGTCATCGGCCGGTTCAGGGTGCGGGTGCAGGACTGGACCGGGCCGGGCTCGGGCACGCCGCACAGCAGGTGCAGCGCGCCGGCGGTGCGGCCGCCCTCGTCGCCGAACCGCGACATCAGGTCGAGGGTCGCCGCCGTCCGGTCGCACAGCGGTCCGCCGGCGTGGTCGGGGCGGCACGGCAGCTCGACCGGGGCCGGGAGCAGCATCGTGTGGAGCTGCTCCAGGTCGCCGGTGCCGGGGGCCAGCCGCAGCTGCGCCGCGGAGACGTCGGGCGCCGTAGCCGGGCTTGTGGACCGCCTCCTCGCCGCCGGGTGCCCAGGCGCCGATCCAGTCGGCGTCGTCGACGTCCTGGAAGTCGTCGAGGCCGGTGCCGCCGAAGCAGGTCCAGCCCTGGTTGTCGTCGGCGGCGTCCTTCGCCTCGGCGGCGGCGACGTCGCCGGGCGGGACCTGGAACAGGATCACGTGGTGCACGACCGCGGGGTCACCGGGCAGCACGGTCGTGCCGGTGAGCCAGGTGTCCTCGGCGAGCCCGGGGTCGAGGAGGAAGCACCGGTAGTCGTCGGTGCCGGTGCCGTACGGCGCCGCCGGGGTGTACGCCGCGGGCATGGCGAGCGTGGCGCGGCGCTCCCCCCGCCGCAGCGGGACCTCGGGGGCGGGCTCGGCCGCCGCGTGGGCGCCGTGCTCCGGCGGGTGCGCGGGCGGCTCCGCGGCGGGGGTCTCGACGGCGGTGGCGGGCGCGGCGGCGTCCGGATCGGTCCCGCCGCCCTGGCACCCCGCGCCGACGAGCACGAGGCCCAGGACCACGCTGGTGAGGGCGGAGCGACGTCGCGCGGCGTTCATCGCGACAGCGTAGGGCCTCGCGGGCACCTCAGGGCCGGGTCGGGCAGGTCAGGCTGCGGAGGCGACGACCGGGTCGCGGCGCTTGACCGGGATGGTGACCAGCGCGGCGGCGGCCTCCTCGACGGCGACGGCGTCGGAGACCTCGCGCAGCACCTCGGACAGCGGTGCGTCGAGGGCGCTGCACAGGGAGGCGAGCAGCTCGGAGGAGGCTTCCTTCTGGCCGCGCTCGATCTCGGAGATGTAGCCCAGGCTCACGCGGGCCTCGGCCGACACCTCACGCAGGGTCATCCCCAGCTGCATGCGGCGCTCGCGGAGCACGTCGCCGAGCAGGCGGCGGAAGAGCACCATCTGGATCCCTCCGTGTCGAGTCGAGCGGCCTAGCAGGTCTTCGCGGTGGCACAACGCTACCCGAGCGATGTTTCTTCCGGTGCGATCATCTCAGACCTGTGGACCCGAGGAGCGACAACACCGCCTCCAGGGCCTCCTCGCAGGTCCGCTCCACCACCCGCGCGCGGTCGCCGGGCAGCTCGAGGGCCAGCGTCGGCCCGCCCCCGGGACCGGCCACGGCGACGAAGACGGTGCCGGGCGCCTTGCCCTCCTGCTCGGTGGGCCCGGCGACGCCGGTCGTCGCCACGCCGTACGTCGCCCCGGTGAGCCGGCGCACCCCCTCGGCCATCGCGGCGGCGCACTCGGCGGAGACGACGCCGACCCGGTCGACGACCTCCTGGGGCACGCCGAGCACCGAGGTCTTGACGTCGCTCGCGTACGCGACGACGCCCCCGCGGTAGGCCGCGGAGGCGCCGGGGACGGCCGTCAGCAGCGCGGCCAGGCGACCGCCGGTCAGGGACTCGGCGGTCGCCAGGGTGGAGCCGCCCTCCCGGAGCAGGTCGTGGACCCGCTCCGGGAGGGCGTTCATCGTGCGTCGTGGTCGCGTGGTGTCACCTGACCACGCGGAACGACAGCGTCTTCGTGACCGCCGCGACGTCGCCGGACCCGTTGTAGCGGACCGTGACCGTCTTCTTGCCGACCTTCGCGAACTTCGCCAGCGTGACCACCGCGCGTCCGTTCACGAGCTTGACGACCTTGACCTTCTGGCCGGTCACCTTGACCCGCACCCAGCCGGTGAGCGCCTGGCCGTCACCGCGGACGGTCACGACGACGCGGGCCTTGGTCTTGTTGACCTTGACCTTGTTCGGCTTGACGTCGGCGGTCACCTTGGCGACGACGGCCGGCGGCTGCGGCTCGTCAACGACCGAGACCGGGATGGTCACCGTCGTCCCGCTGGGCTGCGCGACGAGCGAGACCAGCTCGCCCTCCGCGGTGCCGGCCGGCACCGTCAGCTCGATCGCGGCGATGCCGTCGGTCACCGGGAAGGTGCCGATCTCGGTGTCCCCGATCGAGGCCACCACGGTGGTGTTGACCGGGCTGCCCAGCGACGTCAGGTTCAGCGTCTTCGGGTTGATCGGCAGGATCGGAGCCTCGGTGGCGCCGAGCCCCAGGGTGAAGGACGCCGCCTCGCCGGGCACCAGCGCCTCCGGCAGATCCGACGCGAACACCTGCTGGCGGGCGAAGTCGGGGCTGATCGGCGCGTCGGCCGAGTTCGCCGCGAGGTACTCACGCCACATCTCGGCGTCCAGCAGGCCGGTGTCGACGTACTCGCCGTTCGCGAGCGAGCGGAAGTTGTCACCACCCGTGGCCAGGAAGGAGAGCGTCGAGATCGTGTAGGTGCGTGCGGGGTCGAGCGGCTCGTCGTTGATGAAGACCGAGGTGATCCGCTCGCCGGCCGCGTTGGTCGGGTCGGCGGTGACCCGCACGTTGTCGGACAGACCGAGCTGGGCGTAGGGCCGCGACGGCGGCGGGCTGCCCGGCAGGACCGTCTGCCACTGCTCCTCGAGAGCCGCCTTCAGGTCGGCACCCTTGAGCTCGAGGATCGCCACGGTGTTGCTGAACGGCAGCACCGCGTTGGCCTCGGCGTAGGTGACGACACCGTCGGTGTTGGCCGGGTTGCCGGCCGTGTTGCCCGCGTAGAGCAGCTCGGCGCGGAGCCCGCCCGAGTTCGTGAGCGCCAGGTCGGGCTCGGCGAGGTCGGAGATCCCGTCGCGCAGGGCGTTGGCGACGAGGTCACCGAGGGTGGACTCCGAGCCACGGTCGTCGCGGGTGCCACCGGTGTAGCCGTTGGGCCCGTAGCTGCCGCCGGCGAACGCCGTCGTGATGTCGGCGCTGATCTCACCGACCGGCTGGTTGCCGACGACCGCGGCCTCGGCGAGCGCGGCATCGGTGATCTGCTTGACCTGGGCGACCCGCGGGAAGGTGAGGTTCTCGGCCGCGGCCCGCGCGACGTTGCGCTGGGTGTAGCTGCTCACGTCGCCGGTCTCGGAGTCGACCGTCAGCACGATCTGACCGATGTTCTCGCCGTACGAGCCGGTCTGCAGGACGGGCCGGGTCTTGCCGGCCTGACCGGGGACCGGAGCGTCCCACGCGTACTGCTTGTGAGTGTGACCGGTGAAGATGGCGTCCACCTCGGGCGAGGTCTCCTCGACGATCGTGGCGAACGCGCCACCCGCGGCGACCTCCTCCTCGAGGGTCGCGCCGTCGGGCGTGCCGGCGCCGGCACCCTCGTGGTACTCGGCGACGATGACGTCGGCCTCGTCGTTGTTGCGGGTCTCGATGCCGTCCGTCAGGCGGGCGGCGACGCGGTTGACCGCCTCGACGGGGTCGTCGAAGTCGAGGCCCTCGACACCGGCGGGCGACACCAGGCTCGGGGTCTCCTCCGTCACCGCACCGACGACGGCGACGGTGACGCCGTCGACCTCGAACAGGTCGTACTCGTCGAGCACCGGGGTGGTCGTGCCCTCGCGGTAGACGTTGGCGCCCAGGTAGGTCCAGTCGGCGTTCTGACGCACCCGGCCGCGCAGGTCCGCGAAGCCCTTGTCGAACTCGTGGTTGCCGACCGCGGAGGTCCGCAGACCCAGGGCGTTGAGCACCTCGATCGTCGGCTGGTCGCCGGCGAGGCTCGAGGCGAAGAGCGAGGCACCGATGTTGTCACCGGCGGAGAGGAACAGGGTGTTCTCCTCGCCGGCCTCCGCACGCAGCTGCTCCACCGTGGTCGCGAACTTGGTGGTGTTCGCATCGATGCGACCGTGGAAGTCGTTGATGTTGAGCAGGCTGATGTCGGTCTCGGTCGGCTCCTCGACGGCGCCGTCGAGGTTGAGCCCGACGATCTCCGGGTTGTGGTCGGAGGCGCGGGCCGGACCGGGGGTGTAGAGGTTCGTGAGGTTCGAGTTGAAGCGGCTGTACTCGTAGTAGACCGACTCGTTGGCGTTGGTCTGCCAGGAGTCGACGCCGGTGACGTCGCCGGCCGCGGCCTCGTTGGCGAGGATGTGGTCGAGCGAGCCGACCATGCCGTCGAAGTTGTAGCTGCGCTTGCCCTCGTCGTCGGACTTGAGGTCGGTGTAGCCGGCGCCGGTGAGGACCTGAATCGGGTCCTCCATCGAGTAGGCGTTGAAGTCACCGGTCAGGAAGATGCGCTCGACGCCGTTGGCGGCGGCGAACTGGTCGGCGAAGGGAAGCAGTGCCTGGGCCTGACGCACCCGGTCGGGGTTGGCGTTGCCCTGCCCAGTGCCGTCGTTCTCGCCCGAGCCCTTGGACTTGAAGTGGTTGACGACCACGGCGAAGCCGTTCTCGTCCTCGTCACCGACCGCCTTGAAGGTCTGGGCGAAGGGCTGGCGGGCGTTGTCGAACGCCGCGTTGCCGATCAGCAGCTCGGAGTCCCCGACGAGCTCGACGGTGCTCGGGTCGTAGATGAACGCGTTGCGGATGACGTCCTCGTCGGCGACCGGCGGGAGCACGGCCGGCGAGGGGGCGTAGGCCCACCGCGGCGTGGTGCCACCGGCGTCGGCGTTCAGCGCGGTGACGAGCGTGGCCACGGCCGCGTCACGGCCGTCGGCCCCGCCGCGGGTGGAGCGGGAGTTCTCGATCTCCTGCAGCGTGACGACATCGGCGTCGAGGGTGTTGATGGAGTCGACGATCTTGGTCTGCTGGCGCTCGAAGCTCGCCGCGTCGAACGCGCCACGCGGACCGTCGTCCGGCGTGCAGCTGCGCGTGTTGGTGGGGTTGCCCGCCCGGTCGGTGTAGGCCTGGCACCCGGTCACGTCGCTGCCCAGGGTCGGGAAGTAGTTGAGCACGTTGAAGGCGGCGATCTTCACGTCGCCGCCCACCTCGGCCGGGGCCTCGGGACGGTCCTGCTCGAAGGTGATGCCCTCGGGGACGCCGGTCACCTGTCCCTGCGGCTGCAGCCGCCACGTGTTGAACGCGAAGGTGAGGACGGCCGGCTCGTCGAAGGTGGCGTTCGCACCGACGCGCACGGAGTGCCCGGCCGTGAAGTACGGGAACGCCTGGTCGCGGCCGGCGCCGGCGGCGAAGTTCACCGTCGCGCCGTCGTCGAGGATGATCCGGTGGGCGTTGTTGTACGACGTGCGCTCGGCGATGCCGGCGGCGTCCTGGGCGTCGACGAGGTCGGTCGGGGTGAACAACGGGACGTCGCTGTGCGCGGCCAGGCCGATCTCGCCGAACATGGCCGAGCTGGCGTTGGAGCCGGCGACGAAGGCCGAGCCGTCGTAGACGTCGGTGACGGTGAAGGGGTCGGTGGGCTCGAAGATCTCGCCCTCGGCCTTCTCCCGCTCGGCGTCGAGGGCCGCGCCGGTCAGGCACTCACCCAGCTCGCAGTCGGCGCCGGGGATCGTGGTCCTGGCGACCGGGGCCGGCAGGGCCGCCGCGAGCTCGGAGATCCCGGCGGCCGTGGTGGTGATCTGGGTGACGGAGTTGAACTCACCGGCGGTGCCGGTGACCTCGACCGAGTCGCCGACCTCGGGGGTCGCCGCGCCGAAGCCGGACGTACCGCCGTAGACGAAGACCGCGTCGGAGGCGTTCGGGGTGTCGGGGGCACCGCCGCTCTGGAGGTAAAACCCGTTGACGCCACCGGTCGGGAACGCCGCGGTGACGACACCCTGGGTGGTGACGGCCTGGCCGTTGAAGGGGGTGGTCGCGACGCCGTCGCCCTGGATCTGGGCGATGGTGAGCACCTCACCAGGCTCGGGGTCGGGGTCGGGGTCGGGCGCCCCACCGGCGGCGGCACCCGGGGTGGGCGCGGCGGCGACGAAGTCGGCCGAGTTGACGTCGGTGTCCGTGCCGGCAGCGGCGCGCTGCAGGCTCGTGGTGGTGCTCGCGGTGCCCGCCGCGGTGCCCTCCGGGTTGTTGCTGGTGCCCCAGCCGACCCTGTCGAGCGTCGTGACGGTGGTCGGGTTCACCAGCGTCGTGCCGTCGGCGACGAAGAACGTCCCGCCACTGCCGCCGGGGTTCAGCCCGGCGACGGCCTGGTCGACGTTCGGGACCTCGGTCGTGGTGGTGCCGTTCGACCCGCCGGAGATGACGTAGAAGTCACCGGGGGCCAGCGTGCCGGCGAGGTCCGCCTTGCTGCTGGCCGCGCCGGTACCGGTCGCCGAGCGGTACTGCACCGACTTGCCGGTGAGCGTGATCGGCTCGGTCGTGGAGTTGAACAGCTCGACGTACTTGTTGGTGTACGACGAGCCGGCGGAACCGCCGTTCAGGTAGACCTCGGTGATGACGAGGCCGGGGCCAGCGGCGGCCGCTGGTGAGGTGGTGAGGCCGAGCGCTAGCGGGGTGGCGACGAGGGCACCGGTGACGACACCGGTGAGGCCGCGCCGCACGAAGACGTGCTTGGACACGAAAGAGAAACCCTTCGGAGGGGATGGGTGAACGACGAGCACTACTACCGGGGAAGGTCTGCAAACTATCCGGCGCGCGAGGACAAAAAGCCAGGTTTCGGCGAACGTGAAACCAAAACTTCACGTACAGGAGGTCATCCGACGGACGTCTGACGGCGCTGGCGCGCGTAGTCGCGGAAGAACTCGTAGCCCGACCACAGCGTCATCGCGACGGCGGCGGCGAGGAAGGCCTGGGAGAGGTAGTAGAAGATGTCGCCCGGGACGTCGAGCCAGCCGTCGACCTGGCGGCCCGGCAGCGTGAGGCCGCCGAGCGCGAAGACCTGGAGCATGGTCTTGATCTTGCCGCTGCGGGCGGCCGCGATGACGACGTCCTTGGCGACGCTGAGGCGGAGCAGGGTCACCGACCACTCCCGGAGCAGCACGACGATCGTCACCGCCCACCAGATGTCGCCGGTGACCGACAGCGCGACGAACGCCATCCCGGTCATCGCCTTGTCGGCGATCGGGTCGGCGATCTTGCCGAAGTCGGTGACCAGCCCGCGGGACCGGGCGATGTCGCCGTCGACCTTGTCGGTGATCATCGCGACGGCGAAGACGCCCCACGCCAGGGTCCGCCACAGGATCGAGTCGTGGTCGTGGCCCAGCAGGAACCAGCCGTAGACCGGCACCAGGACGATCCGTAGCATGGTCAGGGCGTTCGGGAGGTTCCAGTTGCTCACCGGCCTCGCGGACGCCGACCCGTCGGCCCCCGCGACGCCGTCGGTCATCGAGCGGCCCCGGTCGGCCGGGCCACGAGGTCGACCCCGTCGGTGCCGGTCACGACCGCCGGGACGAGGTCGCCCACCGCCCACGAGCCCTCGGTCAGCGTCGTGGTGCCGTCGACCTCCGGGCCCTGGAAGTCGGCGCGGCCCTCGGCCGAGCCGTCCTCGACGTCCTCGACGAGGACGACGACGTGCTCGCCGATCCGCTCCTCGGCGCGCTGGGCGTTGAGCTCCTCGACCAGCGCGGTGACCCGCTGGGTGCGCTCCCACACCTCGTCCGGGTCGAGCTTGACCGACTCCTCGAAGCCGGCGGCCTCGGTGCCGTCCTCGTCGGAGTAGCCGAACACGCCGGTGACGTCCATGCGCGCGGCCTCGAGGAAGTCGCAGAGCACCTGGAGGTCCTCGTCGGTCTCGCCGGGGAACCCGACGATGACGTTGGAGCGCACCCCGGCCTCCGGGGCGAGGGCGCGGACCCGCTCGAGCAGCCCGAGGAAGCTCTCGGGGTCGCCGAAGCGACGCATCCGGCGCAGCACCGTGGGGCTGGCGTGCTGGAAGGACAGGTCGAAGTACGGCGTGACGCCGGGCGTCGTGGCGATCGCCTCGATCAGCCCCGGCCGGGTCTCGGCGGGCTGCAGGTAGGAGACCCGGACCCGCTCGATGCCGTCGATGGAGGTGAGCTCGGGCAGCAGCGTCTCGAGCAGCCGCAGGTCGCCGAGGTCCTTGCCGTAGGACGTGGAGTTCTCCGAGACGAGGAAGAGCTCGCGCACGCCCTCGCCGGCCAGCCAGCGGGCCTCGGCGATGACGTCGGAGGGGCGGCGGCTGACGAACGAGCCGCGGAAGCTGGGGATCGCGCAGAAGGTGCAGCGCCGGTCGCAGCCGCTGGCGAGCTTCAGCGGGGCCAGCGGCCCGGACTCCAGGCGCGAGCGCGGGGTCACGACCGGCGTCGTCTGCGGCCGCTGGCGCTCGACGGGGCTGATCGGCAGCAGCAGTCGCCGGTCGGACGGCGTGTGGGCGTGGTGGGTCTCCCCCGCCACGATCGAGCGCAGGCGGCCGGCGATGTCGGTGTAGTCGTCGAAGCCGAGGACGGCGTCGGCCTCGGGCAGGGACGCGGCGAGGTCCTTGCCGTACCGCTCGGCCATGCAGCCGACGGCGACGACGGCGCGGGCCTGGCCGCCGTGGCCGGCGTCCAGCTTCAGGTCGGCCGCCTCGAGCAGCGCGTCGACGGAGTCCTTCTTGGCCTGCTCGACGAAGCCGCAGGTGTTGACCACCACGGTGTCGGCCTGTGCGGGGTCCTCGACGAGGCGGAACCCGTCGGCGGCGAGCCGCCCGGCGAGCTCTTCGGAGTCGACCTCGTTGCGCGCACACCCCAGGGTGAGCATCGCGACGGTCAGGGTCTCGGCAGGGTCGGACTGGGTGTGGGTCGTCATGGCTGCCTCCGAGTATGACGGTGCCGCACGGTCACGGCCGAAATGGGCGTGACCGCCGGCCCCCGAGGGTGCCGGCGGTCACGGTGGGCGTCGCTACTCGGGCGCGGCCACGAAGGTCCGCTGGGCGCGCTCGCCCGAGGCGCCGAGGGCGCCCTTGTCGTCGCCGTCGACGGAGACGGTCAGGCCGCCGTCGCTGGACTCGAGGCGCACGGGCGGGGCCACCGTGACCCGGGCGGTCTGCATGAAGGCGACGTCCTCGTCGAAGACGACCTTGCCGCTGCCGTCGCGGACGGTCACCCGGGCGCCGCCGGTCGCGGCGGTGAAGGTGACCGGCACCTTGGTCACCGAGGAGCCGCTGAGCTGGGCGCGGCCGCTGGGCGAGCCGTTGAGCACCGGCTGGTCGGAGGGCTGGATCGGCCCGTCCATCACCAGCCGGGCCACGGACCACAGCAGCACGACCGCCATCACCGCGGCCACCAGGATCGACCAGTTGAGCCGGCCGCGGGTCCCGCGGATCGGGCCGCCGGCCCCGGTGGCGAGCTCGGCCTCGAAGACCCGCCTGGGGTCGATCGGGGCGTCGGCGTAGGTCTCGTCGTAGGTCGCCAGCAGCGGCTCGACGTCGACGCCCAGGATCCGGGCCAGGGTGCGCAGGTGCCCGCGGGCGTAGAAGTCGCCGCCGCACGGGGCGAAGTCGTCGGCCTCGATCGACTCGATCACGTGCGGACGGATCCGCGTGCGCTCGGCCACCTGGTCGACGCTGAGACCCAGCCGGCCCCGGGCGGCCGCGAGCTGGGGACCGACGACCGGGGCGACGGCGGGCGGGGTCGAGGCCTCGTCGATGACGATGGTCGTGGTCACCTCCGAGGGCGCGTCCGGCTCGGCCGGCGGCAGCACGAACACCTCGGTCGCCTCGGGGTCGGCGACCTCACGCGGGGCCAGCACCACCTCGGTACGCCGGCCGCGGGCCAGCCGGCGGGCCGGGGCGGGCGGCTGGGCGGACGGCTGGGCGGACGGCTCGACGGGCGCGACGGAGTCCGAGTCGGGGTCGGGGTCGAGGGGCGCCCGGACGGCGGTGTCGTCCACGGCGACGTCGGGGACGGGCTCCGGCTCGGTGGGCGACCCGGCGGCGGGCGCGGTCGACGCGGCCGCCGACTCGACCGGCGCGGCCAGGTCGACGACGCTGGTGCGTCCCTCGCTCAGGTCGCCGAGCGCCTGGCCGAGCTCGTGCCAGTCGGAGCCGATCAGCCGCGTCGACAGCGAGAGCCGCGCGCCGAGGCGGGCGCCGGTGACGGTGACGACGGTGAGCGAGCCGTCGCGCAGCAGCGTCTGCCGCGCGCGGTGCTCGACCCGCTCCACCTCGGGCCAGGCCACGCCCTGCCACTCGCGGCCCCGGCGCACCCGGACGCCGTGGCGGTCGAGGACCAGGAGCGGGGCCCGCGAGTCGACGAAGGCCGCCAGGTGCAGCAGGCCGATCAGGCCGGTGACCAGGCACAGCGCCCAGTCGAGCGGGGCGCCGCTGCCCACCGCGCGCACCAGGTAGGCGACGGCCACGGCCGCACCGACACCGCCGACGACGGCGGAGAGGGGGCCGTCGCGGCGGACCTCCACCACGTCGTCCTCGGGCAGGTCGTCGGGGACGTCGGACACGGTCGGGTCGATGAGGTCGGTGCTCACTGCTCCCCCTGGATGGTCACGATGACGGCGTCGATCTCGTCGGGCTTGATGAGCACGTCGCGGGCCTTGGAGCCCTCGCTGGGCCCGACCACCCCCCGGCTCTCCATGATGTCCATCAGCCGGCCCGCCTTGGCGAAGCCGACCCTGAGCTTGCGCTGCAGCATCGAGGTCGACCCGAACTGCGTGGAGACGACCAGCTCGATGGCCTGGACGACCAGGTCGAGGTCGTCGCCGATGTCGTCGTCGAGCACCTTGTTGCTCGCGGCCGGCGCGGTGACGTCCTCGCGGTAGGTCGGCTCGAGCTGGCCCTTGCAGTGCTTGACCACCTGGGCGATCTCGGCCTCGCTGACCCACGAGCCCTGCACGCGGACGGCCTTCGAGGCGCCCATCGGCAGGAACAGCCCGTCACCCTGGCCGACGAGCTTCTCCGCACCCGGCTGGTCGAGGATGACCCGGCTGTCGGCCAGCGACGACGTCGCGAACGCCAGCCGCGACGGCACGTTGGCCTTGATCAGGCCGGTGACGACGTCGACCGAGGGGCGCTGCGTGGCGAGCACCAGGTGGATGCCGGCGGCGCGGGCCAGCTGGGTGATGCGGACGACGGCGTCCTCGACGTCGCGCGGGGCGACCATCATCAGGTCGGCGAGCTCGTCGACGATCACCAGCAGGTACGGGTACGGCGTGAGCACCCGCTCGCTGCCCGGCGGCACCTCCAGCTTCCCCGAGCGCACCGCCTTGTTGAAGTCGTCGATGTGGCGGAACCCGAAGTTGGCGAGGTCGTCGTAGCGCAGGTCCATCTCGCGCACGACCCAGGCGAGCGCCTCGGCGGCCTTCTTGGGGTTGGTGATGATCGGGGTGATCAGGTGCGGCACGCCCTCGTAGGCGTTCAGCTCGACCCGCTTGGGGTCGACCATGATCATCCGCACCTCGTCGGGGGTGGCCCGCATCAGGACCGAGGTGATCATCGAGTTGATGAAGCTCGACTTGCCCGAGCCGGTCGCGCCGGCGACGAGCAGGTGCGGCATCTTCGCGAGGTTCGCGACGACGAAGCCGCCCTCGACGTCCTTGCCGAGCCCGGCGATCATCGGGTGGTGGTCGCCGCGGGCCGTGCCCGAGCGCAGCACGTCGCCGAGGGTGACGATCTCCTTGTCGAGGTTCGGGATCTCGATGCCGATCGCCGACTTGCCGGGGATCGGGCTGAGGATCCGGACGTCGGCCGAGGCGACCGCGTAGGAGATGTTCTTCGACAGCGCCGTGACCTTCTCGACCTTGACCGCGGGGCCGAGCTCGACCTCGTAGCGGGTGACGGTCGGGCCGCGGGTGTAGCCGGTGACCTGGGCGTCGATGTTGAACTGCTCCAGCACCTGGGTGAGGCTGTCGACGATGGCGTCGCTGGCCTTCGAGCGTGCCTTGTGGGGTGAGCCCTCCTTGAGCACCTGGTTGGCCGGCAGCGAGTAGACGACGTCGCCCGACAGCGCGAGCTGCTCCATGCGCGGCTCGATCGGCGTGTGCGGCGGCGGCTCGATGGCCTCCGGCTCGTCGGGGACGGCGCGGACCGCCTTCTGCCGCGGGTTGGTGCGCTCCCGCTCGGCGGGCTCCTCCAGCGGCGTGCCGGTCGGGTCGAACGGGGCGCCGTCGCCGAACGGGTCGTAGTCGGGCACGGGCTCGAGGCCGAGCGCCACGTCGAGGGCGTCGCCCTCGGGCGCGTCGTCGGTGACCACGGCCTTCCTGGCCCGTGACCGCTTCGGCTTGGGCTCCTCGACCAGCGGGGTGTCGTAGGCGGGGTCGCCCAGGTCGGGGTCGATGGTGTCGTCGATCTCGCGCTCGTGGCCGGCGTCGTGCGGGTGGCCGAGCACCAGGTCGCGGAGGTCGCGCAGCCGGTCGGGCACGCGGTAGAGGGGGGTGGCGGTGACGACCAGGACGCCGAACACCGAGACCAGCACCAGCAGCGGGACGACGACCGCCGAGCTCTTGAGCAGGTCCATGAGCAGCGAGGTGACGACGTAGCCGATCGCTCCCCCGCCCTCGCGCAGCGGCGAGGTGTCGCCCTCGACGGGCTGGGGGTCGCCGGCGGCGACGTGCACGATGCCGAGGATGCCGAAGCCGAGCGCGGCCCAGCCGATGACCTGGCGGCCGGCCGGACCCTGCTGGACCGGGTCGCGCATGGTCCGCCAGCCCGACCAGACCAGGGCCAGCGGCACCAGCCAGCCGACCTTGCCGACCGTGCCCTCGACCGCGGCGCGCACGAACTGCATGACGCCGCCCGGGGCGACGAACCAGACGGCCGCGCCGACGACGACCGCGAGCGCCACGAGCATCAGCCCGGCGCCGTCGCGGCGGTGGTCGGGGTCCAGGTCGCGAGCCGAGCGCCCGACGCCGCGGATGCCGGCGCCGATGGCGTGCGCCAGACCGAGCCAGACTGCGACGACGCCGCGGGCCAGGGTCAGGAAGAACGCCGCGACCGGGCCGGTGCCGGTGCGGACCGCCCGGGGGGCCGGACGCGCCGCGGGACGACGCGAGGAGGCACGGCTCTTCGGCGTCGAACGCCCTCGGCTGCTGGAGGACTTCGCCGCGGGCTTCTTCGCCGTCGACGTGTTTGCTGTGGTCTTCCGTGCGGTCCGGGTGGTGGAACCGGTGCCCGACCTCGGTTTCCGAGCCGTGCCCGAGGATCCGGACCTGCTGGACGAGGACGTGCTCGTGCTCCGCGACCCCGGCGGGGAAGACGTACGGGTCGCCATGCCACCAACCTAGGCGATCGCCACATGCGTCACACGGACCACAGGATGCGTGTCGGACCCCATCAGTCACTCCCCTCCGGCGAACCGGAAGCCTCCGGAACCCACCACGCCAGGGAGGTAGACCATTCGGTCAGTAAGTCCCTAAGGTGCCTGTTTGGTGGTCTAGAACACACGCCACCGTCAAATACCCACTCGGAGGGACCCATCACGTGAAATTCCTCAAGACCGGATTGAGCGTCGCGCTCGCGGTCACGGGCCTCGCGCTCGTGCCCAGCACGACCTCAGCCGCCGTCGGGGCCGCAGCCGCGCGCCCCGGTGACGACACCTCGGCCGCTGCTCGCCTGCGCGCCGCCGCGGACGGCAACGTCCGCATCACCACCAAGTCCGCGACCGGCAAGGTCGGGTTCATCTCTGCTCGTGGCGCCGGCGCCGACCTGCTCCCCGACGTCGACGCGAACAGCAGGGAGACCGCGGTCAAGAAGGCCGAGGCCTACCTCACCGAGTTCGGCTCCGCGTTCGGCCTCGGGGCCGGACAGGCCCGCCAGACCGACGTCCAGCAGGACCGCTACGGGTGGACCGTCACCTTCGAGCAGGAGTACCAGGGCCTCCCGGTCTTCGGCGCGACCCTGAAGGCCAACCTCGACAAGGCCGGCGACCTCACCGCCGTCGCCGGCTACGCCGCCCCGGTGTCCGGCCTCTCGGCCGACCCGCGGCTGAGCGCCGCCGACGCCGCCGCCAAGGCCGTGGCGTTCGTGAAGTCCGACCCGCCCACCGGCGAGAACGGCACCCCGGCCGACACCACCGGCGTCAAGGCCGTCGAGAACGAGCTGTCGGTCTACCGCACCGGCGCCCTGCGCGGCGACACGGGCAAGAACGTGCTCGCCTACGTCGTCGAGGTGTCGAACGCCCAGAACGTGCGCGACATGGTCTTCATCGACGCCAACACCGGCAAGCCGGTCAACCGCTACTCGACCGTCGCCGGGGCCACCGACCGCGAGCTGTACGAGGCCACCGGCACCGCGCAGGCGCCCGTGCTCACCCAGGTGTGGGACGAGGGCCAGTCGCTCGACGGCCTCAACCAGGACCAGAAGAACCTGGTGAACTCCGCCGGCGAGTCGTACTGGATGTTCGCGAACACCTTCGGGCGCGACTCCTACGACGGCGAGGGCGCGACGATGCGCACGGTCAACAACGACCCGCGCATCAGCTGCCCGAACGCCAACTGGAACGGCACCACCACCAACTACTGCGACGGCGTCACCTCCGACGACGTCGTCTCGCACGAGTGGGGCCACGCCTACACCGAGTACACCTCGGGCCTGATCTACCAGTACCAGTCGGGCGCGCTCAACGAGTCCTACTCCGACGTCTGGGGCGAGACCCTCGACATGATCAACGGTCGCGAGGACGAGGGCGAGGTCTTCGACGCCAAGCGCACCGTGGGTGAGTGCGACCCGACCGCCGCGGCCAAGCTGCAGGTCCAGATCACCGCGCCGGCCAGCGCCGCCGGCCCCTGCACGGCCGCCTTCGGGTTCGGCCCGACGTACGGGACCACGGCCGTCACGCCGCAGGTCGTCGTCGCCACCGACGCCGCCGACGCCGCCGGCCCGAGCACCACCGACGGGTGCAGCCCGTTCGCCAACGCTGCGCTGGTCGCCGGCAAGTACGCCTTCGTCGACCGCGGCACGTGCGGCTTCCAGGCCAAGGCCGACAACGCCGTCGCCGCCGGGGCCACCGGCCTCGTGGTCGGCCAGAACGCCGCCGGGCTGCCCACGAACATGTCGGGCACCTCGACGATCCCGGCCCTGATGGTCACGCAGGCCGACGCCACCCGCATCAAGGGCGCCGGCACGGTCACCATGTCGATCAAGGCCGAGGACATCTCGGCCCGCACGGCCACCACCCGCTGGCTCATCGGCGAGAAGTCCGAGGCCTTCGGTGGCGCCATCCGCGACATGTGGAACCCCACCTGCTACGGCAACCCCGGCAAGGTCTCCGACGCCGAGTACAACTGTGACCCGCTCCTGACCGACAACGGCGGCGTCCACGGCAACTCGGGCGTCCCGAACCACGCCTACGCCCTCGCCGTCGACGGCGGCACCTTCAACGGTGAGACCGTCGCCGGCATCGGCCTCGACAAGGCCGCCGCCATCTGGTGGCGCGCCCAGACCAGCTACCTGTCGCCGTCCTCGGACTTCACCGCGGCCGCCGACGGCCTCGAGGCCTCGTGCAGCGACCTGGTCGGCCAGCCGATCAACAAGCTGACCACCGCGGTCGACGCCACGCCCACCGCGGCGCCGTCGATCACCGCTGCCGACTGCACCTCGATCGCCAAGGCCATGACGGCCGTGGAGATGCGCAAGGACCCGGTGCAGTGCAACTTCCAGCCGCTGCTGGCCAAGGGCACGCTGAGCTCGTGCGGCGAGGGCACGGTCACCGAGACCACCGTCCTCGACGACTTCGAGAACGGCCTCGCCGCCTGGACGAAGGACGAGGTGCTCGCCGACGGCGCCACCGAGGGCTTCGACTGGGAGGCCTCGACCGACGCTCCCGCCGGACGCACGGGCGGCCTCGCCTACGCGCCCGACCCGGACGCCGGCTCCTGCGCCCCGACCGAGGACGACATCTCCAGCAGCAACAGCATCACCAGCCCGGAGTACACGATCCCGGCCGGCCAGAGCCCGCGCGTCTCGGTGGACCACTACATCGCGACCGAGGGCGGCTACGACGGCGGCAACGTGAAGGCCAGCCTCAACGGCGGCGCCTTCGTCACCGTCCCGGCGTCGGCGTTCCTCTTCAACGCCTACAACGCCACCATGGCGACGTCCGCGACCAACACGAGCCCGCTCGCGGGTCAGCCGGGCTTCACCGGCACCGACGGTGGCAAGACCGTCGGCAGCTGGGGCCAGTCGGTCATCTCGCTGGCCAAGCTGGGCGCCAAGACCGGTGACAAGGTCAAGATCCGCTTCGACTTCGGTCGCGACGGGTGCGGTGGCAACGACGGTTGGTACCTCGACAACCTGACCCTCAGCGTCTGCAAGGACGCCGCCGACATCACCGCCAAGCACCAGCCGAACCCGTCCGTGTACGGCAAGGCCAGCAAGGTCGTCGTCTCCGCCCCCTCCGAGGCCACGGGCACCGTGACCCTCAAGAGCGGCGACAAGACGGTCGGCTCGGCCACCCTGGCCGACGGCTCGGCGACCATCAGCGTTCCGGCGAAGTCGCCGGCCGGCCGCTACGGCTGGACGCTGAGCTACGCGGGCGACGGCACCTTCGGCGCCTCCGAGACCCCGGTCGCGGCCACGATCAAGAAGGCCTCGACCGCGACCAAGGTCGTGCGCTACGGCAAGGTCGTCAAGCGGGGCAAGAAGGGCACCGTGACGGTCAAGGTCTCCTCGGCCGCCGGCGCCCCGAACGGCAAGGTCGTGCTCAAGTCGCGCGGCGCCATCATCGGCACCGGCTCGCTCAAGAGCGGCGTCGTGACGATCAAGACCATCGCCCTGCGCAAGCTCGGCCAGGTCCCCGTCGTCGCGCGCTTCACCGGTGCGGCGAACTACGGCGTCAGCGCCGCCAAGACGATCACGTTCCGCGTGGTCAAGTAGCACCAATCTCACCCCGCGAGGCCCCGTCGAGCACTGCTCGGCGGGGCCTCTCGCATCCGATCGACCGCAGACTCCGTCCCCACGGCTCGACCACCGGATCCCTCCGCTGGTCGAGCCGGCGAGCGCCAGCGAGCCGAGTCGAGACCAATCCAGCACCAGGTCTCGACTCGCGGTGACTCCGTCCCCGCGGCTCGACCACCGGATCCCTCCGCTGGTCGAGCCAGCGAGCCGAGTCGAGACCAACCCAGCCCTCACCAGGTCTCGACTCGCGGTGACTCCGTCCCCACGGCTCGACCACCGGCACCCGCTGGTCGAGCCGAGCCGAGACCAACCCAGCCCACCAGGTCTCGACTCGCGGTGACTCCGTCCACGGCTCGACCACCGCAAGCCCGCTGGTCGAGCCGGCGAGCGCCAGCGAGCCGACTCGAGACCACCCCATCCCTCACCAGGTCTCGACTCGCGGTGACTCCGTCCCCACGGCTCGACCACCGGCACCCGCTGGTCGAGCCGAGTGGCGACCTACCCACGCCACGAAGGTCTCGACTCGCGGTGACTCCGTCCCCACGGCTCGACCACCGGCACCCGCTGGTCGAGCCGGCGAGCGCCAGCGAGCCGAGTCGAGACCAATCCAGCCCTCACCAGGTCTCGACTCGTGGTGACTCCGTCCCCACGGCTCGACCACCGGGATCCGCTGGTCGAGCCGGCGAGCCGAGTCGAGACCGACCCAGCCCTCCCAGGTCTCGACTCGCGGTGACTCCGTCCCCACGGCTCGACCACCGGGATCCGCTGGTCGAGCCGGCGAGCGCCAGCGAGCCGAGTCGAGACCAACCCAGCCCTCACCAGGTCTCGACTCGCGGTGACTCCGTCCCCACGGCTCGACCGGGATCCGCTGGTCGAGCCGGCGAGCGCCAGCGAACCGAGTCGAGACCAACCGACCTCACCAGGTCTCGACTCGCGGTGACTCCGTCCCCACGGCTCGACCACCGGCACCCGCTGGTCGAGCCGGCGAGCGCCAGCAAACCGAGTCGAGACCACCCCACCCCTGTCACCAGGTCTCGACTCGCGGTGACTCCGTCCCCACGGCTCGACCACCGGAAGCCCGCCGGTCGAGCCGAGTCGAGAGCAGCCCACCCCACCGAGGTCTCGACTCGCGGTGACGCCGTCCGCACGGCTCGACCACCGAGGATGGCTGAACGGCTCGGCCCGGCCGGTTCGGCGCCGTGCGCTGGCCGGGCTCAGAGACCGGTGAGCCAGGGGCCGACGACGAAGGTCGTCGGCACCGCCAGCACGGCTCCGGCCAGGAGCACGAGCACGACGGCCTGCACGCGGTGGGCGCCGGTGTCGGCGAGCAGGCGCACCCGGACCACGAGGTCCGCGCCGGCGGCGCCGCTGCCGAGCGTGACCCCGCTGCCGGGACCCGCGGCACGGGCGCCGGCGAGCTCCACGAGGGCGCGGCCGAGGGCGCGGCGGGCCCCTCCCCCGGCCGAGCGGACGGCGGCCCGGTCGGCCAGCACCTCGACCAGCAGCCGGACCTCGGCGAGCGCCGCGGCGCTGGAGACCCAGCGGGGGAAGGCGCGGTGCAGCACGCTGAACGCCTCGAGCACGAGGTCGTGCCGGGCGCGCAGGTGCGCCCGCTCGTGGGCCAGGACGGCGTCGACCTCGGCGGCGTCGAGCCGCCCGAGGGCACCGGCGGAGACCACGACGCGGGCCCTCTGCATCCCCGGCAGGCAGTAGGCGACCGGCAGGTCGTGGTCGAGCACGACCACCCCCGCCCGGGTCGAGCCCCGCTGCGAGAACCGGTGGGCGACCAGGTCGACCTGGTCGCGGTGCCGCCGCCGCAGCGCCCGGAGCCGGGTGCCGACGAGGTGCCCGCTGAGCAGCAGGCGCCCGAGCACCAGCCCGGTCACGAGCAGCGCGACGCCGGCCACGACGTAGGACGCCGCGCCGGGCTCGTCGCGCCAGGCCGTGCCGGTGGCCAGCGAGGCGCCGGCACCGAGGGCGGCGAGGACGGCGGCCAGGGCGACCCCCTGCCACAGCAGCATCGCCGCCCGCGGCGTGCGGCGGGTGCGGGTCACCCGGGCCAGCAACCGCGGCGCAGGGCCGGCGAGCAGCCCGGCCAGCAGTCCCAGCAGCAGGGGCGTCACGGCAGCAGCGTCACTCGTCGAGGGCGGCCAGGGCCCGACGCAGCGCGGCGACGTCCTCGGCGCTGGCGTCCTCGACGAAGGCGACCAGGGCGGTGCTGCGGTCGTGCTCGGCGAAGTCGACCAGGGTGTCGCGCATCAGCCCGGCGGTGAGCGACGCGCGGCTCTCGCGGGCGCGGTAGCGGTAGGCGCGGCCGTCGCGCTCCTGGGTGACGAGCTCCTTGCGGGCCAGCCGGTCCATCACCGTCATCACGGTCGTGTAGGCGATGTCGCGGTCGGCGGCCAGCGCGCCGTGCACCTCGCGGACCGTCAGCGCCTCGTCACCCGTCGCCGCCCACAGGCGCTCCATGACGGCGCGCTCGAGGTCGCCGAGCTGGGAGCGGGAGGAGGAGGTGGGCACGTCCCTGATTGTACTACGTCACCCGGTAGTACTACTGTCCGTAGTATCTACTACGCATCGTCGTAGTCATGCGCGGAACCTCTGGAGGACAGCAGTGGACGTCGTCGACATCGCCCGGTGGCAGTTCGGGATCATCACCGTCTACCACTACCTCTTCGTCCCGCTGACGATCGGGCTGACGGCGGTGGTCGCCGGTCTGGAGACCCGCTGGGTCCTCTCCCGCGACCCCGACCACCTCCGGCTGACGAAGTTCTTCGGCAAGCTGCTGTTGATCAACTTCGCCATCGGTGTGGTCACCGGCATCGTCCAGGAGTTCCAGTTCGGCATGAACTGGTCGGACTACTCCCGCTTCGTCGGCGACGTGTTCGGCGCCCCCCTCGCGATCGAGGGACTGCTCGCCTTCTTCCTCGAGTCGACCTTCCTCGGCCTGTGGATCTTCGGGTGGGACAAGCTGCCGCGGGGTCTGCACGCCGCCTGCATGTGGCTGGTGCACCTCGGGACGCTGTTCTCCGCGTGGTTCATCCTGTCGGCGAACTCCTGGATGCAGAACCCGGTCGGCTACCGCTACGACGAGGCGACCGGCCGCGCCGAGCTCACCGACTTCTGGGCGGTGATGTTCAACAAGGTCCAGCTCGTGACGTTCCCGCACGTCATCCTGGCCGCCTACATGACCGCCGGGGTCTTCCTGATCGGCGTCGCGGGCTGGCTCTACCGCTCGCGCCGGCACGAGGCCGACCGCGGCATGTACCGCAAGGCGATCCGGATCGGGGCGGTCGTCACGCTGGTCGGCGGCCTCGGCGTCGCGATCAGCGGCGACGTCCAGGGCAAGATCATGACCGAGGTCCAGCCGATGAAGATGGCGGCCGCCGAGGGGCTCTACGACACCCAGGAGTCCTGCGCGCCGTTCTCGGTCTTCACCCTCGGCACGCCCGACGGCCGCGAGGAGAAGTGGGCGCTCACCGTGCCGTGCGTGCTCTCGTTCCTCGGCACCGGGTCGGTCGACGGCCGGGTCGAGGGCATCGACGACCTGCGCGAGCAGTACCGCGCGGAGTACGGCTCCGACCCGGGCGCCAGCTACTACACCGTCGACGAGTACGTGCCGGTCATCCCGGTGACCTACTGGTCGTTCCGGCTGATGATCGGGCTGGGCTCGCTCGGCGCCGGCATCGCGGCCCTGATGCTCTTCCTGACCCGGCGCGACCGGGAGCCCGGCCCGTGGTTCGGGCGGCTCGCGGTCGGCTCGTTCCTCGCCGTCCTCCTGGCCAACTCCTTCGGCTGGATCTTCACCGAGATGGGTCGTCAGCCCTGGGTGGTCTTCGGCCTGATGACCACCGAGCGGGGGGTCTCCCCCGGGGTCAGCGTCACCGAGGCCTGGATCTCGCTGATCACCCTCGTCGTGCTCTACACGATCCTCGGCGTCATCGAGGTCGGCCTGATGCTCCGCGCGGTCAGGTCCGGGGCCGGGGAGTTCGTCGAGCCGCCCGACCCCGGCCGGCGCAGCGAGCAGGACGACGACGCCCCGCTCACCTTCGCCTACTGACCCGCCCACCCCGACCGACCCGAGACCCGGAGGCCCTCCCATGGAGCTCACCACTGTCTGGTTCACGCTCATCGCCGTCCTCTGGATCGGCTACTTCACCCTCGAGGGCTTCGACTTCGGCGTCGGCATGCTGCTGCCGTTCCTGGCCCGGGACGACACTGAGCGCCGGGTCATGATCAACACCATCGGCCCGGTCTGGGACGGCAACGAGGTGTGGGTCCTGGTGGCCGGCGGGGCGACGTTCGCGGCCTTCCCCGAGTGGTACGCCACCTTGTTCAGCGGGTTCTACCTGCCGCTGCTGCTCATCCTGGTCGGGCTGATCGTGCGCGGGCTCGCCTTCGAGTACCGCCACCAGCGCCCCGAGGCGCGGTGGCAGTCCGGCTGGGACACCGCCCTGATCGTCGGCTCGTTCGTGCCGGCCGTGCTCTGGGGCGTCGCGTTCGCGAACATCGTCCGCGGCGTGCCGATCGACGCCGACAAGGAGTTCACCGGCACCCTGCTGACCCTGCTCAACCCGCACGGGCTGCTCGGCGGCCTGGTGACCCTGACCCTCTTCCTCACCCACGGGGCGATGTTCGTGGCGCTCAAGACCGACGGCGAGATCCGGCACCGCGCCCGCGCCCTGGCGATCCGGCTCGGACTCGTCGCCGCCGCGCTGGCCGTGGTGTTCCTGGGCTGGACCCAGGCCGAGACGGGCAGCCTCGGCTCCGCGGTCGCCTTCTCGCTCGCCGCGCTCGCCCTCCTGGCCGGCGTCGCGGCCGCGTCGTGCGGTCGCGAGGGGTGGGCCTTCACCGGCACCTTCGCCACGATCGGGCTCGCCGTGGGCGGGCTGTTCCTCGCCCTCTTCCCCGACGTGATGCCGTCGACGACCGACGCCGCGTTCTCCCTCACCACCACCAACGCCGCCGCGACGGCGTACACGCTGAAGATCATGACGTGGGTCGCGGTGATCTTCACCCCGGTCGTGCTGGGCTACCAGGCCTGGTCGTACTGGGTCTTCCGCAAGCGGATCTCGGTACACCACATCCCCACCGCCGAGCTCGCGCACTGAGGGACCGACGATGAAGCCGCTCGACCCACGCGTCCTGCCCCACCTGCGCCCGGCCGTGCGCCCGCTGGCGACCTCGCTGGCCGGCAGCGGCGTGGCGGCGGTGCTCGTCGTCGGCCAGGCGTTCGCGGTGGCCGCACTGGTCACCGCCCTCGTGACCGACGGACCCGACGGGTCCTGGCGGACGCCGGCGCTGGTGCTGGTCGCCGTGGTGGCCGGGCGCGCGCTCGTCTCGGTCGTCGTGGACGTCGCCGCGGCGGCCGCGGCCGCGCGGGTCGGCGCCGGGCTGCGCCGCACCGTGCTGCGGGCCGCCGTCGACCTCGACCCCGTCACCCTGGCCCGGCACCGCGTCGGCGAGCTCGGCGTGCTGGCCACCCGCGGCGTCGCCGCGGTCGAGCCGTACCTCACCCGCTACCTGCCGGCCCTCGCCCTCGCCGCCGTCCTCCCGCTGCTGGTGCTCGCGGCGATCGCGACCCAGGACCTGCTGTCGGCGCTCGTCGTGGTGCTGACGCTGCCGCTGGTGCCGTTGTTCGCCGCCCTCATCGGGATGGCGACCCAGGAGAAGGTCGACCGGCAGTGGCGGCTGCTCGGGCAGCTCTCGGGTCACTTCGTGGACGTCGTCCGCGGGCTGCCCACCCTGGTCGCCCACCGCCGCGCCCGGGCCCAGTCGGAGCAGATCGCCGACGTCACCGACCGCTACCGGCGCGCCAACACCGACGTGCTGCGGCTGGCGTTCGCGTCGTCGGCCGCGCTCGAGCTGATCGCGACGCTGTCGGTCGCGCTGGTCGCGGTGACCGTGGGGCTGCGGCTCGCCGCCGGCGGTCTCGACCTGCAGACGGCGCTCGTCGTCCTGCTGCTCGCACCGGAGGCCTACTGGCCGCTGCGGCGGGTGGGGGCGGAGTTCCACGCCGCGGCGGAGGGCACCGCGACGTTCGAGGCGATCCACGACCTGCTGGCCGCACCGCCGGCGGACCGGGCGCTCGCGCAGGGTCCGGCCGCCCTGGCCGGCGTCGCCGTCACCTGGCCGGGTCACCCGACCCCCGCGGTCGGACCGGTCGACCTCGACCTGCCCGAGCGGGGCCTCGTGGTGGTCGCCGGCCCGTCCGGCAGCGGGAAGAGCACCCTGCTCGCCGCGCTCCAGGGCGAGGTACCGGTCTCGGCCGGTGTCGTCCGGGTGCCGGCCCCCGACCTGGCCGCGTGGCGCGCGAAGCTCGCCACCGTCGAGCAGCGGCCGTGGCTCCTGGACGCCACGGTGGCCGACAACGTCCGCCTCGGCCGGCCGAGCGCCACGGACGCCGACGTGCTGGCCGCGCTGCACGCCGTCGACCTCGACCTCGACCCGGGCCGGGCGCTCGGCGAGGACGGCGCCGGGCTGTCCGCCGGCCAGCGGGCCCGGCTCGCGCTGGCCCGCGTCGTCGTCGCCGACCGCCCCTACGTGCTCCTCGACGAGCCGACCGCCCACCTCGACGCCGCGACCGAGGCGGTGCTGCTCCGGGTGCTGACCGGCCTGGCCCGTGAGCGGTGCGTCGTCGTCGTGGCGCACCGACCGGCCGTCGTCGCGGCCGCCGACCAGGTCCTGGAGCTGGTGTGAGCACGCGCACCGCCGCCGGCGTCGTCCTGTCGGTCCTGGCCTCCACGGCCGGCGTCGCGCTCACCGCCACGGCCGGCTGGCTCATCGTCCGCTCGGCCGAGCACCCGCCGGTGCTGATGCTGATGGTCGCGATCGTCGGGGTGCGGACCTTCGGCCTGGCCCGCCCCGTGCTCCGCTACGCCGAGCGGCTGATCACCCACGACGTCGCGCTGCGCGAGCTCGCCGCCCGGCGCGCCCGGGTCTACGACGCCCTCGTGCCGCTGGTGCCCGGCCGGCTGGGCCGGCGCCGCGGCGACGTCCTCGCCTCGGTGGTCGACGACGTCGACGCCGAGGTCGACGCGCTGGTGCGGGTCCGGGTGCCGGTGCTCACCTGGCTCGGCACCACCGCCCTCACCTCGCTCGCGGTGCTGCTGTTCCTGCCCCTCGCCGCGCAGGTCGTCGCCGCCGGCGGCCTGGTGTCCGGCGGCGTCGCGTGGGCCGTCGGCCTCGCGGGCAGCCGGCGCCACGGCGCCGAGCGGGTCGCCGCGCGCGCGGAGCTGTCGAGCCGGGTGCTCGCGACGCTGCAGGACGTCCGGCCGCTGGTCCGTTGGCAGGCCGAGGAGGTCGCCCTGGCCCGCGTGGACGCCGCGGGGGCCGACCTGGCCCGCGCCACCCGCGGTGCCGCCGGGTGGCTCGCGGTCGGCCGGGCCTGGCCGGTGCTGTGCGCCGGCCCCGGGATGCTCGCGGTCGCCGCGCTGGCCGAGGGGCGGGTGTCGGGCCCGGTGCTCGCCCTGCTCGTGCTGGTGCCGCTCGCGCTGGTCGACGTCGCCACGCCGCTCGCCGACGCCGGCTGCCTGCGCCACGAGACCCGCGCCGCGCGGGCCCGGCTCGACGCGCTGACCACGCTCGACCCCACCGTCGTCGACCCCGACCGGCCCGGCGCCGTCGACGCGGCGGACGTGGAGCTCACCGACGTGGCCGCGACCTGGGACGCCGCGCCCGCGCTGCCGGCCACCTCGCTCGCCGCTCGCCGTCCGGCCCGGCGGCGCCGTCGGGGTCGTGGGCCCGTCGGGGTCCGGCAAGTCGACCCTGGCCGCGGTGCTGGTGCGGTTCCTCGCGCCGACGTCCGGGCGGCACCTGGTGGGCGGCGCCGACGTGGCGGGGCTCCGCGCCGACGACGTGCGTCGCCGGGTCGGCCTGCTCGACGACGACCCGTACCTGTTCGCGACCACGCTCGCGGAGAACGTCCGGCTCGCGCGTCCCGGCGCCAGCGACGAGGACGTGGAGCAGGCGGTGCGCGGCGCGCACCTGGGCGAGTGGCTCGACGCGCTCCCCCGCGGCCTGGCCACCCGGATCGGCGACGGGGCCGAGGCGGTGTCCGGCGGCGAGCGCGCCCGGATCGGCCTGGCCCGGATGCTGCTCGCCGAGCACGACGTCCTCGTGCTCGACGAGCCGACGGCCCACCTCGACACCGCGACCGCCCGCGCCGTCACCGACGACCTGCTGGCCCTGTGCGAGCGCCCCGGCGGCCCGGGCCTGGTGTGGATCACCCACAGCGACCACGGCCTCGACCGGATGGACGACGTCCTGGACCTGACCCCGCACCGAGGAGGTTGAGCAAGCGAGCGCCAGCGAGCGCCGACGAAACCCTGACCCCACCGCGGAGGTTGAGCAAGCGAGCGCCAGCGAGCGCCGACGAAACCCCCGGGCGCCCTCTCCCACGTCGGCGGCGCCGCTCGCGAGGTCTCGACGCGTCGGCTCACGGCCTTCGCAGGCTCAGGCCGTGCCTCCTTGCTCGACCACCGTTGTGACGGCCTGGCACTCGCACGCTCGTGCGAGCCGTCACGCCTCGACGACCACCGGGATGATCATCGGACGCCGGCGCAGGCTGTTGCTGACCCAGCGGCCCACGACGCGGCGGACCAGCTGCTGGAGCTGGTAGGAGTCGGTGTTGCCCTCGGCCAGCGCGGCGTCGAGGGCGTCGATGATCGGCTGCTTGATGGCGTCGAAGGTCTTGTCGTCCTCGGCGATGCCCCGGGCGTGGATCTCCGGGCCGGCGGTGACCTTGCCGCTGACGGAGTCGACGACGACGATGACCGAGACGAAGCCCTCCTCGCCGAGGATCCGGCGGTCCTTGAGGTCGGCCTCGGTGATCCCGCCGATCGAGCTGCCGTCGACGAAGACGTAGCCGCACTCCACCTTGCCGGCGATCGAGGCGACGCCGTCGACGAGGTCGACCACGACGCCGTCCTCGGCGATGACGACGTTCTCGACGCCGGTCGCCCGGGCGAGGTCGCCGTTGGCGAGCAGGTGGCGGATCTCGCCGTGCACCGGCATCACGTTGCGCGGCTTGACGATGTTGTAGCAGTAGAGGAGCTCGCCGGCGCTGGCGTGGCCGCTGACGTGCACGTGGGCGTTGCCCTTGTGGACCACGCGGGCGCCCCACCGGGCGAGCCCGTTGATCACGCGGTAGACGGCGTTCTCGTTGCCGGGGATCAGGCTCGAGGCCAGCAGGACCGTGTCGCCCTCCTCGAGGTGCACGAAGTGGTGGCTGCGCTGGGCGATCCGGCTGAGCGCGCTCATCGGCTCGCCCTGGCTGCCGGTCGAGACCAGCACCTGGCGCTCGGGCGGGAGCTCGGCGAGCTGCTTGGCCTCGACCAGGGTGCCGGGCGGGACGGTGAGGTAGCCGAGGTCGCGGGCGATGCCCATGTTGCGGACCATCGAGCGGCCGACGTAGGCGACCTTGCGGTTGTTGGCGACCGCGGCGTCGAGCACCTGCTGGACACGGTGCACGTGGGAGGCGAAGCAGGCCACGATGATCCGCTGCGACGACTCGCGGAAGACCTGGTCGATGACGGGGGTGATCGACTTCTCGGTGGGGGTGAAGCCGGGCGTCTCGGCGTTGGTGGAGTCGGTGAGGAACAGGTCGACACCCTCCTCGCCGAGCCGGGCGAAGGCCCGCAGGTCGGTGATCCGGCCGTCGAGCGGCAGCTGGTCCATCTTGAAGTCACCGGTGTGCAGCACCAGCGAGGTGCCGGTGCGGATGGCGACGGCGAGCGCGTCGGGGATGGAGTGGTTGACCGCGATGAACTCGAGCTCGTAGGGCCCGAGGATCAGCCGGTCGCCCTCGGCGACCTTGTGGTGCACGGTCTGGCGGAGCCGGTGCTCGCGGAGCTTGCTGTCGAGCAGCGCGAGGGTGAGCTCGGAGCCGACCAGCGGGATGTCCTGCCGCTCGCGCAGCAGGTACGGCGTGGCGCCGATGTGGTCCTCGTGGCCGTGGGTGAGCACGAGCGCCTCGATGTCCTGCAGGCGGTCCCGGATCGCGGCGAAGTCGGGGAGGATCAGGTCGACGCCGGGCTGGTGGTCCTCGGGGAACAGCACGCCGCAGTCGACGATCAGCAGCCGGCCGTCGTACTCGAAGACGGTCATGTTGCGGCCGACCTCGCCGAGCCCGCCGAGCGGGATGACCCGCAGGCCACCCTTCGGCAGCTCGGGCGGGGCGGAGAGCTCGGGGTGAGGGTGGCTCAAGGTGTGTCCTTCGTCGGTGCGGCCAGTCGCGCGGACTGGCGGATGGGACTAGAGGAGTGAGGCGGCGACCAGGCCGGCACGCAGCGCGGCGACCTCGTCGTCGTCGAGCGCCACGAGCGGGGAGCGCACGTGGCGGTGGTCGAGCACGCCGAGCAGCTCGAGGGCCGCCTTGGCGGTGGTGGCGCCGTAGTTGGGGGCGCCCATGATCGCCTCGATCGCCGGCAGCATCGCGACGAAGAGCTCGCGGGCCCGGGCCGGGTCGGTCGGGAACACGTCGTACATCTCGCGGAGCTGGTCGCCGGCGACGTGGCCGGCGACGGAGACGAAGCCGGCCGCGCCGTGCGCCAGCCAGGCCAGGTTGCTGACGTCGTCGCCGGAGTAGACGGCGAAGCCGAGCTCCATGATCCGGACGCCGCGGGCCATGTCGCCGACGGCGTCCTTGACCGCGACCACCGACTCCCAGGAGGCCATCGCCTCGTAGGACTCCAGCGCCAGCTGCGTGCCGGTGCGGCTGGGCACGTCGTAGAGCATCACCGGCAGCTCGGCGGCGTCGACGACCTGCCGGAAGTGGTGCAGGATGCCGCGCTGGCCGGGCTTGTTGTAGTACGGCGTGACCAGCAGGACGCCGTCGGCGCCGCGCTCGCGCGCCTGCCGGGCCAGGAAGAGCGACGTGCTGGTGTCGTTGGTGCCGACGCCGGCCACGAGCTTCACGTCCGGTCCGACCGCCTCCCGGACGGCGGCCAGCGTGTCGCCGTCTTCCTCCTTGGTGGTGGTCGCCGACTCCCCCGTCGTCCCGGAGACGACGAGGCCGTCGTGGCCGTGGTCGACGAGGTGCCGCGCGATCCGTTGGGTGGCCTCGAGGTCGAGCGCCCCGTCGGGGCGGAAGGCCGTTGCCATCGCGGTGATCACGGTGCCGAACGGCGCGGGCGGACGCGTCATGGCCTCAGGCTATCTGGGGGGCCACCTCGGCCGCGATCAGGTCGAGGTGGTCGAGGTCGGCGAGGTCGAGCACCTGGAGGTAGGCGCGCTGCGATCCCGCCTCGGCGTAGGCGCTGAGCCGCTCGACGACCTGGGCCGGGGTGCCGGCCACGGCGTTGGCGCGCAGGTCCTCCAGGTCGCGCCCGGTGGCGGCCGCGCGGCGCGCGACCTCGGCGTCGTCGGCGCCCACGACGACGGTCACGGCGTTCGACCAGGTCATCGTGGCGGGGTCGCGGTCGACCGCCTCGCAGGCCGCCGCCACGCGGGCGAGCTGCGCGGCCGTCGTGGCGACGTCGGCGAAGGGCAGGTTGAACTCGTCGGCGTAGCGCGCCGCCAGGGCGGGGGTGCGGACCTTGCCGACGCCGCCGACGACGACGGGCGGCTTGGGCTGCACCGGCTTCGGCAGGCCCGGGCTGTCGCGCACGGTGTAGTGCGTGCCCTCGTGGGTGAAGCCCGGACCGTCGAGCGGCGTGGCCCACAGCCCGGTGATGATCGCGAGCTGCTCCTCGAACCGGTCGAAGCGCTCCCCCGTGCTCGGGAACGGGATGCCGTACTTCTCGTGCTCGGCGGCGAACCAGCCCGCGCCGATGCCGAGCTCGACCCGGCCACCGCTCATCTGGTCGACCCCGGCGACGGCGATCGCCAGCGGCCCCGGGTGCCGGAACGTCGCGCTGGTCATCAGCGTGCCGAGCCGGATCGTGGTGGTGTCGCGAGCCAGGCCGGCCAGCGTGACCCAGGCGTCGCTCGGTCCCGGCAGCCCGTCGGCACCCATCGCGAGGTAGTGGTCGGAGCGGAAGAACGCCCCGAAGCCGAGGCTCTCGGCGCGCAGCGCGACGGCGAGCAGGTCGTCGTACGTCGCCCCCTGCTGGGGCTCGGTGAAGATGCGGAGGTCCATGCCGCCAGCCTGCCAGGCCGGACTACAGTCCGCCGGGTGATGGCGATGCCGCAGGACGGGTTCTGCTTCCTGGCCACGACCAAGACCGGATCGACGTCGCTCGAGGCGGCCTTCCAGCGGCACGCGCAGCTCCTCGCCCGGCGCCCGCCGCGGATGAAGCACATGACCGCCCGCACCTTCGACGCGGTCTTGGCCCCCGTGCTCGAGCACTACGGGCACCCGCGGGACAGCTACGAGCTGCTGTGCGTGGTGCGGGAACCGGTCGACTGGGTGCACTCGTGGTGGCGCTACCGAGCCCGCCCAGAGGCGGCGGGCACGCCCAACAGCACCGCCGGCGTCTCCTTCGAGGCCTTCGCGGAGCGCGTCGTCTCCGGGGAGGTCCACCTCGGTTCGTGGGTCGAGTTCACCCGGACCCTGCCCGGCCGGCCGGCGGTGGAGCGGATCTACCGCTACGAGAACCTCGACCGCGCCGCCGCGTGGATGGCGGGACGGCTCGGGGTCGCGGTGCCGCAGCTCCCGCGGGTCAACGTCTCACCGCGCTCGGGGTCGGGGATCGCGACGACGACCCGCGCCCTGCTGGAGCAGCACTTCGCCGACGACGTCGCGCTCCACGACGCCGCCCGGTAGGCCCGGGCGGCGGGTGCGGCGACGAGTCCCGGCTAGCCGTCCTGCTGCTTGCGCTGGGAGACGAAGTCGTTCGGCTCGGTCTCGATCATGTAGTTCGGGTCGGCGATGATCGCCTCGACGGTGCGCTGCAGCCAGGCCTCGTCGGCGGTCTCGACCTCGCGCTCGGCGAGCTGCTGCCTGAGGTAGCCCACGAGGTCCGCCTCGGCGGCGATGCCCGCGTCACGCGCCACCGAGGTGGCGTCGACTGCGGCTTGGAGGTCTGCGTCGTAGGAAGCCATGGGGTGATCGTGGCAGGCCCCCTCGGTGGGGGCCACGCCCGGTCAGGTGACCCGCTCGTACCAGGCCCGCTCGTAGCCGTCGAAGCGCTCGCGGTCGGCCTCGCGCCAGACCCGGGGGTCGATCGGCGGGTAGTGGACGTCGCCCTCCGGCTCGAGCGGGACCTCGGTGATGACCTGCTCGGAGGCCAGCGGCATCGCGGCGGCGTAGACCTGCGCGCCGCCGGCGACGATGACCTCGCCCTCCCGCGTGGCCGCCCGGGCCAGCGCGTCGAGCACCGAGCGGGCGACCAGGACGTCGTCGCGCCCCGGGCTCCACGACGGGTCGCGGGTCAGCACGACGGTCGTCCGCCCGGGCAGCGGCCGGCCGATCGACTCGTAGGTCGTGCGGCCCATCACCAGCGTGTGGCCCAGGGTGAGCTTCTTGAACTCCGCCTGCTCGCCGGGCAGCGACCAGGGGATGTCGGGACCGTTGCCGATCACGCCGTTGCGGGCCACGGCGGCCACCAGGATCACGCGCTTCATCAGACGGCGATCGGCGCTCGGATGCCGGGGTGCGGGTCGTAGCCCTCGACGCGGACGTGCTCGAGGTCGAACTCGTCGAGCGCGGTGACCGACGGGTCGAGCACCAGCCGGGGCAGCGGCCGCGGCTCGCGGGTCAGCTGCAACCGGGCCTGGTCGAGGTGGTTGCTGTAGAGGTGGGCATCGCCCAGGGTGTGCACGAAGTCGCCGACCTCGAGCCCGGTCACCTGCGCCACCATGTGGGTCAGCAGCGCGTACGAGGCGATGTTGAACGGCACGCCGAGGAAGACGTCGGCCGAGCGCTGGTAGAGCTGGCACGACAACCGGCCGCCACCCTCCGAGGGCGCGACGTAGAACTGGAACATCGTGTGGCACGGCGCCAGCGCCATCCGCGGCACGTCGGCGACGTTCCACGCCGAGACGAGGTGGCGGCGCGAGTCGGGGTTGGTGCGGATCTGCTCGACGACCTGGGCGATCTGGTCGACGTGCTGACCGTCGGGCGTCGGCCAGGAGCGCCACTGGTAGCCGTAGACCGGGCCGAGGTCGCCGTCGGCGTCGGCCCACTCGTCCCAGATCGTCACGCCGCGGTCCTGCAGCCAGCCCACGTTGGTGTCGCCGCGCAGGAACCACAGCAGCTCGGCGAAGACCGAGCGGGTGTGGACCTTCTTCGTCGTCACGAGCGGGAAGCCCTCGGTGAGGTCGAAGCGCATCTGGTGGCCGAAGACGCTCCGCGTCCCGGTGCCGGTGCGGTCGTCCTTCTCGACGCCCTCGTCGAGGATGCGTTGGACCAGGTCGAGGTAGGCGCGCACCGGCCCAGGCTAGTCCCCGCCGGTCCCGTCAGCGCGAGAGGCCGACGGACCCCGAGATCGTCGTCCGGGTGTCGCCGCCCACCCACACGACGTCCCCGGCCAGCTCCACGTGCACCCGCCCCCGGCGGCCGAGCACGGTGCCCTGGGCGGCGACGTACGACGCCGGCAGGCGGGACCCGGCGAGCCACTGCGCCACGCCGGCGTTGAGGCTCCCGGTGACCGGGTCCTCCGCGGGGCCGTAGCCGGGGCAGAACGCCCGCACCTCGACCGCGCACTCGGAGTCGTCCCGGTGCGGCCCGACGACCCCGACCTTGAGCCCGTCGAAGGCCCCGAAGTCGGGGCGGCAGTCGAGCACCGTCGCGGCGTCGGGGAGCAGCAGCCCCATCCAGCCCGGACCGTTGTCGATCCACGCGGCGTCGACGACGTCCGCGCGCTGCAGGCCGAGCACCCGGACGGCGTGGTCGAGGTCGGCCCGGTCGACCGGGCCGGACCGCGTGAGCGGCGGCGCGGCGAAGGCCAGCCGGTCACCGCGTCGCACGTCGACGAGGCCGGCGCCGCACTCCTGCACCACCCGCTCGGCGGCGGCCGGCACGCCCCCGGCCTCGAGCCACGCGTGCGCCGAGCCCAGCGTCGGGTGACCGGCGAACGGCAGCTCGCCCCCCGGCGTCCAGATCCGCAGGCGGTAGTCGGCCGCCGGGTCGCTCGGCCGCAGCAGGAACGTCGTCTCGGACAGGTTGGTCCACCGCGCGAAGGCGGCCATCTGCTCCTCGGTCAGGTCGTCGGCGTCGTGGACGACGGCCACCGGGTTGCCGAGCAGCGGCTCGGCCGAGAAGACGTCGACCTGGCGGAGTGCGTGCATGCGCGCGACCGTAGCCCAGCGCCGAGCCCGGGTCGGACACCGAGACAGCGTCTCGAGCAGGCCGTGGCCCGTCACGGCACCACACCCCGGGTCGCGGGTCAGGCGTGCAGCGACATCGGGCCGTAGACGCGGCGGTCGTGCTCGAACAGCACGACCTGGTCGACGCCGAGGGCGGCCAGGTCGGCCCAGGTCTCGCCGACCCACGACTCGGCGTCGGCCTGGTTGGCGAAGCGCTGGTCGGCGAGGTCGCCCTCGACGCCGACCTCGGTGCCGGCGGCGTCCTCGAGGCGCCAGGCCCAGGGCCGCTCCTCGACGCTCGGGCGGCGGAAGGTCGGCGGGGCCTCGGGCGGGTTCATGCGTCGCGCACCGAGCTGTCGACGAACGGCAGCTTCACGATCTGGAACAGCTCGCGCCGGCCGCGGACGTCGACGCCGACCTGGGCCTCGGGGTTCACGACGGTGGAGAGCAGCGCCAGCGCGATGCCCTTCCTCAGCGTCGGGGAGAAGGTGCCGGAGGTGACCTCGCCGAGCAGGACGTCGGGGGTCAGGCTGACGCTCATGTGCGGGCGCGGGATGGCGCGGCCGGTCGACTCGAGCGCGAAGAGCCGGCGGCGCGGACCGCGCTCCTTCTCCGCGACGAGCACGTCGCGGCCCCAGAACGCCTCCTTCCGCCAGCCGACGGCCCAGCCGAGGCGGGCCTCGTTGGGGGTGACGTCGAGCGAGATGTCCTGGCCGTGCAGCGGGTAGCCCATCTCGGTGCGCAGGGTGTCGCGCGACCCGAGCCCGCACGGTGCGATGCCGTAGGCCGCTCCGGCGGCCATCAGCGAGTCCCACAGGGCCACGGCGACGTCGTTCGGGGCGACCAGCTCGTAGCCGCGCTCGCCGGTGTAGCCGGTGCGGCACACGACGACGCGGCTCTCGCCGAACGGCGCCTCGACGAAGCTCATGTAGTCGTGCCCGACGGGGAACCCGACGGCCGCGAGCACCTCGTCGGACGACGGGCCCTGCACCGCGAGCACCACGTGGTCGCGGTGCTGGTTCTCGACCTCGACGCCGTCGGGGGCGGCCGCCTGGAGCCGCCGCACGACCTCCGCGGTGTTGGCGGCGTTCGGGATGAGGAACACGCTCTCCTCGCCGCGGTGGTAGGCGATGAGGTCGTCGACGATCCCGCCGGTCGCGTCGTCGCAGCAGAGCGTGTACTGGGCCTGACCCGGCCCGATCCTGGCGAGGTCGTTGCTCAGCGTGGCGTCGACGAACGCCGCCGCGCCCGGCCCGCGCACCTCCGCCTTGCCGAGGTGGCTGACGTCGAAGATGCCGACGGCGGAGCGGACGGCGTGGTGCTCGGCCACGACGCCGGCGTACTCGAGCGGCATGCTCCAGCCACCGAACTCGGCGAACTTGGCGCCGAGCGCCTCGTGCCGGTCGTGGAGCGGGGACCTGAGGAGCTCAGACATGAAACGGAACCTACCGCAGCCTCCCGCCGGGTCGGTGTGGGCGGCGCGGCGTACTCTGCGGCGGTGACGACGTACACCCTGCGCAGCGCCAGCCCCGCCAAGACCCGTGCCGACGCCGTGGTGGTGGGGGTCCTCAGCGGCGACTCCCGCCCCAGCCTGGCGCCCGGCGGCGAGGACGTCCTCGACGCCTACGGACGCCGGCTGGCCCCGCTGCTGGCCTCGCTGGGCGTCACCGGCAAGGCCGGCGAGGTCGTCAAGGTCCCCACGTCGAAGGCGATCGCGTCGCCGGTGCTGGTCCTGGTCGGCCTCGGGCCGTCCGTCACCGCGACCTCCGTCCGGCGCGGCGCCGGTGCCGCCGCCCGCGCGGTCACCAACGCCGCCTCGGTCGCCGTCGCGCTGCCCGCCGACTCCCCCGAGCTCGTCCGCGCCGCCACCGAGGGCTACCTGCTCGGCGGCTACACCTTCACCGCCTACAAGAAGCAGTCCTCCACGAGCACCGCACCGGGCGAGGTCGTCGTCCTCAGCCCGGCCTCGCGCAAGAAGGACGTCGCCGCCGCGTTCGAGGAGGCCCAGGTCCTGGCCCGCGCCGTCGCCGGCGTCCGCGACTGGGTCAACACCCCGCCCAACGACCTGCGGCCGCCGTCGTTCGCCGACGCGGTCGTCGCCGCCAACAAGGCCCGCGGGCGCGGCGCCGCCACGATCACCGTCAAGGTGCTCGACGAGGAGCAGCTCGCCGAGCTCGGCTGCGGCGGCATCCTCTCGGTCGGCGCCGCCTCCGACGCGCCGCCGCGCCTGGTCGAGCTCAGCTACGCCCCGCAGGGCGCCACGACGCACCTGGCCCTTATCGGCAAGGGCATCACCTTCGACACCGGCGGGCTGTCCATCAAGCCGGCCGCCAACATGCACGAGATGAAGTCCGACATGGCCGGTGCCGCCGCGGTCGTGCAGGCCACGTTCGCGATCGCCGACCTCGGGCTGCCCCTCAAGGTGACCACCTACGCCTCGCTCGCCGAGAACATGCTGGGCGGGTCGGCCACCCGGCCCGGCGACGTCGTCACGATGTACGGCGGCACCACCGTCGAGGTCCTCAACACCGACGCCGAGGGCCGGATGGTCCTGGGTGACGCGCTGGTGATGGCGAGCGAGAAGGAGCCGGACGTGATGCTCGACGTCGCGACGCTCACCGGCCACATGGTCGTCGCCCTCGGCGACCGCGTGGGCGGCGTCCTCGGCGACGACGACGTGGTCGCCGCCGTGATGGCCGCCGCCACGGTGGCCGGCGAGGACCACTGGCCGATGCCGATCCCCGAGTTCATGGACGAGCGGATCCACTCCAGCCGGATCGCCGACCTCGCCCAGCACGACTGGATCCGCTGGGGCGGCGGGCTGTACGCCGCGGCGTTCCTGCGCGAGTTCACCGGCGGCCTGCCGTGGGCGCACCTCGACATCGCCGGCCCGGCGTACAACTCCGGCGGCCCGACCGGCCACCTCACCAGCGGCGGCACCGGCGTCGCGGTCACCACCCTGGTCGAGTACGCCCGGACGCTGTCCGAGCACGGCCTCCCGGCCCGCGGGGCCTAGAGCCCGCGCTCGCGCCGCTCGGCCTTGATGCGCGAGTTGTAGTCGCGCATCCGCTGCGGGACGCCGACCACGGCGGCGTCGTAGGAGGGCACCTGGTGCTTGTTGGCGAAGTCGTGCGCCCACGCGACCGAGGGCACCCGGCGCCGGGTCCACTCCCCGTCGTGGGCCACCAGCAGCAGCGTCACCTCGCTCACCGCGGTGCGCGGCTCGACGAACCCCTCGACGCCGCGGCGGGCCTCGACGAACTCGTGGAGGTGCTGCTCGTCGACGCGGTCGGCGGCCCGGACGGTGGTGGAGCCGGTTCGCTGGCCGCCCGTGGGGCGGCTCATCCGCACGCGGGAGCCGCGGCGGAACCGGTCGAGGAAAGCCATGTCCCCAGTCTGCCCTGCGCGCGGCGGTGACCGTGACAGAACCCGCGAGCCCGGTGTTCGCGGGTAGTGCAAAGATGGTCGCCACATGCGCCGGGAGCCCCCGGCGCCGACAGCATCGGAAGGACAAGAGTGGCCGACTTCGACGTGCTCGTCCTCGGAGCGGGTTCGGGCGGCTACGCCTGCGCCCTGCGAGCCGCCCAGCTCGGCCTCTCGGTCGGGCTGGTGGAGAAGGACAAGGTCGGCGGCACCTGCCTGCACGTCGGCTGCATCCCCACCAAGGCGCTCCTGCACGCCGCCGAGGTGGCCGACAGCGCTCGCGAGTCCGAGCAGTTCGGCGTCCGGGCCACCCTCGACGGCATCGACATGCCCGGGGTGAACGCCTACAAGGACGGCGTCGTCTCGCGCCTCCACAAGGGGCTGGCCGGCCTGATCAAGGGCCGCGGCATCACCGTGCTCGAGGGCGCCGGCACGGTCACCGGGCCGCGCCAGGTGACAGTGGCCGGCGAGGTCCACACCGGCCGGCACCTCGTCCTCGCCTCCGGCTCCTACCCCCGCACGCTGCCCGGGCTCGACGTCGACGGCGAGCGCGTCCTCACCTCGGAGCACGCGCTCCGCCTCGAGCGCGTCCCCGCCTCCGTCATCGTCCTCGGGGGCGGCGTGATCGGCAGCGAGTTCGCCAGCGTCTGGCGCAGCTTCGGCGCCGAGGTCACCATCGTCGAGGCCCTCCCCCGCCTGGTCGCCGGCGAGGACGAGGCGTCGTCCAAGGCCCTCGAGCGGGCCTTCCGCAAGCGCGGGATCTCCTTCCGCACCGGCACCCGCTTCCAGTCCCTCGAGCGCACCGACGGCGGCGTCGCCGTCACCGTCACCAGCGGCGACGACGGCGCGCGGACCGACGTGCTCGAGGCCGAGCTGCTCCTGGTCGCGGTCGGCCGCGGCCCGGCCACCGACGGCCTCGGCCTCGAGGAGCTCGGGGTCACGACGGAGCGCGGCTTCGTGCTCACCGACGACCACTGCCGCACCAACGTCGAGGGCGTCTACGCCGTCGGCGACATCGTCCCGGGGCTCCAGCTCGCCCACCGCGGCTTCCAGCAGGGCATCTTCGTCGCCGAGCACATCGCCGGGCTCGACCCGGTCCCCGTCGACGAGACCGGCATCCCGCGCGTCACCTACTCCCACCCGGAGGTCGCCTCGGTCGGCCTCGACGAGGCCGCCGCCCGCACGGCCTACGGCGACGACGGCATCGAGACCGTCACCTACGACCTCGGCGGCAACGGCAAGAGCCAGATCCTCAAGACCCAGGGGTTCGTGAAGCTCATCCGTCGCACCGACGGTCCCGTCGTCGGCGTCCACCTCGTGGGCGACCGGGTCGGCGAGCTCATCGGCGAGGCCCAGCTCATCTACAACTGGGAGGCGCACGCCGAGGACGTCGCCCCCCTGGTCCACGCCCACCCCACCCAGAACGAAGCTCTCGGCGAGGCCCACCTGGCCCTCGCCGGGAAGCCTCTGCACGCCCACTCCTGACCCATCCAGAGGAAGAGCAGCTAGCCATGGCCACCGAAGTCAACCTCCCGGCACTCGGGGAGTCCGTCACCGAAGGCACCGTCACCCGCTGGCTCAAGCAGGTCGGTGACACGGTCGCGGTCGACGAGCCCCTGCTGGAGGTCTCGACCGACAAGGTCGACACCGAGATCCCCTCCCCCGTGGCCGGAACGCTGCTGGAGATCAAGGCCCAGGAGGACGACACCGTCGAGGTCGGCGCCGTGCTGGCCGTGATCGGTGACGAGGGCGAGTCCGCCGGCGACGCCGACGAGTCCGCCGCGCCCGAGGCCCAGCCCAAGGACGAGGGCGAGGCCGAGAAGAAGGCCGAGCAGGAGGAGGAGATCGTCGAGGAGAAGGGCGACCTGCCCGCCGGCGACGAGACCCCCGAGAAGGAGAAGCCCGCCGAGGACGCGCCCGCCGCGTCCGGCGGCGGCGAGGCCACCTCGGTCACGCTGCCCGCCCTGGGCGAGTCGGTCACCGAGGGCACCGTCACCCGCTGGCTGAAGTCGGTCGGCGACGACGTCGCCGTCGATGAGCCGCTGCTCGAGGTCTCCACCGACAAGGTCGACACCGAGATCCCCTCGCCGGTCGCCGGCACCCTGCTCGAGATCAAGGTCGAGGAGGACGAGACCGTCGAGGTCGGCGCCGAGCTGGCCGTCATCGGCGACAAGGGCGCCTCCGCCGCCGACGTCAGCGGCTCCGCCGCGCCCGAGGCCCAGCCGAAGGACGACGGCGAGGCCGAGAAGAAGGCCGAGCAGGAGGAGGAGATCGTCGAGGAGAAGGGCGAGCTCCCCGCCGGCGACGAGACTCCCGAGAAGGAGAAGGCGCCGGAGCCGGAGAAGAAGCCGGAGCCGGAGAACCCGCAGGCGCCGACCGACGCACCCACGTCGTCGAAGGAGCAGGCGCCGGCCCCCAGCGCGCAGTCCCCGTCGACCGGCGAGTCCTCGGAGGGCTCCTCCGACGGCGGCAGCTACGTGACGCCGCTGGTCCGCAAGCTCGCGGCCCAGCACAACGTCGACCTCGCGTCGGTGTCCGGCTCGGGCGTCGGTGGCCGCATCCGCAAGCAGGACGTCCTCGACGCCGCGAGCGCCGCCAAGGAGGCCGCGGCCGCACCTGCCGCCGCCGCTCCCGCCGCGCCGGCCGCGTCGTCGTCCGCACCGGCCGCCCAGGCGCCCTCGGTCACCCCCTCGCCGCTGCGCGGGACCACCGAGAAGATCAGCCGGCTGCGCAAGATCATCGCCGAGCGGATGGTCGACTCGCTGCAGTCGGGCGCCCAGCTCACCCAGGTGGTCGAGGTCGACGTCACCAACGTCGCCCGCCTGCGCAACGCCAAGAAGGAGGAGTTCCTCGCCCGCGAGGGCGTCAAGCTCTCCTACCTGCCGTTCTTCACCAAGGCGGCGGTCGACGCGCTCAAGCAGCACCCCAAGCTGAACGCGACGATCGACACCGACGAGGGCACGATCACCTACTACGACCGCGAGAACATCGCGTTCGCCGTCGACACCGAGAAGGGCCTGCTGACGCCGGTCGTCAAGGACGCCGGCGACCTGTCGATCGCCGGCCTGGCCAAGAAGATCGCCGACGTCGCCGGGCGCACCCGCGCCAACAAGATCGGTCCCGACGAGCTCGGCGGCGGCACCTTCACCATCACCAACCTCGGCAGCGTGGGCGCGCTGTGGGACACCCCGATCATCAACAAGCCGCAGGTCGCGATCATGGGCCCCGGTGCCGTGGTCAAGCGGGCCGTCGTCATCGACGACCCCAACCTCGGTGAGACGATCGCGGTGCGCCACATGGTCTACCTCGCGCTGACCTACGACCACCGCCTGGTCGACGGCGCCGACGCCGGCCGCTTCCTGCAGGACGTCAAGAAGCGCCTCGAGTCCGGCGTGTTCGAGGTCTGACCGACCCGCACCACGCGAGAGCCCCCGTCACTCCTCGGAGTGACGGGGGCTCCTGCGTCGCGGCACCTCATGGTCTCGCCCAGCCACCGGACGTCGAGCAGCGCGCGTCAGAGAGACCGGACGTCGAGCAGCGAGCGCCAGCGAGCGTCGACGAGGCGCCCCACCACCGGACGTCGAGCAGCGAGCGCCAGCGAGCGTCGACGAGACGCCCGGCCCTCCGCTGCCAACCGGCCTGGTCGGCCTGGTCGGCCTGGTCGGCCTGGCCTCGGTCGGCCAGACGTCTCGTCACGCGGGTCGCGACCTCGTCCCTCGGTCGCCCCGCTCGCTCGACGACCGACGATCACGACCTCGCGAGCTCGGTCGTGATCAGAGCTCGAACTCCGAGGGGTCGATGCCGACCGCGTGGCAGGCCTCCCGGACGACGGCCTTCTCCTGGTCGTCGAAGGTGCCGTCGGCGCCGCCGATGATGATGCCGATCTGGATGACCGCGCGGGCCTCGGCCGGCTTCTTCTTGGTCTTGGAGATCACCTGGATGAGCTCGACCTTGCCGAGCTGGTAGTCGGCGGTGAGCTTCGCGCAGGCCTCGTCGAACTTGGCCCGCAGGCTCTCGGGCGGGAAGTTGCCGAGCGCCTCGTTGCTCGTGATGAGGCTGGAGACCTTCTGGCGCTCGGACTCGTCGATGCTGCCGTCGGCGGCGGCGACGAGGGCGCACATCGCCATGCTGGCGTCGCGGAAGCCGCCGCTCTGCAGGTCGTTCTTCTTGGCGAGCAGCTGCTGCTGCATGCCTTCGGTGGACTGACGGAGCTTGGCCCAGAAGGACGGCATGGTGGTTGATGACCTCATTCGTTGCGTCGGGGGTGTCGGACCCTCATCGTGCCCGACCGCTCCCAACCGCTCAGTCGACGGTGGTGCGCACCGTCATCTCGGTCTCGGTGCTGACGGTCTGCTCCTGGCCGCCGGCCTCGACCCGGATGTCGGTGCGGCCGCTGGTGGTGACCTCGCTCGCGGTCAGGTTGCCGACCGTCCCGCGCATCGTGCCGGTCGAGGTGCCGTCGCCGGAGACGACCTCGAAACCCTCTGCCTCGCCGGGCTCGAACTCCTGGGTGACCTCGACCTCGATGACGTACTGGTCGCCCTCGAGGGAGACCAGCTCGTAGGAGGTCGTCTGCTGCACCTCGATGCCGTTCAGCTCGAGCGCGCTCGACGCCGTCCAGGTCGCGCCGGCCCCGAGCTCCTCCTCCGGGAACGCGACCGTGAGCGACGACGACTGGTCGGTGAGCTGCTCCATCGACTGGCGCACGGTGCTGGTCACACCGTCGGGGATGTCGATCTCGCTGTCGGTCACCTCACCGGACGGCGTGAAGGTGGTCGAGCCGGTGACGCCGGTCAGCTCCGACAGGGCGGCCTCGATGTCGGCGGCGGCGGGGTCGTCCTGGTCGGCGACCCGGGACTCGCCGTAGGTCGTGTCGACCCGGATCGCGTCGCCGTCGACGCTCACGACCTCGTTGGTGAGCGTCATCTCGATCGGCGGCACGTCGACGCTCTGGCCCGCGTCGACGTCCTGGTCGAGGGTCATCACGGTGGTCTCGGTGTGACCGACCTCCACGTCGATGACCAGCCGCGCGCGGGGCTCGGCGCCCTGCTCCTGGACCTCGACGACCGGCCCGTCCCCGGGCTCCGGGTCGTCACCGCAGGCGGCGAGGAGGGGGACCAGGGAGGCCACGCAGAGGACGGCGAGGGGTCGCTTCACACCTCGGTCCTACCCGGCTCGGAGGCCGTCCACGCCTCTCCCTCCGGAGGGGGCGGGGCCGCGGGGCGTGTGCGAGGCTGACCGGCATGTCGCTCACGGTCGTCCTCGCCGGCGGATCGGGTTTCCTCGGCGCCCACCTCAAGCAGGAGCTGCGTGCTCGTGGGCACGAGGTCGTCTCGCTGGTGCGCCGCGACACCAGCGCCCGGGACGAGTCGACCTGGGACCCCTACGCCGGCACGCTCGACCGGACCCTGGTGCGCAGCGCGGCCGTCGTGGTCAACCTCGCCGGGAGCCCGACGCTGGGCAACCCGCACTCGAAGCGGTGGGCACGCGAGCTGCGCTCGAGCCGCGTGACGACGACCCGGTTGCTCGCCGAGACGATCGCGCAGGCCGCCACTCCCCCGGCCTACCTGGCCGGCAACGGCATCTCCTACTACGGCGACCACGGCGACCAGGTGCTGACCGAGGTCTCCGACACCCGCGGCCACGCCCTGCTCACCTCCGTCACCCGCGAGTGGCAGGCCGCGACCGAGGCCGCGGTGGCCGGGGGTTCACGGGTCTGCGTGCTGCGGACGGCGCCGGTGATGGACCGCCGCGCCGCGCCGCTGCAGCAGCTGCGCCTGCTGACCAGGGCCGGCCTCGGCGGACGGCTCGGCAAGGGCCGGCAGTACATGCCGATGTCGACGCTGCGCGACTGGGTCGGCGCCGTGGTCCACCTGGCCGAGCACCCGGACGCCGCGGGCCCCTTCAACATCTGCCTGCCGCAGGCGCCGACGAACGCCGAGTTCACCCGAGCCCTGGGCCGGGCGCTGCACCGCCCCACGTTCCTGCCCGTGCCGGCCCCGGCCATCAGGCTCGCCGGCGGGGCGATGGCTCCCGAGCTCCTCGGCTCGCTCAACGTGCGCCCGGCGGCCCTCCTCGACTCCGGCTTCGTCTTCGCCGACGCCGACGTCGAGGCCTGCCTCGCCACGGCGCTCAGCGCGTCGGACGACTGAGGACCGCCGACACCCGCCACCCGGCGTCCCCACCGCCCGGACGCAGCACGAGGCGCCGGGTGCTGACCCGGTCGGCCGGGAGCTCGGTGCCACCGGCCACGGCCCGGGCGAGCCGGTCGGTCACCTCCAGCACGAGCCGCCCCCGGCCCGAGGCGACCACCTCGAGCGCCAGCACCTGCGTGCTCATCTCGGTGACCCGGCGGCCACGGGCGTTCCAGGCCTCCAGCATCGCCACGTCGCGCCGTCCGGCCACCGACCGCCCCGTGTAGAGGCGGGCGAGCGCCGCGGTGTCGCCCGTGGTCCACGCCACGGCCCGAGCCTCGTCCCAGGCCCGCAGCACCCCGCGTGGCCCGCCCGCCTCGTCTGGGCGGGTGGGCGTCGTCGGGGCAACCTCCCGCGTCCGTGGCGGCCCTGGCGGCCCTGGCGGGTCGTGGCCGAGGAGGGTGGGGCCGCACGCGAGGGCCACCCCGCAGAGTGCGCCGAGCAGCACGGCGGTGAGCACCCGCACCACGACCCGAGTCGACATGGGCCCAGCCAACACCGAACCCGGGTCGAGCCGTCGCGGTTCTCCACAGCCTCGGGCCGCGCGCGTGCCATCCTGTCGCGGTGCTGAGCCGACGACGTCTGCTGACCGGTGGCGCCTGCTCTGCCCTCCAGGCACCCGCCCGACGACCTGCGACCGTGGTGGCGCTGCAGGGTCTCGGCTGGAGCATCGACCCTCGCCCTGTACACGACCGCGGGTTCTGGCGCCGCGTGCTGCCGGCCCAGCTGGAGCTGCTGGGTCGGGCGTAGGCTCGTCGGCGTGACCGACCTGTCCTTCCGTGTCGCCGGGCTGGCTCCCGACGCCGTCGACTACCTCGCCGCGTGGGACCTCCAGCGCGAGGTGCACGCCGGTGTCGTGGCCGGTGCGCCCGGCACCGTGCTGCTGCTCGAGCACCCGCCCGTCTACACCGCCGGCAAGCGCACCGAGCAGCACGAGCGGCCCGCCGATCCCGGCGGGGCCGACGTGGTCGACGTCGACCGCGGCGGCAAGATCACCTTCCACGGACCCGGTCAGCTGGTCGGCTACCCGATCGTCCGGCTGCCCGACCACGTGAAGGTCGTCGACTACGTCCGCCGCGTCGAGGAGGCCCTCATCGCGGTGTGCCGCGACCTGGGCGTCGAGACCGCCCGGGTGCCGGGTCGCAGCGGCGTCTGGCTGCGAGCCGGGCACGGCCGTCCGGAGCGCAAGGTCGCCGCGATCGGGATCCGGGTCAGCCGGGGTGTCACCATGCACGGCTTCTCGCTCAACTGCGACGTCGACCTCGGCTGGTACGACCGCTTCGTGCCGTGCGGCATCGCCGACGCCGGGGTCACCACGCTGTCGGTCGAGACCGGCCGACGCGTCACAGTCGCCGACGTCCTGCCCGCCGTGGAGGCGCACCTGCGTCACTACCTCGCCTGGGGGCCCTACACCAGCACGCCCGACTACGACCCGCGTCCCGAGCCGGGTCGGACGCCGCGCATCGAGCTGGTCCGCCCCGGCGCCTGAGAGCCCGGTGTTGCTCGTCAGTCGCGGGGGAACCCGCGGAACGCCAGGTGCTCGCGCACCCGGTCGACGTCGGCGGCAGAGGGCATCGCGTCGGTGACCTTGGAGATCGACACCGCGATGTCGGCGTGGTCGTGCGGCGCGAGGCCGGCCTCCTCCAGCTCACGGGCGATCTCGACGACCTCCTCGTCGCTGAGCCGGCGCCGCAACAGGGCGAGCAGCGGGACGTAGTCCTGGGCCGGCACCCCCGCCGGGTAGCCCTCGCGCAGCCAGGCGACCACCCTGCTCAGCGGGCCCGTCACTTGTCGACCAACGAGGGCACGACGTTCTCGAAGCTGACTTCCTTGCCGAAGCCGGACGCGACGACGATCGTGATGCCGAGCGCGACCCCGGCCAGCACGACCGCGAAGCAGACCGCAGCCCCGAGGCGGCCGACGGGGTGGGGCGCCGCGTGACCGCCCTGGACGGTCTCGGCCGCTCCCCCGGCACCGTGGGCGAGCGAGCGGATGCCGAGGGCGAAGACGGCGGGCAGCCCGGCTCCGAGGAGCAGGCCGATCAGCAGGACCTGCCAGGCGCCCTCGAGGGCGAAGCCGATGTTCTCCATGTCGGTGCTCCTTCTCAGACCTTCGCCTGGGTCGGCATGCCGTCCCAGTCTGCGTTGACGTTGTCGTGGTCGACCGGCTCGCGCCGCGAACGGACGTACATGGCCCCCGACGCGGCGACCAGGACCACGAAGACCGCGACCGCCCCCGGCAGCCCGCCCACGAGGTGGGCGGCGTACCACGCGACCGCGCCGACGACGGCGGCCATCGGCAGCGTGACGAGCCAGGCCAGTGCCATCCGGGCCGCCACACCCCACCGGACCTCGGCTCCCTTCTTGCCGACCCCGGTGCCGAGGATCGACCCGGTGGCGACGTGGGTGGTCGACAGCGCGAACCCCAGGTGGCTCGAGGTCAGGATGACGGCGGCCGAGGAGCTCTCCGCTGCCATGCCCTGCGGTGAGGAGATCTCGACCAGCCCCTTGCCCAGGGTCCGGATGATGCGCCAGCCACCGAGGTAGGTGCCGAGCGCGATCGCGACCGCGCACGAGACCTTCACCCACAACGGGATGCTGGTGGTGTCGCTCCACTCCCCGCTGGCGAGCAGGGCGAGGGTGATCACGCCCATCGTCTTCTGTGCGTCGTTCGTGCCGTGGGCCAGCGACACGAGCGAGGCCGAGCCGATCTGTCCCCATCGGAACCCGCTCTCCCGGTAGCGCTCGGCCACCCCCTCGGTGATCCGGTGGATCAGCCAGGTGCCGACGGCGGCGACCGCGATCGCGATGAGGGGGGAGAGCAGGGCGGGCAGGATCACCTTGCCGACGACGCCGTCCAGCTTGGTGCCGTCGCCTGCCCAGTTCACGCCGTGGAACCCGAGGCCGGCGATCGTGGCGCCGACCAGGCCGCCGAACAGCGCGTGCGACGAGCTCGACGGAAGCCCGAGCAACCAGGTCGCGAGGTTCCACAGGATGCCGCCGACGAGCCCGGCCAGCACGATGACCAGCAGGGCCTCGCCCCCGTCGGCCAGGAACTCGGGGCGCGGCGCACCGTCGGTGTCCTGGATCTTGATGACGGCGTTGGTGACGGTGAGGGCCACCTCGACCGACAGGAAGGCGCCGACGAGGTTGAGCGACGCCGACAGGGCGACCGCCACCCTCGGCCGCAGGGCACCGGTCGCGATGGAGGTCGCCATCGCGTTCCCGGTGTCGTGGAAGCCGTTGGTGAAGTCGAAGGCCAGGGCGGTGACGACCACCAGGCCGAGGATCACGAGTTCCGGGGTCACTCCGACAATGTGCTCCTCCACAGGACCGACCGGAAGACCGACGGCGCGGTGTTCAACCGCCGTTCATCCCTCGTGGTCTGATGGCCCGCCACGCCACGACCGGAGGAGGCACCGTGACCGACCTGGTCATCGAAGCAGCAGGGCTGCGCAAGGAGTTCCGCGGACGACGCGGCGTGCGCGTCGCGGTGGAGAACCTCGACCTCGCGGTGCCCGGGGGCGGCGTCCACGGCTTCCTCGGACCCAACGGGTCGGGCAAGACCACGACGATCCGGATGCTGCTCGGGCTGGCCCGGGCCACCCGTGGCGAGATGCGGCTCTTCGGCCAGCCCGTCCCCGAGAGCCTGCCGGCCGTCATCGACCGGGTCGGCGCCGTGGTCGAGTCGCCGAAGTTCTCCCCGCACTTCACCGGCCGCCAGAACCTGCTGCTGCTCTCGCGCAGCATCGGCGCCCCCGACACGCGCGTCGACGCCGCGATCGAGACGGTCGGCCTGACCGGGCGCGACGGCGACCGGTTCAAGTCCTACTCGCTCGGCATGAAGCAGCGCCTCGCGATCGCCGCGACACTCCTGAAGGACCCGCAGCTGCTGATCCTCGACGAGCCCACCAACGGCCTCGACCCGGCGGGCATCCGGGAGATCCGCGACACCATCCGCGACCTCGGCGAGCGCGGCGTCACCGTGCTGCTGAGCTCCCACATCCTCGCCGAGGTCCAGCAGGTCTGCACCTCGGCCACGATCATCGGCAACGGCCGGCTGCTCGCCTCGGGGCGCGTCGAGGACCTCCTCGACACCGGCGCCGCGGCCCACGCCGTCGAGGTCGCCGACCCCGACACCGCCACGCGGGTGCTCAGCGGCGCCGGTCTCACCGTCGCCGCGACGCCCACCGGCCTGCGCGTGGAGTCCGACGACCCCGCCGCGATCACCCGGATCCTCGGCGAGGCCGGCGTGTGGCTGTCCGCGCTCACGCCGCTGCGCCGCGACCTCGAGTCGGTCTTCCTCGAGCTCACCGCCGCCGACACGCTCGGCCACGAGCACCTCGACGGCGCCGACGGCCTCGGCCGGAAGGGCGGTGCCGCATGACCGGGCTGCTGCGGGTCGAGCTGACCCGGCTGCGGTGGCGCCGCGCCGTGCTGGTGCTGGTGGGCGCCGCCGTCCTGGTGCCGCTGGTGATCCTCGGCGTCCGCACCTACGACACCCGCCCCGTCGGCGACGGCGACCGGGCCGCGGCCCAGCAGCAGGTCGACGTCGAGCTCGAGTACATCGAGCAGGGCATCGCCGACTGCGAGCAGAACCCGCGCAACTTCGGCGTCGACCCCGACCGCGCCGAGCGCCAGTGCGCGCGCCAGTTCGGCTACCAGCCGCAGGTCGAGGACTACCTGTACCGCGAGCAGCTCAACGTCGCCCGCGAGCGCTCCAACAGTGCGCTGGCCGTCGTGGCGATCGTGGCCGCGCTGATGCTGCTCGCCGGGACGACGTACGTCGGGCACGACTGGAACTCCGGCTCGATGAGCAACCAGCTGCTGTTCGAGCCCCGGCGCCTGAGGGTGTGGCTGGCGAAGGCCGTCGCGGTCGCGCTGGTGGCGGCGTCGGTCGCGGTGGTGGGGCTGGTCCTCTTCTGGGGCGGGCTGCTCCTGGTCGCGCAGAGCCGCGACCTGCCCGTGCCGGGTCAGGTGGTCACCGACGTGGTGCAGCACGCGCTGCGGAGCACCCTGGCCATCACCGGGGCGGCGGTGTTCGGCTACGCGCTCACCACCCTGTCGCGCAGCACCGTGTTCACGATCGGCGTCCTGTTCGCCGTCTCGGTCGCCGGCGGCCTGATCTTCGCCCTCCTGCCGCAGTCGGCGTTGAGGTACGAGCCGTCGACCAACGCCGCCGCCGTGGTCAACGGGCGCGCCGAGTACTGGGTCCAGCCTCCCGAGGCCTGCTACGGGCCGCGGGTGCCCGACGGCCTCGACTGCGACGAGACCAAGGAGGTCAGCGTCCAGCACGGCACCGCGTACTACGCCGTGCTGATGCTCCTGGTCGGCGGCGCGTCGGCGGCGTCGTTCCGGCGCCGCGACATCTCCTAGGGGCGGTCCGCCGCAGCCCGGGCCGGCCCCCGGGGGTGACCCGTGGCGACGTAGGATCGACGGAGTGACGACCACTCCGACACCCCCCAGCACCGCCCCGAACGGCCGCAAGCTGCTGCGGCTCGAGGTCCGCAACGCCGAGACGCCGATCGAGCGCAAACCGGAGTGGATCAAGACCCGGGCGAAGATGGGTCCGGAGTACAAGGCGCTGCAGTCGCTGGTCAAGGCCGAGGGCCTGCACACCGTGTGCCAGGAGGCCGGCTGCCCCAACATCTTCGAGTGCTGGGAGGACCGCGAGGCGACGTTCCTGATCGGGGGCGAGCAGTGCACCCGACGCTGCGACTTCTGCCAGATCGACACCGGCAAGCCCGAGCCCCTCGACCGCGACGAGCCCCGCCGGGTCGCTGAGTCGGTGCAGAAGATGGAGCTGCGCTACGCCACCATCACCGGCGTCGCCCGCGACGACCTGCCCGACGGTGGCGCCTGGCTGTACGCCGAGACGGTGCGGATGATCCACGAGCTCAACCCCGGCATCGGCGTCGAGAACCTGATCCCCGACTTCAACGGCGACCCCGACCAGCTGCGCGAGGTGTTCGAGTCGCGGCCCGAGGTGCTGGCGCACAACGTGGAGACGGTCCCGCGGATCTTCAAGCGGATCCGCCCGGCGTTCCGCTACGAGCGCTCGCTCGACGTCATCACCGCGGCCCGCGACTTCGGCCTGGTGACCAAGTCCAACCTGATCCTCGGCATGGGCGAGACCCGCGAGGAGGTCTCGCAGGCGCTGCGCGACCTGCACGCGGCCGGCTGCGAGATCATCACGATCACCCAGTACCTGCGGCCCTCGGTCCGCCACCACCCGGTGGAGCGGTGGGTCAAGCCGGAGGAGTTCGTCGAGCTCAAGGACGAGGCCGACGAGATCGGTTTCTCGGGCGCCCTGTCCGGCCCGCTCGTCCGTTCGTCCTACCGCGCCGGTCGCCTGTACCGTCAGGCGATGGACGCGCGGGCGTCCGTCTGACCACTGACCCTTCGGGACGAGCGAGGCACGGCAACACATGGCACGGACGAAGAAGCCCCGGGAGACCGATCCCACCAAGATGAGTCGCCGTGGGCAGCTCCTCGAGACCTACAAGATGACCCGTGAGGTCGACACCCGGATCGGCCTGTGGATGGCCGGGGCGTTCCTCCTGTTCGGCGCCGTCGGGTTCGGTCTCTTCTGGGTCCTCCCGCCCAGCGACGGCACGTTCAGCCTCGTCATGGCGATCATCGGCGGCCTGCTGTTCGGCCTGCTCGGCATGATGGTCGTCTTCAGCCGCCGGGCCCAGCGGGCCGCGTTCAACCGGCTCGAGGGTCAGCTCGGCGCCGGCGCGCGGGCGCTCACCCTGCTGCGCCGCGGCTGGAAGACCGACGAGATGGTCGGCTTCACCAAGCAGCAGGACATGGTCCACCGCGTCGTCGGACCTCCCGGCATCGTCCTGGTCGGCGAGGGCAACCCGCACCGGCTCAAGACCCTGCTCGCCAGCGAGCGCCGCAAGCACGAGCGGGTCGCGTCGGAGACGCCGATCCACGAGGTCGTCGTCGGCAGCGGCGAGGGCCAGGTGCCGCTCCCCAAGCTGGTGCGCCACGTCCAGAAGCTCGGACGCAAGGTCAAGCCCGCCGAGATCACCGACATCCTCAACCGGCTCAAGGCCCTCGACGCCCAGCGCCCGAAGATCCCGCTCCCCCGCGGTCCGATGCCGACGTCCATGAAGGGCATGCGCGGCAACATGCGCGGCCGCTGAGGAAGGTCGCGCGAGCCTGCGAGCGCGAACCTGCCCGGTGCGCGCTAGCGGCGGGTCGCGGCGACCAGGGACCGGAAGACGTCGGCCCTGACCGTCGCGGTGCCGGCGGCGAGGTCGTGCAGACCCCGGCCGTCGGGCTTGAAGACCAGCGGCGGGACCACCAGCGCGACCAGCACCTGCCGCAGCAGCAGACGCAGCGGGTTGATCGGGCGCAGCCTTCCGTCGGCCGGGACCACGCGCAGGCCGGTGACGATCTTGCCGAAGGAGCCGGCGATCAGCCAGGTGAAGAGCACCGACTGCACGACGTACACGGCGAGCGTGACGAACTGCGCCGGGCTGCCCGGCTCGAAGTAGGCGTCACCGCCGATGAAGGCGATGACGACGAACATGCACACGAACCAGTCGACGAGGAGGGCGACCGCCCGGCGTCCCCACGACGCGGTCTCGAACGTCGCGCCTGCGGTCTTCTCCACGGCGCCAGCGTAGGTGGCGTCCGGGCGGCGGCGCGGACCACCCATCCCTCGACCACCTGTTACACGGGGGAAATAGAACGGATACGGTCTGGAAACGACTGGTTCGGTACGGTCGGACAGTGCCCGTGGCAAAGTCGCGGCGGGGCTCTCCAACCCGAGATTCGCGCTGCGCCCGAGGGCTCGCAGCCAAGGAGGACGAATGTTCAGCAATGCCGAGGAGCTGCTCGCCTACGTCAGGGACGAGGGCGTCGCGATGGTCGACGTCCGCTTCTGTGACCTGCCGGGCGTCATGCAGCACTTCACCGTCCCGGTCTCGTCGTTCGACGAGAGCGTCTTCGAGGACGGCCTCAACTTCGACGGTTCCTCGATCCGTGGCTTCCAGGCGATCCACGAGTCCGACATGTCGCTGTTCCCGGACCCGACGACGGCCTACATCGACCCGTTCCGCACCGCCAAGACCCTGGTCGTGAACTTCTTCATCCACGACCCGCTCACCGGCGAGCCCTACTCGCGCGACCCGCGCAACATCGCCAAGAAGGCCATGGCCTACCTGTCGACCACCGGCGTCGGCGACACCGCGTACTTCGCCCCCGAGGCCGAGTTCTACGTGTTCGACAACGTGCGCTTCGAGACCAAGGCCAACGCCGGCTACTACGAGATCAACTCCTCGGCCGGCGCGTGGAACACCGGTGACGCCTTCGAGAACGACAACCGCGGCTACAAGGTCAAGTACAAGGGCGGCTACTTCCCCGTCGCGCCGACCGACCACTTCGGCGAGCTCCGCGACGAGATGACCATCGAGCTCGAGAACGCCGGCCTCCAGGTCGAGCGCGCCCACCACGAGGTCGGCACCGCCGGCCAGGCGGAGATCAACTACCGCTTCGACGAGCTGCTCAAGGCCGCCGACGACGTGATGAAGTTCAAGTACATCATCAAGAACGTCGCCTGGCGCAACGGCAAGACCGCCACCTTCATGCCCAAGCCGATCTTCGGCGACAACGGCTCTGGCATGCACGTGCACCAGTCGATCTGGAACAACGGCGACCCGCTGTTCTACGACGAGACCGGCTACGGCGGCCTGTCCGACATGGCCCGCTACTACATCGGCGGCATCCTCAAGCACGCCCCGTCGCTGCTGGCCTTCACCAACCCAACGGTGAACTCCTACCACCGCCTGGTGCCCGGCTTCGAGGCCCCGATCTCGCTGGTGTACTCGCAGCGCAACCGCTCGGCCTGCGTCCGGATCCCGATCACCGGATCGAACCCCAAGGCCAAGCGCATCGAGTTCCGCTGTCCCGACCCGTCGGCGAACCCGTACCTCGCCTTCTCGGCGCTGCTGCTCGCCGGCCTCGACGGCATCAAGAACAAGATCGAGCCCGCCGCGCCGATCGACAAGGACATCTACGAGCTCCCGCCGGACGAGATGGCCGACATCGACCAGGTTCCGACCTCGCTGAACGCCGTCCTCGACTCGCTCGAGGCCGACCACGAGTTCCTGACGGCCGGCAACGTCTTCACGCCGGACCTGATCGAGACCTGGATCGACTTCAAGCGCACCCAGGAGATCCTCCCGGTCCAGATGCGCCCGCACCCGCACGAGTTCGAGCTGTACTACGACATCTGAGAACGGCCCTCGATCGAGGCCCTCGCACCCCGCTGACCGGCGGCGGAGCGGGGGCCTCCTTCGTGAGTTGACCGGCGTGCAGACACGCTCAGCCACGCTCGTCGGCCTGGTTGTTGCGGTGCAGCGACCGACAGCGGGTCAGTGCCCGCGCGTCGCGCGGTGGCTGCCGGCGCCGTGCTCGTGCAGCAGCTAGTGATTGCGCGCCGGCCGTCGCCTCGGAACGGACGAGCGGAGGCGGCGATCGGCGGACTCATCGCAGCCGAGACGCGCACGTCGCAACCCGGGGGAAAGTAGGTGCGACGTCGTCGTTCCAGGCCGACGATGTACCACCACGCCGGCCGCGTGTTGGCCTTGGAACGGTTGCACCTGTGACACAGGGCCTGGCCGTTGCTCGACACCGTCGCGCCGCCGCGGGACCACGGGTACACGTGATCAGCCTCTTCTGCGGGTCGGCTGCAACGACCCCACAGAAGCACCAGCGACCCTTCGCACCGGCCTCCGGCTCGACCCATGACGAGACGACGCGAGTCGTGCTTGAACAGTCGCCAAGGGTCTCTCGACGCAAGGACGCCGGGACCGCGGCCGAGCAGGGGAAACCGGAGGAGGCCCACGACGAGCACCGCCAGTGCGAGCCAGGGACCCCAGGGTGCGAGGGCTGCGACGACCCCGTCCCACACCTGCTCGACATCGAAGTCGGCCGGGGTGGTGGGGGTGCTCACCACGGCACGCTAGGGAGGCCCGGCCCGACTTGTCAGGAGAACGTTGAAGAAGGCGCGCCGCTGCCAGCCTCGGGCCATCTCCTGGAACCCGTCACCCCTCGACCATGCCGCTGGCAGGCGTCAGCCCGGATCGGACGTGCCGGGCTCGTCGAAGGTCAGCGTGAGCGTGGACCGGAGAGCAGTCGAGTCCTCGATCTCGGTCCGGGGCACCGGGTCCTGGTCTGCGGGCCACGCCGCGACGGCGGCGTACCGGAACCCGTCCTGCTTGGCAGCCTCGAACTCGAACTCGACGTCCTGCCCAGCCGTCAGCGACGCGAACCCGCCGACCAGCACCGACGAGAAGTGCGTCCAGCAGCCACCAGGCGTGAGCGCTGAGTCGATGACTCCCCAACCCTCGTCGTCGTCCCACACCCGCACCACGCCAGAGGCACTCATGGACCGAGTATGTCCCGCCAGCGCCGAGCGGCACACCGGGAATTGGCCCACGAGTTGCTCCACCTCGTTCGGCGTCCGGGTCGACGACCGCGCGCCCGTGCCGGGAGTCGGCCGTATCGTGGTGGTGCCCGACTGCGAGCACACTTCGCCACCGGGCCACGAGGCGCCGCACCAGCCCGACCCCCGTGCAGATGCCCTTCGACGGAACCCAGATCGACGACCAGGCCGGGAGTCACCCCCATGACCGAGACCCCGATCCCCCGGGACGCACCGCGGGTCACGGTGTGCGACTCCGACGAGACGCTCACCTCGGCCAGCCACTTGTTCAGCCAGTACCGGCACCACTACGGTCATGCGCCGGGCTCGGACAACGCGACCCTGGGCTGGCTCACCGACATGGTCGGCTCGGGCATGCTCACGGTGTACACGGCATCGATCGAATCCACGGCGAACGCGGCGCCAGTCGGCCTGGCCACCAGCCACCGCGTTCCTGCGTCACTGGTCCTGGGGCAGTTCTGGCAGCTGCGCGACCTCTACGTGCGGCCCGACTCCCGCCGCTGCGGAGCCGCGGCTGCGCTCGTCGGTGCGGTTCGGGCGGCGGCACTGGCAGCAGGCGCGACGCGACTGTCGCTGATGACCGAACCGGGCAACCACGCAGCGCTCGGCCTCTACCGGAGCCTGGGGTTCGAGCCGGTCGACGGCGTCACCACCCTCAGCCTCGACCTGGCTCCCTGAGCAGCCGACGGCGGAGCGCGACTTCTGAAGGCTTGCGAGCGGGGTACGGCGTCGTCATGGAGGGAGCGCTGCTGGACCTGCTCGAGCGGCACACGTCGCTCGCGCTCGCAGCGAGCGACGCCGACGGGACACTCACGATGATGACCCCGGCCCTGGAACGGCTGCTCGGGCAGGCCTACGCGCCGGTGCGGGAGTGCGACCTCTCGGCGCACATGAACCTGTACTACGAGGACGGGCGCACTCCCCTGCAGACGATCGACATGCCGATCGCTCGCGCGCGCGCCGGCGAACAGGTCATCGACGCGATCGTCACGGCTCGACCGGACCTGGGGTCGGAGCGCCTGACCTACCTGCGCTGCAACGCGACTCCCCTACGAGACGCCAGCACCGATATCTGCGGCGCCCTCGTGCTCGTCCAGGACGTCACCGAGGAGTGGCGCGTCCGCGCGCGCGAGGGCGAGCTGCGTGAGCGCCTGATGGCAACCGTGAACCACGAGCTCCGCACCCCGGTCGCGAAGCTGCTCGGGCACGCCGAGCTGCTGCTGGACGTGCGGGACCAGCTGCCCGGGTGGGCCCGGGCGAGCCTGGACACGGTGTGGCGAGCGTCGGAAGAGCTGGCGGACCTCTCCGACACCATCACGTCGCTGGTCGACCTCGAGGCGGCTGCCCACATCGTGCCCACCTACTGCGACGTCGCCCCGGTGCTCCACCAGGTGGCCGACGACCTGACGGCGAAGTTCGGCCGCCGCTGCGGGGCAGCGATCGACGTGTCCAGCCCCGCTCACCTCAGGGCGACCGTCGACCTGCGGGCCGTCACCCGCGCCGTCAGCGAGCTGGTGACCAACGCCATGACCTATGCCCCGGCGGCGTCCCGGATCGCCATCGAGGGCCACGTGGACGGCTCGTGCCTCGTCATCACGGTCGCCGACGACGGCGCCGGCATCGCCGAGGACGACTACGCCCGCCTGCTCCGGCCCTTCGAGCGCGGCGCCCACGACGGGCAGCCGGTGAGCTCGAGGGGTCTCGGACTGGCCTACGCCCGTGCCATCGCCACCGCCCACGCCGGCGGTCTCGACCTCCGGCCGAACCGACCGACGGGGCTGATCGCCGAGTGGCGCGCCAACGGCCTCGGGCAGCGACACCCCAGCACGACCTGACGAGGCCGGCTCGCTCGCGATCGCACGAAGCCCCCGCTGGTGCACGGCACTGCAGACCTGGCTCGGCGGGTCCGCCCAGCCCGCAGGGCCGACGGCACGGCCGCCGTCAGGCCTTGCCCTCGGCCTGGAGGCGCAGGCCGGCCAGGATCAGCTCGAGCCCGGCCCGGAACTGCTCGGCGTCGTCGTGGGTCTCGAAGTCGTCGGCGATCGAGTGGATGAACGGGAACGCGCCGGCGTCCAGGGCGCGCCACTGGTCGACGAAGTGGGCGAGGTAGTCGTCGCGGGTCATCGACCCGTCCACGACCTCGGGCGGCGGCTGCTGGCCCATGTCGGCGGCGGTCCCGACGACGAAGCCGACGACGGCCGAGACGGCGTGGAAGCGCTGGCGCGAGGTGAGCTCGAGCCGCAGCGTCTGTTGGCCCAGCAGCTCGTAGAGGCGCAGTCCGTTGGGCTGCACGCCGGTGTCGCGCATGAAGTAGGCACCCAGCCACGGGCGCTGGGCGACTGCGTCGAACAACGCGACCGCGATCGTGCGGATCGCGCTGATCGGGTCGTCCTCGGCCAGCGTCTCGCTGGTCCTGACCACCTCGGCCAGCACGTGGTCGGTCGCCCGGTCGAGGAGCTCGTCCTTGCCCGCGACGTACCAGTAGATGCTGCCGACCCCTCCGCCCAGGCGTGCCGCCAGGGCGCGGAAGGTCAGCGCACCCTCCCCGGCCTCGTCGAGCAGCGCCACGGCCTCGGTCAGGACTGCTTCCAGCGAGTGCGAGGCCCGCTTGCGAGGTCGCTGCTCGGGACGGGTGGCGGGAGGCGTCATGAGGCCCAGTCCACCACACCTTGCGCAGAACCGAACATCGTTCTATTGTCTCGAACGTCGTTCGAGAGTCGAACGCCGTTCGATTCTTGGGAGGCCGCCATGACCGCCACCACCGCACCCGCCTCGACGAGGACCTACCCCTCACTGCGCGCAGCGTGGATCCCGCTCTCCGCGCTCTGCCTGGCGTTCTTCGTCGAGATGGTCGACAACACCCTTCTCACCATCGCCCTGCCCACCATCGGCCGTGACCTCGACAGCGGCACCACCGGACTGCAGTGGATCACCGGCATCTACTCCCTCACCTTCGGCGGGTTGCTCCTGACCGCCGGATCGGTCGCCGACCGGCTCGGACGCCGTCGGGTGCTGCTGGTGGGGCTGGTGGCCTTCGGCCTGGTCAGCTCGCTGGTCGTCCTGGTCGACTCCGCGGGCGAGCTGGTCGCGCTGCGGGGGGTCCTCGGGCTGACCGCTGCCGCGATGGCACCGATCACCAACTCGCTGGTGTTCCGGCTCTTCGACGACCAGGCCCTGCGGATGCGGGCGATGACGCTGATGATCGTGGTCGGCATGTCGGGCTTCGTCCTGGGACCGGTGCTCGGCGGCGGCGCGCTGGCCCACGTGCGGTGGGAGTGGCTCCTCCTGGTCAACGCGCCCATCGCCCTGGTCGCCTTCCTGGGCGTCCGGCTCGGCGTGCCCGCCGACCACCCCGGCGACCTCACCGACGATGCCCTCGACCTTCCCGGCGCCGTGCTGAGCATCGCCGCGATCGGCCTGGGCTGCTGGGCCCTGACCAGCGGGGTCGAGCACGGCTGGCTCTCGCTGCCGACCCTGGGCTCCGCCGGTGCCGCCGCCGTCGCCGCCTTCGCCTTCGTCCGCCACGAGCGCCGCACCGACGCGCCGATGCTCGACCTCGGGCTGTTCTCCGACGGCACCGTCCGCGGAGCCGCGATCGCCCAAGTCGGGACGTCGATCGCCATGGCCAGCGTGATGTTCGGGCTGATCCTGCACTTCCAGTACGCCTTCGGCTGGAGCCCGGTGCGTGCCGGCCTCGCCAACCTGCCGCTCATCGTGACCATGGTCCTGGCCACGCCGCTGACCGAGTGGCTCGCCCGCCGCTTCGGCCACCGCCACGCCTCCCTCGTCGGCGCAGCCCTGCTCGCGGGGTCGCTGGCCGGGCTGTCGTGGGCGGTGGCGCACGGGTACCTCGCCATCGCGGTCTGCATGGTCGTGATGACCATCGGCCTCCGCACGGTGATGACCATCTGCGCCATCGCCCTCGTCGAGGCGATGCCGGCCAACCGGACCTCGATCGGCACCGCGCTCAACGACACCGCCCAGGAGGTCGGCACCAGCATCGGCACCGCGGCCGTCGGCACGCTCATCGCGGTCCTGGTCACCACCACGCTGCCCGCCGGCGCCTGGAGCAGCGAGCTCGTCGCGTCGTTCTTCCGGGGCGAGAGCATCACCTACGGCGTGCTCGCGGTCGTCGTGGGCGTCGTCGCCGCCGCCGGCGCCCTGACCCTCACCGACTCGCGCAGCGTCGACGAACCACGCTAGCCCGCCACGTGGTGCTCGGACGTGAGCTCAGGTTCCGGGGACGCCATGCAGGGCGACGGTCAGCAGCACGGCGGCGTCCTCGACCGCCTCCACGTCGTGTCGTGTCGGCGGCACGAGGAGGAGGTCGCCCGTGCCGGCGACCCAGCTCTCGGCGCCGGCGTGCAGCCGGACCGTGCCCCGCAGCACCTGCAGGGTCGCCTCGCCGGGGCTCTCGTGCTCGCCGAGCAGGCGCCCGGCCGCGAGGGCGATCAGCGTCTGTCGCAGGGCGTTGCCCTGCCCGCCGTACAGCGTGTGCGCACTGCGCCCCGCGCTGTGCTCGCGGGCGAGCGCGAGGTGCTCGTCGACCTGGAGCTGCAGGGAAACGGGGGTGGTGTCCATGGGGTCTCCTCGAGGTGGGCCGGCGGATCGTCGGTACCGCGCGGCTCGTGACCTGACGCCGACCGGCCACCGCGCGCACCGTGACGCCCGAGGTGGGAGGACAACCCCACCGGGCGCCCCGCCCAGCCTAGGCCACCTGGAGCACGGGGTCCGGGCTCGTGGCGGGAGCAGGACCAGCGCAGGGCGGCGGCGCGCCGGCCCCGTACCCTGGTGCGACTGAGGAGGCGGCCGTGAGGCGGCGCCCCCGGCCGCCCGCCGGGACCGGACCCGCCGCACCGACCGCACCAGCTGCTGTCCCGGAGCCTGGGCGACGGCTCCCCCACCCAGCCCGACCAGGAGAGCCCCGTGACCGACCACGACGTCCACGACGACCTCCGGGGCGACCACCGTGACGACCTCGACGACGACCTCGACGACGAGGAGCTCCGCGCCGAGCTGGCGGCCGAGCGGGCCGCCGACCACCAACCACGGTCGTTCGGGATCATGCTCGTCGTGCTCGGTGCGGCCGGGCTCGCGGCGGCCTTCGCGCTCGCCGTCGACAAGTACCGCATCCTCGCCGACCCGAGCTACGTGCCGAGCTGCAACCTCAGCCCGGTCCTGTCGTGCGGCTCGGTGATGACGACCGACCAGGCCGAGGCGTTCGGGTTCCCGAACCCGCTCCTGGGGCTGGTGGCCTTCGGCGTCGTCGTCACGCTCGGGGTCCTGATCGCGGCGGGCGTGCGGCTCCCCGGGTGGGTGCTCGGCGGGCTCGCCGTCGGCGGGTTCCTCGGGGCGGTCTTCGTGCACTGGCTCGCGTTCCAGAGCATGTACCGCATCGACGCACTGTGCCCGTGGTGCCTGGTGGTGTGGACCGTGACGCTGCCGATCGCCCTGTGGAGCGTTCTGCTCGCCGCTCGGACCGGCACCCCGGGGCTCCGACGCCGTGCCCGCGTGGCCTGGTCGGCACGGTTCCTCGTGCTGACCGCCTGGTACCTCGTCTTCGTGGTCGCGGCCCTGGTCCGGTTCTGGGACTACTGGCGCACGCTGCTGTGACGACGGCCGAGGGCCGGCACGACGGACCCCGCACGGCCACTAGCCTGTCCGGCATGAGCGAACAGGTCGTGCGCGACGCCGCCTCGCTGCGACGGCTGGTCGCGGCTCCCGTGCCGCGCGTCGCCGCCAAGGTGCGCAGCGAGCTGGGCCCGGTGGACCTCGACTTCCTGGCCCGCTCACCGTTCTGCATCGTCGCCACCAGCGACGTCGACGGCAACGCCGACGCCTCCCCGAAAGGTGACCCACCCGGCTTCTGCCACGTCCTCGACGAGCGGACGATCGCCATCCCGGAGCGCGCGGGCAACCGCCGACTCGACGGGTACCTGAACGTGCTGACCAACCCGCACGTGGGCCTGGTCTTCCTGGTGCCGGGTCGCGGCGACACGCTACGGATCAACGGGACGGCCACGGTCGTCTCGGACGCCGACTGGTTCAGCGAGCTGCGGGTCAACGACACCCCGCCGCTGCTGGCCCTCAAGGTCGCCGTCGAGGAGGTCTTCTTCCACTGCTCGAAGGCGTTCCTTCGCTCGAGGCTCTGGAACCCGGAGTCGTGGGACCCGCAGGGCGCCCCCTCCCCCGCGACCATCCTGCGGACGGTGCTGCCGGCCGACGACCCGCTCGTGGAGCGGGCCGACCGCGGCGGGGACTTCAGCGACCAGGAGCTCTACCCGACGCCCTGACCGGGCTCCTCGACCGACGCGGACCGCAGAGAGATCAGGTCAAAGGTGACGTCGCGAATCCGGTCTCACCGGTTGCCATGGGTCCTCCTCGGAGTTGGGACGTGCAGACCACGTCCGGTACCCGGTCGCCCCCGTCGTACTCACCGCTCCATGGTCGCGGGGGCTCGACCCGTGCCCTACCCGTCGGGGTGATGGCGGTGCATCCGTCCACAGCGGACGCCGTCCGCGGGTTAGCCTCGACGAGGCCGAGCAGCGGCCGCCCACCACCCGTGTGTCCCGAGGACCAATCGATGTCCGCGTCCGAGTCGTTCGGCCGCCGTCCGTCGACGGCACCGTTCACCGCGCCCTGGTGGATGTGGCAGGTCCCCACGGCCGCCTTCGCGCTCACCGTCGCCGTGCTCGTCTCGCTCACCCAACGGAGCACACCCGCGCTGCTGGTCGCGGTCGCCGCCACGGTCCTCGTCGTGGTCGTGTCGGTCGGCGGCCTCTCGCGCCGCCTCAGCGACGGGCCGCTCGGCATCGTCCTGCCGCTGCTCGACATGGTGGCCGCCGCACTGCTGCACGGCTCGGCCGGCGACGCGACGTGGTCGACGCTCCTGGTGTGCGGGCTCCCCGCCGCGTGGCTCGCCTTCGCGTTCGGCGCCGCCGGCACGGCCCTGGCCGTGGCCGGGGTGGCCGGTGTGGCCGCCGCTCCGTTCCTCGCCGGCGGGAGCCTGCCCTCGACCGCCGGTGACCGCCTCGACGTGGTGCTGCCCGCGCTGGCCCTCGCCGGGATGTCGGTCGTCACCTACGGCGCCAGCCGGGTCCTCAGTGCGGCGCGCGCCGAGGTCGTCGCCCGGACGGAGGCACTCGAGATGCAGGTCAGGACGACGGCCGGGGTGCTCGAGGCCGTCGACGTCGCCGTGGCCGTCCACGTCCCCGGTCGGGAGCCGGTCATCAACGAGCTCGGCCAGCGGCTCCGGCAGCGCATGGAGTCGGAGTCGGGGCCGCTGGTCTTCGGTCCCGACCGGGTCACGCCCGTGCCGCGGCACGAGCAGGCGCACCGCCGGGCGATGGCGGGCCAGACGTTCGCCGGTCTCCTCCAGTGGGTCGGGGAGCCGGGCGACCAGGTGGCCGCCGTCTGCAGCGCCCACCAGTTCGGCGGCCCCTCCGACCCCGGACGCGGGTGGGTCCTGGCCGCGTGGGACGCGACGGACCTGCTGGACTCGGTCCGCGTGCGCGAGGAGTTCCTCGGCACCGTCTCCCACGAGCTGCGCACGCCGCTGACGTCGGTGATGGGCTACCTCGAGGTCCTGGAGGACACCCTGCTCGACGGCGCCCACGACGTCGCGACCGCGCTCCACCACCTCACGGTCATCCGGCGCAACGCGGTCGCCCTCCACGAGCGGGTCGAGCAGCTGCTCAACGTCGCCCGTGCCGAGGACGACGCGCTGCGGTTGAAGGTCGTCGACGTGGCCAGCCTGGTCCGCGACAGCCTCGTCCGGCACCGCGACGCGGCCGAGCGCGCCGGCCTGCGGGTGGTGGCCTCGATCCCCCCGACGCTGCAGGCGCGGGTCGACCCGGTCGCGCTGGACCGCATCGCCGACAACCTGCTCACCAACGCCGTCAAGTACACCGCGGACGGACACATCGACGTCTCCGTCGAGCGCCCGCCCGGGTCCGGGTGCCACTCGGGGTTCGTCCTGCGCGTCGCCGACACCGGCTGCGGCATGAGCGAGACGGAGGTCCGTCACGCCTTCGAGCGGTTCTACCGCGCCGAGGCGGCGACCAAGGACGTGGTCGGGGGGCTCGGCATCGGGCTGGCCGTCGTCAAGCAGCTCGTCGACGCCCTCGGTGGCACGATCGCGGTCGACAGCCTCCCGGGCGATGGGACCACGTTCGTGGTCACCGTGCCCTAACGGGCCCCGGCCGCCGGACGGCGCGCACGGAGCCGTCGTCGTGGACCGAGCACCGGCCGGCCGCGGCGGTGGTGCCATCCTCGTGCAGGTCGGCGTCGAAGACGCGTGTCTCGTTCATGCCTGCTCCTCTTCGGGCGTCCAAGACGACCACGACGTCGGCCGTGGGTCCACCCTCGTCCTCGAGGCCGCCGGGATGGACGAGCAGTCCTGAGCCACCGGGTCCTCCGGCGGCAGTAGTGTCTCGGCGTGAGCGCCGAGCACCCCGTACCCGCGAGAGTCCTCGTGGCGGGCGGCTGGGTCGTGGCGGTCGTCCTCCTCGGTGCGGTGACGCTCCTGGCCGGGCTCGCGCCCGGAGCGGTCCCCGACGAGCCCCGGCTCGGCTGGTGGGAGCTCTCGGCCGGGTTCGTCGCCGTCACCCTCCAGGCGTGGCTGCTGCAGTGGCGGTCGCTGAGCCCCGCGCTGACCCTCGTCCTCGCCTCCGCCGTCGTGCCGGCGGCCGCGGCCGCGGGGCTCGGCGCCGCGACCGGGGTGACGACGGTCGCGGTGCTCGTCGCGGCGTACGTCGTCGTCGTCGAGTGCCCGTGGCCGCGTCCGGTTCCGGCCCTCGTCACCGGCGCCGTGCTCGTCGCGACCGGCGAGGGGGTCCGCGCCGCCACGGGCGAGGGCCTCTCCCCCGGCGCCGCCGGCGCCGCGGTCCTCCAGGGCGCGTCGACGGTGGTCCTGGCCGCGGTCGTCGGTGCCGTCGTCGCGACGCGTCGCGAGGCCGCGCGTGCCCGCCTCGAGGGACTCCGGGCCGCCGCCGGGGAGCAGGTGGCGCTCACCCAGGCCGCGGTGGCCCGGCAGCGGACCGCCATGGCGCGCGAGCTGCACGACATCGCCGCCCACCACCTGTCCGGGATCGCGGTGATGACGGCCGCCCTCGACCGTCAGATCGACACCGACCCCGAGGGCGCGAAGCAGGCGGTGCGCGAGGTCCGTCACCAGAGCACCGCCATGCTCAAGGACCTCCGCAACCTGGTGGCCCTCCTCCGCGACGACGAGCCCGGGGAGGTCCGCGGGGTCGAGCCGGAGACCCTCGGCAGCGTCCAGGGCCTGGTCGAGGGCGCCCGGCGGGCCGGACGCGACGTCGACCTGTCCCTGCTCGGCACCGACGCCGCCGGGCTCGGCCAGCTCGACGTCGGCCCCCTGGCCCAGCTCGCCGCCTACCGCACCGTGCAGGAGTCGTTGAGCAACGCCGCGCGGCACGCACCGGGCGCGCGCTGCGAGGTCGTGATCGATGCCCGGGACCCGCGCCGCGTCGACGTCACCGTGCGCAACGGCCCGCCGTCCGCGCCGACCCCGGCACCCGCCGCCGGCCCCCACCGGGGCGGCAGAGGCTTCGGGCTGGTCGGGATGCGCGAGCGCGCCGAGCTCACCGACGCCCGCCTCGTGACCGGCCCCAGCGCCGACGGCGGCTTCCTCGTCGCGCTGGCCCTGCCCACGTCGACCTCGGAGGAACAACCATGAACGAGCCGGCCACCGCGGGCGTCCTCCGCGTCGTGATCGCCGACGACCAGCCGCTCGTGCGGGCCGGGCTCACCACGATGATCGGCGCCGAGCCCGACCTCGAGGTGGTGGCGGCCGTGGCCGACGGCCGGGCCGCGGTCGACGCGGCCCGCTCCCTGCGGGCCGACGTGGTGTGCATGGACATCCGGATGCCCGGCACCGACGGCATCACCGCCACCCTCGAGCTGTGCGGCCCCGACGTGGCCGACCCCGTGCCGGTGCTGGTCATCACCACCTTCGACGTGGACGAGTACCTCTTCGGCGCGCTGGAGGCGGGAGCCTCGGGCTTCCTCCTCAAGGACGCCGAGCCGGAGGCCGTCGTGGACGCCGTCCGCGCCGTCGCGGCCGGCCACGGCACGCTGGACAACTCGCTGACCCGCCGGGTCCTGCAGGAGATGGTCAGCCGTCGGCGGACCCAGCCCGTGGTGGCCGCCCGGGCCACCGAGCTCCTCACCCCCCGCGAGCTCGACATCCTGCTGCTGCTCGCCGAGGGGATGTCGAACGACGACATCGCCCGCAGGCTCGTGCTGGAGGTCTCGACCATCAAGTCGCACCTGGCCCGGATGCTGCCCAAGCTCGGGGTGAAGTCGCGTCTCCAGGCGGTCGTGTGGGCCTACCAGAACGGCCTGGTGAAGACCGGGGGCTGAGCCGCCCGAGGCTCCGGCAGCGTCCCTCACCGGGGCCTTGCATCGAAAGGTGCAAGCCGCGGAGTTGCATCCTGCGCGGCTCGTGGGCACGGTCCGCCGCTCGTAGCGTCGTGGTGACAGATCATCCGACCGAGGAGCCCTCGTGACCGTCACGAACCCGATGCCCGCCCCGCCCCTGACCGGCACGGCGGTCGCCCTGCACGACGTCCGCAAGACCTACCGGAACGGCCCCGCGACGACCGCCGCGCTCCGGGGCCTCACGCTCACCCTGCGGCCCGGGTCGATCACCGCCGTCGTCGGCCAGTCCGGGTCCGGGAAGTCGACGCTGCTGCACTGCGCCGCCGGCCTCGACCGACCCACCAGCGGGACCGTCGTCGTCGGCGGGCACGACATCAGCACCCTCGGCGACGACGCCCTGACCCGCTTCCGCCGCGACCACGTCGGCTTCGTCTTCCAGGCCTACAACCTGGTCGGGCACCTCAGCGTCCGCGACAACATCGACCTCCCGCTCGTCCTCGCCGGGCGCGGGGCCGACCCCGACTGGGTGGCGCACCTGGTGCACCGGATGGATCTCGGTGCACTGCTCGACCGACGTCCTGGCGAGCTCTCCGGCGGCCAGGCCCAGCGCGTGGCGATCGCTCGCGCGCTGGTCACCCGACCCACCGTGGTCTTCGCCGACGAGCCGACCGGCGCCCTGGACTCCGCCACCGGCGCCGCCGTGCTCACGCTGCTGCGCGACACCGCCCGCGACCTCGGCCAGACCCTGGTCGTCGTCACGCACGACAGCCGCGTCGCGGCGGTCGCCGATCGGGTGCTCGTGCTCTCCGACGGGCTCCTGGTCGACACCCTCGACGCGCCGACGGCCGACGAGGTCACCGCCCGCGTGCTGGCGGTGGGCCGATGAGCACCCCGACGGTGCACCCCGCGCCGGGCAGCCTGCGCCACCTGGCCGTCGCCGGCGCCCGGGCCAGCTGGACCGGAGCGGTCGGGACCGGCCTCGTCCTCGCGCTGGCGTCGGCGCTGACCACCCTGACGGGGGCGCTGCTGGAGTCCGGCCTGCGGGAGCCGGCGGGCGGCGGCGGCATGCTGGTGACGCTCGCGTCGTCGTTCGCCGGTACCGCGCTGGTCCTGGTGGTCGTCGTCGTGGCCGCCACCACCACCCTGGCGCTGCGCCGTCGGCGCCGCGAGCTCGCGCTGCTGCGCGCCGTCGGGGCGACCCGCGGCCAGGTGCGACGGCTCGTCTCGACCGAGCTGCTGCTGCTCGGCCTCGTCGCCGTGCCGGCCGGCGCCGTCCCCGGCCTGCTCGCGACCCGCCTGCTCGACCCGGTGCTGCGCGACGCCGAGGTGGTGGGGCCGGACTTCACCTCCTCGCTGTCGCCGTTCCCGGTCCTGGGCGCCGTGGTCCTCCTGGTGCCGACGGCGATGCTGGCCGGGCTGCTCGCCGCCCGCGAGACCGTCCGCGCCGCTCCCACCGCGGCGATCGCCGAGAGCGCCGCCGAGGCGACGCCGGTCGGCGCCGTGCGGCGCGCGGCCGCGTTGCTCACCGCGCTGGCCGGGCTGGCGGCCGCGGGCACGCCGCTGCTCGTCCCCGGCACCGTCGGCGGGGCGCTCGCGGCCACGTCGGCGTTCCTCCTCATCGGCGCCGCGGCCCTGGCCGGACCGGTCCTGGTGGAGTGGGTCTTCGGGCGTGCCGCCCGGATCGCCTCGACCCGGTCCGGTGCCCCGACCCGGCTCGCCCTCGGCAACCTGCGCGGGTTCTCCCGGCGCCTCACCACGGTGGTCGTGCCGCTGGCCCTGGTCGTCGCGGTCGGGACCACGCAGAGCACGGTCGACCGGGCCGTGCAGCGCGCCGCCACCGAGCAGCTGGCCGCAGCCCTGGGCACCGACGTCGTCGCCACCTCCGCCGGCGGCCTCGGCCCCGCCGAGCTCGCGGCCCTGTCCGGCACACCCGGGGTCACCGCCGTCACCCCCCTGGCCGACGCACCCGCCGAGGTGCGCACCGACGACGACGCCGACCTCCCCGACAGCCTCGTGTGGGAGGCCGCCACCCTGCGCGCCGTCCAGCCCGACGTCGACCCGGCCGTGTTCGACCCCGGCGTCACCGACGGGGACCTGGCCTCGCTGGGCGCCACCGACAGCGTCGCCGTCAGCTCCGACGCCGCCTTCGAGACCGGCCGGGGCGTCGGGGACACCCTCGACGTCCGCCTCGGGGGCACCGACGTCGCGCTCGAGGTCGTCGCCGTCTACGACCGCGGCCTCGGCGTCGGCGACCTGCTCGTCTCCCCGGCCACCCTCGCCAAGCACGGCGTGACGCCCGCCGTCCACCTCGCCCTCGTCAGCACCGAGACCCCGGGGTCACGGCCCTCCACCTCGCCGGCGGGCTCCGCCGAGGCGGTCGCGACGACGTCCACCGACGACTACGTCGGCTCGGCCGGCAGCGCCGACGCCGCGTCCCAGCGCCTCTCGACGCTGCTGACGCTCGCCCTGCTGCTGTTCGTCGGTCTGGGTGCCCTCAACGCGCTGGTCCTCCTCACCGCCGGCCGCCGCGCCGAGCTGCGCCTCCTGCACCGTGGCGGGGCGACCGCGCGCCAGCTGCTGACGATGACCGGCGTCGAGGCGGCGGTGACCGGCCTGGTCGCCTGGGCGATCGGCACCCTCGCGGTCCTGCCGGCCGTCGTCGGCGTCAGCGCGGGGCTGTTGGGAGCCGGGGTCCCCGTCGTCGACCTCCCGACCTACGCCGTCCTCAGCGGCCTGGTGCTGGCCCTCACCGTCGCCGCCACGCTCCTCACCGCCACCCGCACGGTGCGCGGGGCGACCAGCGTCGCGCGGTGAGCACCCGGACGGGTGACGACCGCGGTCGTGGGGGCCGGTCGGCGCGTGTCCGGCCTCGGTGCGGGGCACCGTGGTGACGCCGCGAGATCACCACGCCCGGGTGGGCGTCCATCCCGACAGGGTGCCTGGCGGCGCCGCGTCCCCGGCCGGAACGCCGGGCCGGGGACGCGGGCCCGACCCGCACCAGGGACGGCGACAGGGCGAGCCGGCGCGGTCACCGCTGCGGCAGCGGGGTGCCCCCGTCGCCGCTCGCGCCGAGCCGGAGGCGGCGCCGGGCCTCCTGGTGCCCGAACAGTCCGGGAAGGCCGCCCGTGTGGACCAGCACGGTCCGCTCGCCCCGCCGGACGTCGCCCTCGCGGACCGCCGCCGCGAGCCCGGCCAGCGCGCGGCCGGTGTAGGTGGGTTCGAGGACCAGTCCCTCGGTGCGCCCGGCCAGGAGCACGGCCTGCCAGGCCGGCTCGGCCAGGTCGCCGTAGGACGTGCCGACCTGGTCGGTGCGGATGCGGAGCCCGTCGTGGGCGACCGGGGTGTCGGACAGGAGCCGGCGCACCGCGGCGTGCGGGTCCGGCACCGCACCACAGTGGACGCCCAGGACGCGCCCGACACCGAGGCTCGAGACCAGCCCGGCCATGGTGCCCCCGGAGCCGAGCGCGACCACGACGTGGCGCACGTCGGGGACCTGCTCGGCCAGCTCGTCACCCGCGGCCGCGTAGCCACGGACGCTGCTCGGGCTCGACCCCCCGAACGGGACGAGGAAGGGCGTCGCGCCCTCGCTCCGCAGCCCGGTGACCACCCGGTCCGCGGCCGCCTCGAGCCCGGGGCCGTCGACGTCCCCGGCCCACACCACCTGCGCGCCGAGCAGGACGTCGAGCAGGAGGTTCCCCTCCGCGTCGTCCCGACGGCGTCCGGCCAGGACCAGGACGACGCGCAGGCCGAGCCGGGCACCGACGGCGGCGGTCAGGCGCGCGTGGTTGCTCTGCGCGGCGCCGGTGGTGACGAGCGTGTCCGCGCCTGCGGCGAGCGCCTCGGCACACGTCCACTCCAGCTTGCGCACCTTGTTGCCGCCCCCGCCGGGCCCCAGCAGGTCGTCGCGCTTCACGAGCAGGTCGCCCGGTCCGAGACCGAGGGCGTCGGCCAACCGGTCGGCGACCTCGACGGGGGTCTGAACCGATCCGAGATCCAGCCGGGAGAGACTCACCCGCCCTTCATAGCAGTCGGGCGTCGCGCCCACCGCGGTGCCGGCCGGGCGACGTCCCTCGCCCCACCGGCGCGGGGCTCCCTCAGGGGTGCAGGTGCGCCCCCTTGAGCACCTTGTCGACGGCGTTGCGCGGGGCGTGGACGCCGAGCCCCACCACGTCGAGGTCGGCAGCGGCGACGGCGGCGACGGCGGCGCGGTTGGCCTCGTCGTGGCCGGTCGCGAACAGCTCGCGCGTGAACACCGTGACCGGGAGCGTGCGGCGCCGGCACCGCTCGTGCGCGGCGCGCAGCACGTCGCGGTCGCCCTCCATGACCAGCACGGGCTGGCCGAACATCGCGAGGTACGCCGTCCCGTCGGCGTCGGCGTAGGGCTCGCCGACGAGCCCGGGGGCGGAGGCGGCGACGCCGCTGGCGAGGAACGCGGTCACGTTGAGGCGCTGCCAGACCTCGAGGTCGTCACGCAGCAGGATGGCGATCTTGGTGTCGAAGCGGGTGGTCATGCCACCAGCTTCGCCGCAGCCGGACGCTGCGGTCTTGTACGTTCCTGACGTGGGTGCCGAGGAGTCCGTCCGCGCCTGGTCCTCCGACGTCGCGGGGGTCGCCGAGGTGCTGCGGGCGCGCTTCACGAGCCACGCGTACCCGCCCCACACCCACGACACCTGGACCCTCCTGCTGGTCGACACCGGAGCCGTGCGCTTCGACCTGGACCGGCGCGAGCACGGCGCCCTCGGCGACCGCGTCACGCTGCTGCCCCCGGGAGTGCCCCACGACGGCCGCGCCACGACGGCGGCCGGCTTCCACAAGCGGGTCGTCTACCTCGACCCCGACGTCCTCGACCCGCGACGGGTCGGCGCCGCCGTGGACCACCCCGGGTGGGTCGACGGCACGCTCCGCGCCGAGGTCAGCCGCCTGCACGAGGCCCTCGTCGACCCGGCGGAGGCGTTCGAGGCCGAGGACCGCCTGGCCTCGGTGGCCGCCCGCCTCGACGCGCTCCTGGGCGCGCCGCAGCCCTCACGACACGTCGACCACGGCACCGCGTCCCGACTGCGCGAGCTGCTCGACGCACGGACCGGGACCGGTCTGACGCTGGTGGAGGCGGCCCGGCTGGTCGGGGTCAGCCCGACCCACCTGGTGCGCTCCTTCTCGGCGGCCTACGGCATCGCCCCGCACCGCTACCTGACCGGGCGGCGCATCGACCGCGCGCGCAGGCTGCTCCTCGCCGGGACGCCGCCCGCCAGCGTCGCCGTCGCCGTCGGCTTCCACGACCAGCCGCACCTGACCCGCCAGTTCCGGCGCTACCTCGGCGTCACCCCCGCCGCCTACGCACGCAGCGCGCGGTCCTGAGGCGACCTGCCGGCGGCACGACCGAGCCGCGACCGGTGGCGGGCGCACCCGCCACCGGCCGCGGCCCGGTGGTCAGCGACGGCGGACGACCTCGGCGGTCGGCCGGCTCGTCGCCGTGCGGCTTGCGTAGCCGTCCTTGGTGCCGGTCACCCGCACGGTGACCCGCCGGCCGCGGAAGGCGGGACGCACCGTGAGCCGCTCCGCGGTGGCGCCGCGGACGAGCCGGCCCCCGACGTACCACCGCACGCGCAGGTCGACCGGGGCCGGGCCCCACCGTCCGGTCCGCACCGTCAGGACGCGACCGACGACCGGCCGGCCGCGCAGGACGGGTCGGCGCGAGACCAGCCGGCCGGGCGTGACGGTGCGGGCGGCCGAGACGGCCGTGCTGGACGGCGACCCGTTCCCCCGGCCGGTGACCTCGACGGCGAGACGGGCACCGGCCAGCTCCCGCCCGAGCCGCAGGGTGCGGCCGGTGGCGCCGGCGAGCGGCCGTCCGGCGACGAGCCACCGGTAGGTCAACGACGTGCCCGCGGGCCAGCGCCCCGGGTCGGCGGTGACGACCCGGTCGACGCGGGCGGTGCCGCGGATGCGGGGGGTGCCGGGCGTCGGTGCCCCGGGTGCCTCGACGGTGACGGTGCGGACCTCGGAGACGTCGGTGCCTCCGAACGGTCCGGTCGTCTCGACGTACCAGCCGTGCTCGCCGGGCTCGACGTCCCAGGTGACGGTGCGCGTCGCGCCGGACGGCACGTCGCGCAGCGCCTCGATGTCGGTGGTGGTCAGCACGTCGGCGCGGAAGGCGTCGGTGGCGAGGGTCTTGGTGACCGGGCTGATGCCGGCGGCGGCGTACGGGATCTCGAACTCCTGGTGCTCCGGCGCCAGCGACGGGTCGTCGGAGTCGAAGTCGTCGAGCGACGGCGAGTAGGTCCGCACGACGATCCGCCCACCCTCGTTGTCGAAGTGCATCAGGCGCAGGTAGCCCAGGCCGCCCTCGGGCAGCCCCTGGTAGTCGAAGAGCATCGAGTACACGGTGCGGTCGGCGGTGCCGTCGCCGTCGTCGTCGAACTCGTCGGTGCGGGTGAACGCGTCGTGGTAGTGCCCCGAGGAGACCGCGAAGACGTTCGGGTTCGTCGCCACCACCTCGTCCTGGATCCGCTGCGGGATCGGGCCGAGGCCACCCGTGGTGAGCATGAACTCGTGCAGGTTGAGCCAGACCTTGCGCTCGGGGTAGCGCGCGATGACCTCGTTCATCCAGTCGATCTGCTCGTCGCCGGGACCCCAGCCCATGTAGAGCATGAGGAAGTCGACGCCGTGGGCGCTGACGAGGTCGTAGTGGCCGCGGTTGTCCTGCAGCGACCCGCCGTACCAGGGGTTGGCGGCGTACCGGTCCTCCCCGAACCACCGGGAGTACTCGGTGTAGTCCTCCTCGGCGCCGCTGACGTCGTGGTTGCCGGCGAGGACGCCGTAGGGCAGCCCGGCCGCGTCGAGCGGGCGGTAGGCGGCGTCGGCGTTCTCCCACTGGCGCTGCTCACGGGCGACGTTGACGATGTCGCCGGTGTGGATGACGTACTGCAGGTTGAGCTCCTCGCGCTGGTCGAGGAGGAAGCGGTTGATCGCCAGCTGGTGCTTGTAGAAGTCCTGGGTCTCGTTGTAGTACTGCGTGTCGGACTGCCAGCCGATGGTGAAGTCGTACTCCGAGCGCGGCGTCGCGCCCGCGGCGTACGGCGCGGCGCTGCTGTCGCGGCTGGAGCCCGGCGTCCCGGCGAAGCCCTCCGAGTGCTGGACCAGGACGGTGACCTCGCCGTCCGCGGTGTGGCCGGCGGTCGGGACCGTCGCCTCGAGCACGAAGGGCTCGGCGTCGGTGGTGACCTTGCGCGCCACCTCCTGCCAGGCGCCCGACCCGGTCCCACGGACGTACAGCAGCACCTTGGCGCCGGGGTTGGCGGAGCCGTCCCAGCGCAGCCGCACCGAGGCGTCGGCGCCCGCGTCGTCCGGGACGGCGACGGTGAACAGCTGGTAGGGCAGCTCGGTCTCCGAGGACACCTCGTGCGAGATCCCGTCGGTCCCGGCGATCTCGGCCAGCTCGGCGGCGCTCAGCGCCACCCGGTCGTCGCGGTCGAGGTCCGCGGCGTCCTCGGTGGTGCCGGCGTGGGCACCGACCTCCGCGTCGGTCGGGACGAAGGTGCTGCCCTCGCGGAAGGCCATGGTCAGCTCGTCGCCCTCCGGGGAGCCGGCGGTGGCGCGCAGCTCGACGCGACCGGCGGTCGCGACCGCGCCGTCGCCCGGCGCCTGCAGGGTGGTCTCGGGCCGCTCGTCGGCGGTGGTGAAGTCGATCGTCCGGGTGACCTCGTTGCCCACCCGGTCCTGGGCGGTGAGCACCACCTGGTGCGGGCCGGGCGCCAGGTCCAGCGAGCTCGTGGTGAACGGCAGCGTGACGGGCTCCCCGTCGAGGGTGGCGGTGAGCGCGTCGGCCCCGAGGCCGGCACCCGCGTCGGTCGCGGTCGCGTCGATGACCACCTCGCCCCGGTAGCGCCGACCGTCGGTGAGCGAGGAGGAGATCGAGGGCGCCGTGTTGTCGACGCGCACCGTCCGGGTCACCGACTCCGCACCCGACGTGGCGGTCACGACGTGCGGGCCGTCGACGACGGCGGTGGTGTCCCAGGCGTGGGCCACGGAGTCGAAGGCGTCGGCGGGGAGGGCGAAGGTGGCGGTGAAGTAGACCTGGTTGGCGTCGGAGAACCCGATCCGCGTCGCCGGGTCCGCGGGGCAGGCCCGCACCGTCTCCTGCTGGCCCTCGCCGGCGCCGCCGCAGCGCACCGGGCGCAGCACCCGGCCGTCGGGCAGGGCCATCCGCAGGTTGAGGGCGGAGAAGTCGTCGTTGTTCTCGTTCGGGTCCGGCTGCGGGTAGGCCTTGGTGCCCGCGTGGATGGCGACGGTGAGCTCCTCGCCGCGCACGACCCGCGTGATCGGCACCGGTGCGGTGACCGTCTCGACCCGCTCGTAGAAGCCCTCGTCGAACACGGTGAGGACGTCGTCGCCCATCCGGACGCCGTTGCGGAAGAAGGCGTCGGTGTTGGTGGCCTCGAAGGCGAACACCGGCGCGGCCTCGAGGGCCGGCACCAGGGGGGTCACCGGCCGGTCGTCGACGGCCAGGGTGAGTCCGGCGGGGTCGGCGTCGGTGGTCGCGGAGAGCCGGGTGGTGCCACCGACGTACTGCTCGTCGTCGACGTTGAGGCGGACCGGCGCCGTCGCGGCCCCGTCGAGGACGACGCGGACCGGGCCGAACGTCGTGGTGTTGACGCCGTCGGTGGTGCGCAGCGTGTACTCGACCCAGCGCTTGCCGTACAGGTCGACCGCGGGGATCTCGTAGGCGTAGCGGTCGGGCGCCCCGAAGCGCAGGAACCGGCTCGAGGGGTCGTCGACGTCGGTGTCGGTGGTCAGCTCGACGGTGCGGACCAGCCGGTCGTCGGTGACGCGGAGGTCGAGGGCGAGGCCGTCGGTGTCGGGGGCGTCGGTGCTGCCGGTCAGGTCGGTGACGACGGGACCGGTCGTGTCGACCGGTGTGGGCACCAGGCCGGCCGGCACCTGCGCGGGCGCGGCGTAGCCGGGGGTGGCGGTCGCGGTGCCGATCTTGGTCTGCCGGGTGCCGCTCTCCCAGCGGTACTGGAGGGGCTGGTCGGCGACCGTGTCGGCGTCGTCGAGGTAGTAGGCGCGGCTGACGTCGTGACCGGAGTTGGTGAGCACCTGGATCCCGCGCAGGCCGGCGTTGGCCATGCCGCCCGAGACCATCTCCACGAGGTCGACGCCCGCGGTGAGGTGCGCACCGAAGTGGGCGTTGAAGTCGGCGGCACCGAGCGCGGCGTTCTGGGCGTTCTTGACCCAGAGCACCAGGGTCCGGCCGGGCTGGACGACCGGGTCGGCCGGGACCGCCGGCCAGAGCGCGCTGCTGGTCGTCGTCTCGTTGGCGTCGGTGTAGAGGTAGTTGATGGTGTGGTCGGCGAAGTCGACCGGCTCGTCGGAGGCGTTGTAGACCTCGACGAACTCGTAGCCGTCGGCCGTGCCGACGTTCGTGGTGTCCGGGGCGACCTCGGTGACCTGCAGGATCGGGGCGCTCAGGGTCGGGTCGGTCGGCGGCGGCGGTCCCTGGTCGGGCACACCGGTGTCGCCGGGCTCCTCGGGCTCCTCGGGGGGCTCCGTGGCCGGAGCCACGAGCTGCGCGGGGTCGACCACGCCGGCGGTGAACGGCGCGAGGTCGGCGGTGACCCGGGCCGAGCCCCCACCAGTGGCCGGGACGCCGAAGTGGGTCGAGGCCATCGGGGTGGCGGTCCGGGCCGGGAGGAACGACCAGGTCAGCGGCGTCCCGCCCGCGTCGACCCGGATGCCGCGGTTGCCGCCGTTGGCGATGCCGGGCTGGCCGGTGGCGTGCAGGACGACGGCGTCGGCCGGCGCCCCGACCGCCGCGCGGAACTCGGCGTCGGTGCGCGCGAAGCTGTCGACGTTGCCGCTGGCGTACTGCAGCCACACGAGGGCGACGCCGCGGGCCGGGATCGTCGCGACGGCCTCGGAGATGGTGAGCGCCTTGTCGCTCGCGCTGGTGCCGGTGTCGCTGAAGATGTAGGAGAACCGGTGGTCCTGGGCGACGTCGACCGGCGCGGCCGTGGTGTTCGCGACCTCGAAGTACTCGAAGGTGTCGTCGCCGGTCAGGTCGGGGGCGATCTCGGTCACCAGCAGGCTGGGGGCGACGCCCGGCTCGGCGGGCGGGTCGGTCGGCGGGTCGGTCGGCGGGTCGGTGACCGCGCCGACCTGCGCGGGGTCGACGGTGCCCGGGGTCGGCACCTGGCGCTGGGCGAAGACGCCGAGCTGGGTGGAGTCCGCGGTCGCCGGGACGCCGTAGGCCACGGTCTGGTCGGGCCCGACGTCGTTGCTCGACCAGGTGATCCGCGAGACCTCGACCCCACCCCGGGTGAGGTACATCGAGGTGCCGGTGTTGTTCAGCCCGTCCTGGCCGGTGAGGTGGGCCAGGGCGTAGTCGGTGCCGGCGCCGAGCCCGGCGTAGAAGGCGCGGAACTGCTCGTCGGTGAGCCGGGCGTCGGTGCCGCCCTCCGCGGTGGCGTCGCGGTACCGGCTGTTCTTGGCCCACAGGACGACGGTCCCGTGCGCCGGCACGACCGTGCCGGGGTCGTAGGCCAGGGTCCTCGGCGTCGACCCGCTCAGGTAGACGACGTCGACGTCGGCGGCGGCCAGGTCGATGGCCGTGGCCGTGGTGTTGTGCAGCTCGACGAACTCCCACGCGTCGAGGGAGGCGCCGTCGGAGGCCGGCGCGTTGCCGGAGTTGACGTTGACCTCGGTGATCATCAGCGACGGCGGGGGCACCGCCGCCGTCGCGGCGGAGGGCGCGACGACGGCGAGCACCCCCGCGGTGAGGGCGGTGCCGAGGGCGGCGACGACGGGGCGGGCGAGCGTGCGGCGTGACAGGGGCATGCGGAGGGATCCACCTTCTTCTCGGGACCCGCGGACTGTCGCAGCGCCCAGGTGCCGTCGGAGGAACGCGAGGTGACCCGCCGGTGTCGCCCGGACGTCGAACCAGTGCCGCGGGGCGGCGTCCCCGGTGCCGCGACCCGGGCGGCGGCCGACGGACGCCGGCCTAGGCGCGCGAGATGGTGAAGGCGACGAGGAAGCCGAGCGAGACCACCAGCCCGGTGTAGAGGTGGTCGCGCTCGAAGGCCTCGGGCAGCATCGTGTCGGCGATCATCGTCAAGATGGCGCCGGCGGCCACGGCGGTGATGGCCGCGACGGTCGCGTCGCTCGCCCCGTCGAGGAGCAGGCACCCGAGCAGCCCGGCCGCACCGCTGGCCACGGCGATCGAGACCCAGACGCCGAACACGTAGCCGGCCCCCCGCCCGGCCTGCTTCATCCCGGCGGCGCTGGAGAGACCCTCGGGCAGGTTCGAGATGAAGATCGCCGCCAGCACCGACAGGCCGACCCCCTGCCCCTCGAGCAGCGTGAGCCCGAGCACGACCGACTCCGGCACGCCGTCGAGCAGCGCACCGATCGCGATCGCGGCGCCGCTGCCGGCCTGCTGGGCCTCGCTGGGCTGGTGCCCGCCCGAGCGCTTGCGGTGGCGGGCCCCGCGACGCGCCAGCAGCAGGTTCGCGCCGAGGTAGGCGACGGCCCCACCCACGAACCCGCCGAGGGTCGGGACCAGCCCGCCGGCGGTCTCGGCCTCGTCGACCAGGTCGAAGCTGAGGGCGGAGACGAGCACGCCGGCCCCGAAGGCCATGACCGTGGCGACCGCGCGTGGCGGCACCGTGACGACCCACGCGACGGCCGCGCCCACGACCAGCGCACCCCCGGCCAGCAGGCCCCACAGCCCCGCCTCGAACCACACGGGCATCGGCCACCCCCCTCGTCGTCGGTGCCCTCCCGGTACCCGTTTCGCGACGGTTCGACCGCTCCGTCGAAGCCCTCCGGATCCCGCCACCTCCACGCACGGGTGCGGCCGCCGGCGACCTACTCTCGCTGTCGGGCGCACGGTGCGGCCAGGGGCGGGCGGGACGGGCCGGGTCACCGTCGTGCCCAAGCCACGAGGACTCCGCGGGCCGTGGCCATGCCCCGGGCGGGTGAGCGTGCGAGGCTGGGTGGCGAGCCGAGCCCCGCGCACGACCCCGACGAGAGGCCCCCATGACCCGCCACGCCCGCTCCGTCCGCGGCACCGTCGTCCTCGTCACCGGCGCCGGGCACGGCATGGGTCGCGCCACCGCCGAGGTGTTCGCCGCCGAGGGGGCCCGGGTCGCCGTCACCGACGTCGACCGCACCGCGGCCGACGACGTCGCCGCCGCGATCCGCGGGTCCGGGGGCGACGCCACCGCCTGGACCCTCGACGTCGGCGACCCCGCCAGCGTCGCCGAGGTGGTGCCGGCCGTCGCCGCGCACCTCGGGGGGCTCGACGTCGTCGTCAACAACGCCGGCATCGCCGGCTTCTCCCCGCTCGACGGCGACGACTACGAGCAGCTGTGGGAGCGGATGCTGCGGATCAACCTGACCGCCCAGCAACGGGTCGTCCGGGCCGCGCTGCCCTTCCTGCGGTCCTCCGACGCCGCACGGGTCGTGAACATCGCCTCGACCGAGGCCCTCGGCGCGACGGTCAACGACAGCGCCTACGCCGCGAGCAAGGCCGGCGTCGTCGGCCTGACCCGCGCGCTGGCCCTCGACCTCGGCAAGGAGGGCATCACCGTCAACTGCATCTGCCCGGGACCGATCGAGACCCCGATGACGGCGTTCGCGCGACCCGAGGACAAGGCCCTCTACGCGAACCGCCGCACCGCGCTGCGTCGCTACGGCCTGCCCGAGGAGGTCGCGCACACGACCCTCAGCCTCTGCCTGCCCGCGGCGTCCTACGTCACCGGCGCGGTCATCCCGGTCGACGGCGGCCTGACCGCCCGCAACGCCTGACCGACCGCGGGGCCGGCCGTCCGGTCCCGGCTCAGGCGTCGGTGGTCGGGGTCCCGGCCCGGCGGGGCATCAGCAGCCCCGACAGCAGCAGGGCCAGCGCGACGACCGCGGAGCAGACGAAGACGGCGTGGATCGCCGGGGCCAGGACGCCGGCCGACAGGTTCTCGAGGTCGAGGGTCGCGCCGTCGGGCGCCGCCCCGGCGACCCGGGCGTTCACGATGGCGCCGAAGACCGCGACCCCGACCGCGCTGCCCATGGAGCGGGCGAACATGTTGGTCCCGGTCGCCACCCCGCGGTGCTGCCAGTCGACCGACGACTGGGCCACGACCACGCCGGGGCTGGCGACGTAGCCGAAGCCGATGCCCATCACGAAGCACGGGAGCGCCAGCTGCCACAGGGCGCTGTCGGCGTCCACCGGCAGCAGCAGGGCGGCGCCCACGACCACGACCACCGCCCCCATCAGCACGGTGCGGCGGAACCCGATGGTGAGGTAGAAGCGGCCGCTCGTCGTGGCCGCGATCGGCCAGCCGATGGTCATCGCCGCCAGCGCGAGCCCGGCGACCAGGGCGCCGTGGCCGAGCACGCCCTGGGCGTAGAGGGGCACGTACGAGGTGAGGCCGAGCATCAGGACGCCGACGACGAACGCTCCCGAGTTCGCCGCGTTCAGCACCCGACGCTGGAAGATCCACAGCGGCAGCACCGGCTCGGGGGCTCGCGACTCGACCACCACGAAGGCCGCCAGCAGCACCGCGGCGGCGAGGAGGATCCCGACACCGGGCAGCGAGCCCCAGTCCCACCGCACCCCGCCCTCGAGCAGGCCGAGCAGCAGCAACGACCCGCCGGCCGCCAGCAGGCCCGCGCCCAGGAAGTCGATGGAGTGCCGCCGGCGCTCGACCTCCTCCGAGAAGCGGCGCCACAGCATCCAGCCGGCCGCGATGCCCAGCGGGAGGTTGACGAGGAAGATCCAGCGCCACGAGAGGTAGTCGGCGAAGACCCCGCCGAGCGTCGGCCCGACCACCGAGGCGATCGCCCAGACGCTGGCGAGGTAGCCCTGGACCTTGGCCCGCTCGGCCAGGGAGTAGATGTCGCCGACGATGGTCATGCCCATCGGCTGCACCGCGCCGGCGCCGAGGCCCTGCACGAGGCGGAAGACGATGAGCGCCGGCATGCTCCAGGCGAGGCCGCACAGCAGCGAGCCGAGGACGAAGAGCCCGATCCCGAGCAGCATCACCGGCTTGCGCCCGTACAGGTCCGCGACCTTGCCGTAGATCGGCACCGAGACCGCCTGCGCCAGCAGGTAGATGGAGAACAGCCACGGGAACGAGGTGAACCCACCGAGGTCGTCGACGACCGCGGGCACCGCCGTCGCCAGGATCGTCGCGTCGATCGCCACCAGCCCGGTGCCGAGCATCACCGCCAGCAGGACGGGGCCGCGCTCGCTGCGGAGTCCGACACTGGCGCGGGTGATCTCGGGAGCCGACACAGGGTGCCCAACCGAGGGGGGACGGCCGGTGTTCCCGACTGTTCCCACGAGGCCGTCCGGGTCGGCAGCGGTTCGTTGCTAGGGTCCAGCCGTGCGGCAGCGCCTCCTCGAGACGGTGACCTGGCGCGAGTCGCCAGTCCACCTCCCCGGGGCTACCCCGGGGGCCACCGGTACGTCCGGGCACTGCACCGCGCGCGCCTCGCTGCGCTCCGCTGCAGGTCCGCGCGCGCACGACGGGACAGGTCGAGCAGCGCTGCCGCACACCCCCGCCCGCCTCCTACGACGAGGAGCCCGGTGAGACCGGACCTCGCCCGCGCCCTGGCCGCGGGTCTCCTCGCCGGGGAGTGGACGCCGGCGGGGCTCGTCGAGAGCGGCTCCATGGTCCTGGGCCGCCGCCGCCGGTGGCTGACCCCGCTCGCACGCCAGGCCCTCGAGCTCTACCCCCGCCCGCCGCACGACCGGCCGCGCGAGCTGGCCGCGGTGCTCGCGGGGCTGCCCGCGGCGGGCAGGGCGGCGGCCGACCGGCCGGTCTCCCGGCCCCTGTCCGGCACCCGGATGCTCGCGAACCCCTGGCGGCTCCCGGCCCTCGACGGCCTCGACGACCTGGCGCGCCACCTCGACCTCACCCCCGGCGAGCTCGACTGGTTTGCCGACCCGCGGCGCCTGGCCCGGCGCACCAGCGAGCCCCGGCTCCAGCACTACCGGGTGAGCCACCGGGTCGCGCCGAGCGGCGCCATCCGGGTGCTCGAGGCACCCAAGCCGCGGACCAAGGCCCTCCAGCGACTGCTGCTCGACGACGTCGTGTCCAGCATCGCGCCGCACGACGCCGCCCGGGGCTTCCGGCGCGGCGGCTCGGTGGGCTCGTACGCCGCCCCGCACGCCGGCCGACCGGTCGTGCTCCGGCTCGACCTGGAGTCGTTCTTCGCCAGCGTCACCGTCGCCCGGGTGTACGGGATCTGGCGCTCGGCCGGCTACCCCGAGCCCGTCGCCCACGCCCTGGCGGGGCTGACGACCACCGTGCTGCCCCACGCCGCGTGGCGCGCGATCCCGAGGCCGGCGCCCCCCCGCCTGCTCGACGCCCACTGGCGCCTCGGTCGGCGGCTCGCCGCACCCCACCTCCCGCAGGGCGCGCCCACCTCCCCCGCCCTGGCCAACCTCGCGGCGTACCGCCTCGACGTCCGTCTCACCGCCCTCGCGCGGTCGTGGGGCGGCCGCTACACCCGCTACGCCGACGACCTCGCCCTGTCCGGCGACCGCGGCTGGGGCACCGGCACCTCGCGCCTGCTCGACGCGGTCGAGACGGTGGTGCGCGACGAGGGATTCCGCCTCAACCCCCGCAAGACCGCCGTCATGCCGCGCGGCGGCCGCCAGACCCTCGGCGGGCTCGTGGTCAACCAGCAACCCCGGGTCTCGCGCGCCGAGGTCGACACGCTGCGGGCCGTCGTGCACAACTGCCGGCGGTACGGCCCCAGCACCCAGAACCGCGAGGAGCGACCGGCCTTCGCCGAGCACCTGCGCGGCCGGATCGCCTGGGTCGCCCAGCACGACCCCGCGCGCGGGGCGCGCCTGCTGGCCGACTACGACACGATCGACTGGTCGCGCTGAGCTAGCGGACCTCGTCGGCCTCCTCGACCCAGGCACCGTGCTCGACCTCGGCCCACGTGCGCCGGACCCGGCCGGTGCGCATGCCCCGGCGGGCCTCCGGGTCCCGGTAGGCGTACAGGACGTGGCCGAGCACGAGCAGCCCGAGGCCGAGCGCGAACCAGTCGTGCACGAACGTCGCGCCCGCCCGCCAGGACAGCCGGACCAGGCCCGTCCACCCCAGGATGACCCCGGTGCCCAGCAGGACGCCGGTCGAGCCGGCCACCAGCCACGTGTTGAGCTTCTGGCCGGCGTTGAACTTGCCGACCCGGAGGTAGCCGTCGCGCCGGGTGCGGCTGCGCAGCCACCGCCGGTCGTCGCGGGTGAACCGGTTGAGCCGTCGCAGGTCGGCCCGGTAGGCCGCCGACGCGGCGCCCAGCAGCATCGGGACCGGCAGCGCGAGGCCGCACCACAGGTGGACGGTCTCGACGACGTGGCGGTGTCCCACGGCCAGCATGAGCGAGCCGTTGTAGAGGATCGCCGCGGTCACGATGCAGACCCCCATGAGGAGCGCCACGGACCGGTGCACCCAGCGCTCGGCGCGGGCGAACCGGTGCAGGTCGCGGGCCTCACTCACCGAGGTACCCGTCGAGGGGGTACCCGCGGTCCTCCCAGTAGCCCGGCTCGTTGTTGGAGGTGACCTCGATCTCCGAGAGCCACTTGGCGCTCTTGTAGCCGTACATCGAGCCCGAGTAGATCCGCACCGGTCCTCCGTGGTCGTGGGTGACCGGCTCGCCGTACATAGTCAGCACCACGAGGACGTCGTCGGCGCGGGCCTGCTCCAGGGTCATGTTGGTCGTGTAGGTCCCGTCGAAGGAGCGGAACCGCACCCCGACGGCCTCGCCGGTCGGCGCCGCGCTCTCCAGCAGGTCGGCCACCCGGACCCCGCTCCACGGCACGTCCTCGACCTTCCAGCCGGTGACGCAGTGGAACGTGTCGGAGAACGCCGTCTGCGGCAGCCCCTGGAGGTCGGCCAGCGAGTACGTCGCCGGGCGGTCGACGAGCCCGGACACGTCGAGGGCGTACGTCGAGGCGTCGCGTGCCTCGACCGGACCCGTGACGGAGTAGTAGCGCCAGGTGTCACCCACCGGGATCGCCGAGGTGAGCCCGGTCGGGTCCCGCAGCTGGATCGGGGCCAGCGCCCGGCTGAGCCCCTCCTGGACCCTGCTGCCGGTGACGACGCCGACCGCGCCGAGGCCGAGCAGGCCCAGCACGACGCGACGTCCGACCGGGGCGCCGTCCAAGGGGTCTGTCACGCCTCGACTCAACCACGACGGTGGTCGCGGCGCGGCCGGACGTCTCGATCCGGGGCGTCGTTCTTACTGGAGTAACTCAGTATGCTTTAGTACTCCGCATGACTCAGACCCTGGCGCCGGCGGGAGCCGGTGCGCCGACGGATCCGTCCGTTCCGGCCCGCCCCACCAGGACCCGCCGGCCCCGGCGCTCGCTGCGCCTGCTCGGCCTGCACGCGACCACGTTCGTCGTCCTGGTGCTGGCCTGGTGGCTGGTCACGCGGGCCGGGTGGGTGCGCCCGCTGTACCTGCCCTCCCCGGGCGCGGTGTGGGACGCCTTCGTCCGCGCCAACACCGACCACCCGGTCAGCTCCGGCTCCGAGCGCGTCGTGCGCGGCGAGCAGGGCTACTACCTGTGGGAGCACCTGCTCGCGAGCCTGCAGCGCATCGGGATCGGCGTCGGGGCGGGCATCCTGCTCGGCGTCCCACTCGGCCTCGTGATGGCCACCACCTGGCTCGGCACGGTGCTGGAGCCGTACCTGAGCTTCCTGCGCTCGCTGCCGCCGCTGGCCTACATCGGCCTCCTGATCGTGTGGTTCGGCATCGGCGACACCTCGAAGGTGTGGCTGCTGTTCCTGGCGGCGTTCCCGCCGATCGCGATGGCCACGATCAGCGGCGTGCGCGGCGTCCGCGAGGACCAGGTGAACGCCGGCCGCTCGCTCGGCGCCTCGCGCCGCCAGCTGCTCACCTCCGTCGTCCTGCCCGCGACGCTGCCCGAGGTGCTCACCGGCATCCGGGTGGCGACGGGGTTCGCGTGGACCACGGTGGTCGCCGCCGAGATCGCCAACGGCATCCCCGGCATCGGGGGCCTGGCGTACCTGGCCGGCGAGCAGCTCCAGAGCGCCCTCGTGATCGCCTGCATGGTCGTCATCGGACTGGCCGCGATCCTCCTCGATCTCGGGCTGAAGTCGTTGGAAAAGGCCCTCGTCCCCTGGCGGGGCAAGGCATGACGCGTCGAAGGACGCACGAAGGAGCAACCCCCGTGAAGACCACCATCACCGCGCTCGCGGCCGCCGCCCTGGCACTCTCGCTGTCCGGGTGCGTCGAGTCGGGGCGCAGCAGCGCCGCGGCGTCGCCGGACACCGACTGCCCCTGGGAGCCGGACGAGTCGATCACCACCGAGGCGCGCATCGCCTGGCAGGCCATCCCGAACGGCGACGTCGTCGTGAAGGACCTCGGGCTGCTCGAGGCCTGCATGCCGAACGCGAAGATCAGCTGGGTCCAGGCCGCGTCCGGCGGCGACGTCGTGAAGTACTACGGGTCCGGCGACGTCGACCTCGGCCTGATGGGATCCTCCCCGGCCACCATCGCCTCGTCCGACCCGGTCGTGCAGGACGTCGACATCGCGGTCGTCTGGATCCACGACGTGATCGGCGACGCCGAGTCGCTGATCGTCAAGGACCCCGCGATCACCGACATCGCCGGACTGCGCGGCAGGACCGTGGCGGTCCCGTTCAGCAGCACCGCGCACTACTCGCTCCTCCAGGCCCTCGCCGAGGCCGGGCTCGTGCCCGACGAGGACGTCACCGTCATCAACCTCGACCCCGAGAAGATGCCCGCGGCCTGGCAGGGCGACCAGATCGACGCCGCCTGGGTGTGGGACCCGACCCAGAGCCAGCTCCTCGAGGACGGCGGCGAGCGGATCCTGTCGAGCGCCGACACCGCCGAGGCCGGCCGGCCGACCTACGACGTGGGCACGGCGAGCCGGGCGTTCATCGACGCCAACCCCGACTTCCTCGCCCAGTGGGCCAAGGCGCAGGACCACGCCGTCCGGCTGATCGAGGACGACCCGGCCGCGGCCGCGGAGTCGGTCGCCGTCGCCCTCGGCATCGACCCCGCCGACGCCGAGAAGCAGTTCGCCGGGCTGACCTACCTCACCGCCGAGGAGCAGGCCGGCCCCGACTACCTGGGCGGCACGTTCGCCTCCGACCTCTTCAACACCGCCGGGTTCCTCCTGGAGCAGGGCGGCATCGAGGGCGTCGGCACCGAGGAGGACTACGCCGACCACGTGGACGCGGGGCCGGCCGCGAGCGTCTCCGGTGACTGAGGCAGCCAGCGGCCGCCACGACCGGCGGGTGGAGATCGCCGGCGTGCGGCACCACTTCACCGTGGGCGGTGCCGCCGTCCCGGCGCTCGACCGGATCGACCTGACCGTCGAGCCCGGTGAGTTCGTGACCCTCGCCGGGCCGTCGGGGTGCGGGAAGACGACGCTGCTCCGGCTGGTCGCCGGCTTCACCACGCCGAGCGAGGGCACGGTGAGCATCGACGGCTCGCCGGTGCGCGGTCCCGGCCCCGAGCGCGGCGTCGTGTTCCAGCAGGCGACGCTCTACCCCTGGCTGTCGGTCCGGCGCAACGTCGAGCTCGGACCCCGGCTGCGCGGGGTCCCGAAGCGGGAGCGGGCCCGCATCTCGGAGGAGTACCTGCAGCTCGTGGGACTCTCCGACTTCGCCGACCACCGGCCCTACGAGCTGTCCGGCGGCATGCAGCAGCGGTGCCAGATCGCGCGGGTGCTGGCCAACGAGCCCGACATCGTGCTCATGGACGAGCCGTTCGGCGCCCTCGACGCCCTCACGCGGGAGCGGCTGCAGGCCGAGCTGCTGGAGATCTGGCGCGCGACGGGCCGGACGATCCTGTTCATCACGCACAGCGTCGACGAGGCGGTGTTCCTCGGCTCGCGGGTCATGGTGATGAGCCCTCGGCCCGGGCGGATCGTGCTCGACGAGCCGGCGGTCTTCACCGACGGCGGCACCCGGGTCCCGGCCGGCGAGATCCGTGCGCTGCCCGAGTACGTCGCGCTGTGCGACCGCGTCCGCTCGGCGATCCAGGCACCGGTCGCGGTCTGAAGGTCGCCCCCCGGCGATCCGGTGTCCTAGCCTGGCGTCGTGTCTCGTCCCACGCACCCACCCCGCCCCCCGTGGCGGGTGTTGGTCACGGAACGGAGCCACGATGGCTCATTCACCTCATCGGCACCAGAAGGGCTGCCCGCTCTGCAAGCCGCACAAGGATCGCCGTCACGGCCGCGCCGTCCGCGAGCCCTGGAGCGTGCTTCGCAAGGTCGGCAAGAGGCGGCGGCTCCGTCGCGGTGATCTCGGCGACGCCGACTGATCACCTCGCCCGCGCGTCGTCCGTAGCTCGGGCGGGCGACGCGCGGTCGCCCTGGCGCCGCCCGACCGAGTCCGGGAGGAGCTCGACCCACGGTCGCTGCACAGCGTGGTCGAGGCGACGAGCCTTGGGACGCCGAGCCTTGATCGCTGCGTCGGCCTGAGCGCGCTCAGCGTCATAGACCCCGCCGGTACCCCTGCCCTTGACCCCGCACGATCCCCGCACGCGGGGAACCACCCCAGGTGCGGAGAAGCTGCGCTTCAACTCACGACACACCGTCGAGGGATGCTTCCCGACCGCCGCGGCAATGTGCCGCTGCGTCAACCCCGCCCGATAACCCCGCCCGATGACCCGACGCTCATCCAGCGTCACCCACACACCTGCCATGACTGCAACCTCCCACCACCCAAAGTTGCAACCACCACTGGAAACCAAGACAGGCGCGTTGCGCGAGAAGGTCTGGGAGGCTCTGCGGGCAGACTGGTCACCGCAACAGATCTCGAGCTCGCTGCCTGTGCTGTACCCGAGGAGCCGGCGGATGCGTATGTCACCCGAGACCATCTACCAACCGTTGTTCGTCCAGACCAAGGGCGAGCTCAAGCGCGAGCTGACCGCGCATCGGCGTACCCAGCGCCGCAACCGCAAGCCCCAGATCGGTAACGATGGCCCCAACACGCACAGTTCCGCATCGAGACCGGCATGCCGATCTGCTCTGCGACCCTCAGTCACCCTGGCAACCCGGCACCAACGAGAACACCAACGGGCTGCTGGTCAGTGCTGGGCCAAAGGCTCGGACCTGCGGGCGCTGACCCAGACCGAGTGCGACGAGGTCGCAAGGCGCCTGAACACCAGGCCACGCAAGACCCTTGGATGGCAGACTCCCGCCAGAGTCCTCAACGCGAGACTCGTCGTAACAATCAGTTGACTCCGGGTTGGGTTCCTCCACAGGCAGATCGAACACACTGTCGATCGTCGGTAGCCGCCGGTAGAATCAGGCTATGAGCAAGCACCCCGGCGACCGCCACGACGGGCACCCCGTCGCCCGGTTCGTCGCGCTGCTCGAGGCCGAGCTCGCGGCCCTGGTGGAGGGCCCCGACGTGGTCGCTGGACTCTGCGACGACGGCCGACCTGGTGCCGCGGCTGGCTGGGCTCGTGGCTGGGGTGCAGGAGCTCGAGGCCCGCGTGGTGGGCCACGCGGGGGTGCTGGATCTGCCGGGTTCGATCGGTGCGCGGTCGCTGGCTGCTTGGTTGGCCCGGGTGACCCGGGTGACCGGTGCCGAGGCTGCGCGGAAGGCTCGACTGGCTGGCGACCTCGCCGCCCACGAGCCCGTCCGGGTGGCGATGGCCAAGGGACGGTTGCACGGCGAGCAGGCCAAGGTCATCGCCGCCGCGGTCGGCGACCTCGACGGTGACCACCTTGCGTGGCGCGACAAAGCCGAGGCCCACCTGCTCGGAGAGGCCCGCCCACCACGACGCCCACGACCTGAAGACCCTGGGCCGGCGGATCCTGGAGACGATCGACCCCGACCAGGCCGACGAGCACGAAGCCCGACTGCTGGAGGCCGAGGAGGCGAGGGCCCGGAAGAAGACTCGCTTCGCGATGTGGGACGACGGCGAAGGTCTCGCGCACGGCCGGTTCACCCTGCCCTCCGCCCAGGCCTCGATGCTGCGCAAAGCACTCACCGCGATCGCGGCCCCCAAGCACGTCCGCGCCACCGACGGCGCCGGCTCCTACGACCACGAGCGACCGACCCCGGAACGCCTCGGGCAGGCGTTCCGCGAGTACGTCGAGCGCTACCCGACCAACCAGCTCCCGGCGATGGGCGGGGTGAACGCCACCGTGGTGGTGACGATGACCCTTGACGCGCTCAACGGCGGACTTGAGGCAGCCCACCTCGACACCGGGACCGCGGTCTCACCCGAGCAGGCCCGACGACTGGCCTGCGAGGCCGGGATCGTCCCCGCCGTCCTCGACGGCGCCGGCCAGGTCCTCGACCTCGGCCGCAAGCGCCGCTTCCACACCCCCGGGCAACGACTCGCGATCACCCTCGAGCAGCAGCACTGCCAGCACCCGACCTGCACCACCCCCGCCGCCTACTGCCACACCCACCACGGCATCCCGTGGTCCGAGGGCGGCAGGACCGACACCCGCGACGCCGTCCTGCTCTGCCCCTTCCACCACCACCAGACCCACCGAGCCGCCCACGCCACCGGCCAGACCCACCCGTTGCGCACCTAGGTCGACTCAGGTCGGGCGGAACGAGATGGGGAACGACAGCGCACCGGTGTTGCCGGAGACGGGCAGCCACTCCCCCGGACCGTCGGGGACGGCGTCCGGCATGCGCTGCGCCAGCATCGGGAGGGCGACGGCCATGTCGGTGCGCGCCACGAAGTGGCCCAGACAGTGGTGCGCGCCGCCCCCGAAGCCCAGGTGCGGCGGCCGGTCGCCGGCGCGGGCGATGTCGAACACCGGGTCCGGCACGGCGGTCGGGTCGGTGCCGGCCGCGTGCGAGAGGACCTGGACGATGGTGCCCGCCGGGAGGTGGAGCCCGTGCAGGTCGACGTCGGCGATGGCCTCCCGGGTCACCCAGGTCACGGTCGGGTTCACCCGCATCACCTCCTCGACGGCGGCGCGCCCGAGCTCGGGCTGCTCGGCCAGGAGCCGCCACTGGTCCGGGTGCCGCAGCAGGGTCTGCACGGCGAGGCCGATCTGGTTGCGGGTGGTCTCCATGCCGGCGAAGGCGAGGAAGACCAGCGAGACCACCAGCTCGTCGCGGCTCAGCCGGCCGTCGGTCTCCTGCGCCTGCAGCAGGGTGGTCACCAGGTCGTCCCGGGGCCGGGCCGCCCGGTCGTCGACCACCGCCTCGACGTAGGCCGTGAGCCCGGCCAGGGCCGCCTCGATCCGGGGCAGGTCCTCCTTGACCCGGATCCCGAAGGACTTCCCGAGGTCGTCGGCCCACCGGGCGACCTGGTGCCACTCGTCGTCCGGCAGGCCGAGCAGCAGGCACAGCACGCGGGCGGCGTACGGCTCGGCGAACTCGGCGATCAGCTCGACGTCGCCGCGCGACCCGAAACCCTCGACGAGCTCGGCGGCAATGCGCCGGAACTCGGGCTGCAGGTCCTCGATCACCCGACGCCGGAACGCCGGCATCAGCAGCCGGCGCAGCCGCGCGTGGTCCTCCCCCTCCAGGCTGAGCAGCACCTCCTGCCACCACCGCAGGAAGGGGCCCTCCTCGATCCCGTTCTGGGCCGGCCACCGCGCGTTGCCCTGCTGGAACCGGCGATCGGTGAGCAGCGCGCTGGCCTCGGCGTAGCGCAGCACGGCGTAGCCGTACGGCGTCTCGGCGTACCAGTCGTGATCCCGCGCGTCGTGGACGGCGGGTGAGGTCACGTCGAAGGCGGGGTCGGCCAGGTCGAGGTGGCGGAGGTCGGGTGCGCCGGCGGTCACGGTCCGAGGGTAGGGCAGCGCGCAATGACGTCCGTCTCACGACCGGCTAGGGTGCAGTGGTCACGAGTCTGAACCGTGTTCCACATGCTGATCGTCCGCCGGAAAGGCGCCCTCCCCATGACCCGTCCCACGACCCGTCTCAAGCGACGCGCCCGCCGCCTGTCCCGCTGGTCCGCCCTGCGCGTGCGGGTGCTCGTCGCCCTGGTGGTCGCCGCCGGCCTGACGAGCGCCGTCGCGTCGCAGGCCGTCGCCGAGCAGGCCCCCGCGGGGGCGGCCGCTGCCCCGCGCACCTGGGTGGTCGACGCGATCGACGACGGTCGTGGCAACCGCTGGGAGGCCGTCGGCACCGGCACGTCGCAGGCCAGGATCGTGGTCGGCGACACCGTCGAGTGGCAGTTCGACCGCGCCACGATCAGCCACGACCTGACCTCCGAGAACACCGGTGCGACCTGGCCGACCCCGGTGCTGGTGTCCCGCGTCCCGGGCGGCGCGCCCTTCCGGTACACCTTCGACCAGCCCGGCACCTACCACTACCTGTGCTCGGTGCACGGCACGCTGATGCGCGGCACGGTCGTCGTCGAGGAGCCGGGTCGGGTCAACCAGACTCCGTTGATCGATCCGATGCTCAGCTCCCTCACCGGCACCGCACCGCTGAACACGAGCGTGATGGCGCACGCGAGCGACCCCGACGGCGACGCGCTGAGCTACCTCTGGGACTTCGGGGTCCCCGGCGTGACCTCGACCTTCGAGGACGCCAGCTACACCTACACCGCGCCCGGCTTCTACTCCCTGTCCCTCCGGGTGACCGACGCCCGCGGCGCGTCGGTCGAGCGGACCTGGACCGTGACCGTGGGCGGCGGCGGAGCCGCTCCCCTCGTGCGGGCCGCGGCGGCACCGGCGTCCGGCACGGCGCCGCTGCCGGTCTCCTTCAGCGGACAGGCGCACGACGCCCAGGGCGGCGCCCTCACCTACTCCTGGGACTTCGGGGTCGACGGCACGACCACCGACGTCGCGACGACGCCGAACGCCAGCTGGACCTACCCGACGCCGGGCACCTACGACGCGACCCTCACCGTCACCGACGCCCAGGGCAACCCCGGCGTCGACACCGTCGAGGTCGTCGTGGCCGACCCCGGGGAGACGCTCCCCGCGATCAGGGCCACCGCGACCCCCACCAGCGGCGCGGCACCCCTCGCCGTCGGCTTCTCGACGGAGGTCACCACCGACGGCGACGTGCTCCCCTACGCCGAGGGCATCGGCACCTACGACGACCTCGTCGGCACCGCGGAGATGGTGCGCAGCCGCGGGGCGACGTACGCCAGCATCTCGGTCACCGGGCTCCAGCCCGACGCGCTGCACCAGGTGCACGTGCACGAGCAGAGCTGCGCCAACAACCGCGGCGGTGTGCACTACCGCTTCGACGAGACCCAGCCGTTCGCCGAGGCGAACGAGATCTGGCTCTACTTCACCTCCGACGGCGAGGGTCGCAGCGGGCTGGTCGAGACGCGGGCGACCCGGCGCGCCGGCGAGAAGGCAGTGTCGATCGTCGTCCACGACCCGGACGAGCCGGCCCGGCGGATCGGCTGCGTCGACCTCGCCCCCACCACCGTCGACCTGGCCCACGCGTGGGACTTCGGGGACGGCACCACGGGCTCCGGGCCCGACCCCGACCACACCTACGCGCGCGCCGGCCGCTACACGGCCACCGTCACCGTCGGCAGCGTCCACGCGGGCCACGGCACGGGTCTCGACGCGACCGTCACCTCGTCGGTCGACGTCGTCGTCCGAGCCGGCGCCGCGCCGCAGACCACGATCGCGGGCGGCCCGCGGGGCCACGTCCGGGCGCGGACGTCGACGTTCCGCTTCACCGGCAGCGAACCCGGCAGCGGGTTCGAGTGCCGCCTGGACGCCGGTCGGTGGGCCGGGTGCGGCGCCACGACCACCGTCAGGGGCCTCGCGGAGGGCCGGCACACGATGCGGGTGCGCGCCGTCGACGGCGCCGGCACCGCCGACGCCAGCCCGGCGGTCCGTCGGTGGACGGTCGACCGGAGCGGCCCGACGGTGCGCGGCACCCGGCCCACCGGCGCGACTCGCGACCGCACCCCGACGATCCGGGCACGGGTCGGCGACCGGTTCACCCCCGCCGCCGGCGTCGGCGTCGTCCTGCGCGTCGACGGCCTCAGGGCGCCGGCCCGACGGTCCGGGGGCGCGGTGACCTACACCCCGCGGCGCGCCCTCGCGCCCGGGCGCCACGTCGTGCGGCTCGTCGCCGTCGACCTGGCCGGCAACCGCACGCTCCGGGTCTGGCGGTTCACGGTCCGCCGCTGAGCCGGCGGCGGCGCTCACCTCCAGGGGCGTACCCCCCACGCACCCGGGTGCGGTGCCCTGGGGGGTCCCCGACCCGAAGGAGCTGCCTGACATGGACAGCGGAACCATCATCGTGCTCGTCGTCGTGGGCGTCCTCGTCCTGGCGGCCCTGGTCGCCCTCGCGCTGGTGCTGAGCCGGCGCAGGAAGAGCGCAGAGCTCGCGCAGCGCCGCGCGCAGTCCGACGAGCTGCGCCACCGGGCCGCCGGCCAGACCGAGGACGTCGTCCGTGCCGAGCAGCGCGCCACCGAGGCCGAGCGGGCCGCCGAGCAGGCCCGGCAGGAGGCGCACCGCGCCGAGGAGGAGTCCGCCGTCGCGGAGCGGGCCGCGATGCAGGCCCGCGCCCGCCAGGAGGACGTCGTCCGCGAGGCCGACCGCGTCGACCCCGTCGTCGACCACCAGGCCGACGACTACCGGCCCGTCACCGACACCCGGGCGATCAAGGACCCGCTCGACGAGTCGGCCCCGGCCACCGAGCCGGCACCGACCGACCGGCCGACGCACCGGCACGAGGGCTGACCCGACGCGGCACTACCCTGGGCCGACACCATGCCCAGCTCCCCGGACGACCGCGACCCGCGCCTGCTCCTCGTCGTCGACGCGCCGTCGTTGCTGCACCGCAACCACCACGCGCGCCTCGAGACCGGGCTGCGCGACCGCGGCGGCCGGCCGGCGTGGGCGCTGCACGGCATGCTGCGCCAGATCCTGGAGGCCATCGACCGGTTCGCCCCGGACGCGGTGGTCTTCGGGCTCGACGACCGGACGGCGTCCGTGCGGGCGGCGGGCTACCCGGCCTACAAGGCCGGGCGGGCCGAGAAGCACCCCCTGCTGGTCGAGCAGCTCGAGCGGGCCGCGGCCATGCTCGACGCCCTCGGCCTCCGCACCGTCACGCCCGCCGGGCTCGAGGCCGACGACGTCAGCGCCTCGGCCGCGACGTGGGCCGAGCGGCACGGCTGGCACTGCGTCATCATCACCTCCGACCGCGACTCCTTCGCCCACATCAGCGCCAGCACCCGCGTGCTGCGCCTGATCAACGGCGGCATCGGCGGCTCACCGCTGCTCGACCCCGCGCGGCTGCACACGATGTACGGCGTCGCGGCCGAGCACTACCTCGAGTACGCCGCGCTGCGCGGTGACGCCAGCGACAACCTGCCCGGCGTACCGGGGATCGGCCCGAAGACCGCGGCGCTGCTGCTCAACGAGATGGGCTCGATGCGCGCGGTGTGGGCCGACGTCGAGCACTGCGCCGGGGTGAACCTGGTGGCCACCCTCGACTCGCTCGGCGAGGAGAACGGGACCCCGCGGATGGGCGCGACCCTGCTCCGGCGGCTCACCGCCGACGGCGCCCGGGAGCGCTTCGAGTTCAACGTCGAGATCATGACCGGGCGCGACGACGTCGACCTCGGCCTGACCCCCGACGTGCCGGGCACCCCGGGCCTGCTGCCGCTGCACCCGGACGTGGTGAGCCGGGTGGTCGGCTACCTCGGCGTCCCGTCGACGACCGACCTCGCCCTCCGGGTGCTCACCGAGCCGCCGGCGTCGGCGGCCCGGTGAGCCCGGTCGGCCCGGTGGGTCCGCCGGGCCCGACGGCTCAGAGGATGTAGAGCATCTCCTGGTAGGTCGGGAGCGGCCACAGGTCGTCGGCGACGAGGCCCTCGAGCTCGTCGGCGGCCTCGCGGACGGCGGCCATGGCCGGCAGCACGAGGTCGCGTGCGTCCCGCGCCGTCTCGAGCGGGTCGGCGGCGTGGTCGTGGGCGATGGCGGTCCGCAGGCCCGCCAGCCCGGCGGTGAGGGCGGCGACCTTCTCGCTGACCGTCTCCAGCCCGGTCCGGTCGGGCGTGAGCCCGGCGTCGGCGAGCGCCTTGACGTTGAGCGCGAGCTCGGTCTGGTAGCGCAGCGCGGCCGGGAGCACCGTCGTGGCGCCGATCTCCAGGGTGAGGTTGGCCTCGACGGCCACCGCGAGGACGTACTGCTCGCAGCCGATCTCGAAGCGGCTGTGCGCCTCGCCGGCGCTGAAGACGCCGTACCGGCCGAACAGCTCGACCGCCTCGGGGCTGATCAGCTCGGGCAGCGCGTCGACGGTGGTGCGCAGGTTCTTCAGCCCGCGCTGCTCGGCCTCGACCGGCCACTCGTCGGAGTAGCCGTTGCCGTTGAAGATGACCGCGCCGTGGTCGGAGACGATGTCGCTGAGCAGCGCCTGGACGGCCTCGTTGAAGTCGGTGCCGGCGGCGACGGCGTCCTCGAGGTAGGTCGCGCAGTGGTCGAGCGCCTCGGCCATGATCGTGTTGAGCATGACCATCGGTCCGGCGACGGTCTGGTTGGAGCCCGGCGCCCGGAACTCGAACCGGTTGCCGGTGAAGGCGAACGGCGAGGTGCGGTTGCGGTCGCCCGGGTCCTGGGTGAGGTTCGGCAGGGTGTCGACGCCGACCATCAGGGTGCCCTTCTCCTTGGAGTGGGTCGCACCGCCCTTGGCGATCTGGTCGAAGACGTCGGCGAGCTGGTCACCGAGGAAGACCGAGATGATCGCGGGCGGCGCCTCGTTGGCCCCGAGGCGGTGGTCGTTGGACGCCGAGGCGACCGAGACCCGCAGCAGCCCGCTGTACTTGTGCACCGCGCGGATGACCGCGGCGCAGAAGACCAGGAACTGCGCGTTGTCGTGCGGGTTGTCGCCGGGCACGAGCAGGGAGCCGAGCTCGGAGTTCCCGAGGGAGAAGTTCACGTGCTTGCCCGAGCCGTTGACGCCGGCGAACGGCTTCTCGTGGAACAGGCACTCCATGCCGTGCTTCTTGGCGACCGACTTGAACGTCGTCATCAGCAGCTGCTGGTGGTCGGAGGCCTCGTTGGCGCGCTCGAACATCGGCGCGACCTCGAACTGGCCGGGTGCGACCTCGTTGTGCCGGGTCTTGGCGGGGATGCCGAGCTTGAACAGCTCCCGCTCGGTGTCCATCATGAAGCCCAGGACCCGCTCGGGGATGGCGCCGAAGTAGTGGTCGTCGAACTCCTGGCCCTTGGGCGGCTTCGCGCCGAACAGGGTCCGGCCGGCGTTCAACAGGTCGGGGCGGGCCAGGAAGAAGTGGCTGTCGACCAGGAAGTACTCCTGCTCGGGGCCGCAGTAGGCCACCACGTTGTCGGGGTCGGTGTGCCCGAAGAGCTCGAGCACCCGACGCGCGTGCACCGACATCGCCTGCTGCGAGCGCAGCACGGGCGTCTTGTGGTCCAGCGCCTCGCCGGTCATCGAGATGAAGATGGTCGGGATGCACAGCGTGTTGCCGTTGGGGTTCTCCAGCACGTACGCCGGGCTCATCACGTCCCAGCCGGTGTAGCCGCGCGCCTCGAAGGTGTTGCGCAGCCCGCCGTTGGGGAACGAGGAGGCGTCCGGCTCGCCCTGCACCAGGGTCTTGCCGGAGAACGACGCCAGCGCCGTGCCGTCACCCACCGGGTCGAGGAAGCTGTCGTGCTTCTCGGCGGTCAGGCCGGTCAGCGGGTAGAACACGTGGGCGTAGTGGGTGGCGCCCTTCTCCAGGGCCCAGTCCTTCATCGCCGAGGCGACGGCGTCCGCGACGTCGGGGTCGAGGCGCGTCGACTTCTCGATTGTGGCGACCACCGACTTGTAGACCGACTTCGGCAGCCGCTTCTGCATCGCGCTGAGGCTGAAGACGTTGGTGCCGAAGATCTCGCCGGGCTCCTCGCCGGGATCGAAGCTGATCGGCGGCGGCGTGAACGCCTCGACGGCGGCGATGGCCTGGAGGCGGACGGGGTTGGCGGTCATGACGGCTCCTCGAGCGGGCTGCGCCGGGCTCGGGCACCGGGCGACCCCTCGAGGCTAGGAGCGCTGCGTGTCGGTCTTGTTACGTCGACGTGACGGACCGCGGCTCGCGCGTGTGACGCCCGTCACGGGAGCGGGGCGGGCGGCTCCACGTCGGGGTCGGGAGCCGGGTGGGTCTGCGGGTCGGCCATCGGCTGGTCGGGGTCGAGGCTCGGGACGACGTCCGGCTGGCCGTCGGGGTCGGTCGGGGACACGGGCTGCTCGGGGGTCGTGGTCATGGGCCCATCCCACCCGGCCGCGGCCGTGACGCACCACACCCGGACGGCCCTTGTCGGCGCAGCGCACCCACGGCGCCTCCCGGAGGTGGCAGGATTCGTTGAATGTCGCTGGATGAGGCTCAAGCAGAGCGCCGCGCCGTCGTCGTGGAGGACGACGAGGACATCCGCGTCCTGATCGAGTTCACCCTCGGCACGCAGGGCTTCGACGTCCGCACCGCGGCCAACGGGCTGGACGGCGTCGCCCTCGTGCGCAGCTTCGACCCCGACCTGGTGACCCTCGACCTGGGTCTCCCGGGCATCGACGGGATCGAGACCTGCCGCCGGATCCGCGAGGTCACCGACGCCTACGTCGTGATGATCACCGCCCGCGACGACGAGATCGACCGCCTGCTCGGCCTGGAGACCGGCGCCGACGACTTCCTCTCCAAGCCCTTCAGCATCCGCGAGCTCAAGGCCCGGGTGAACGCGCTGTTCCGGCGGCCCCGGCGCGCGCCCGGCTCCCACGCGGGCGACCCGGCGGCGCCGCCGCCCCCGGCCGCGACGAACGGGCACGAGATCCTGCGACACGGTCTGCTGCGCGTCGACGTCGACGGACGCCGCGCGTTCTGCGCCGACGACGAGCTGGCGCTGACCCGCACCGAGTTCGACCTGCTCGCCGAGCTGATGCGCACCCCGGAGCGGGTCTGGACCCGCGAGGCGCTGCTGCGGTCGGTGTGGGGCACGGAGTGGGTCTCCGACACCCACCTGGTCGAGGTCCACATCGGCAACCTGCGCCGCAAGCTCGGCGAGAACGCCGGGGCACCGCCGTTCATCAAGACCGTCCGCGGCGTCGGCTACCGGATGGAGTCGCCGGTCCCCTGAGCGGGACGCGCCGCGCCGGGCCCCCGCACGCTCACGACGTAGCGGGTGATCGCCTCCTCGGCACGGGTCGCCGCCGGCGGCAGCAGGAGCGCCTCGGCCCGGGCGTCCGCCAGCTCGTCGCGGCGCAGGTGCGTCTCGACGACGCCGGCCATCTCGGCCAGCTCCTGGGCCCCGGTCATCGTCGAGGACACCTTGAGGCTGAGCACGGCGTCCATCGCGCACTCCAGGTCGGCGGCGAGGACGGCGTCGACCACCCGCGTCACGCGGGGCCGCAGCATCGACCGGTAGGTGCCGACCAGGTCGAGCACGAACGGCTGCTCGCGCACGTCGTCGACCAGCAGGTGCAGCGTGGCCGGGTCGAAGGGTGTGGTCGTCCGGGCCCAGGAGATCATTGAACCCAGGCTGGCGGGCCCGGTTCAGCGCCCGGTCACGGCTGGCTCAAGAAATCCGCAAGGTCGGGCGAAAACAGGTGCACGGACCGCGGCCTCTGGGGGGATCGGCCGCGATCCGTGCAGTCACATCATGGCACATCGGCGCCCGCTCCACGACGTCGGTCACCAGAAGACCCGGTCGACGACGCCCCGGGCCAGTCGGGTGACGCGCAGGTGGTCGTTGACCATCTCGTCGGTCCGGCCGCCCGGGTAGCCCAGGATGGCCGCGACGGCGGCCCGCTCGCGCGTGTCGCGCGGGAGCTGCTCGGCCGCCTTGCCCCGGGCCAGCGTGACGGCGTTGCGCACCCGGCTGACCGCGCGCCACGCCTCGGTGAGGACGGCGGCGTCGTCGTCGGTGACCAGGCCGGCCTCGCGGGCCGCCTCGAGCGCGGTCAGGGTGCGGGGGGTCCGCAGGGCCGGCACCTCGCCGGCGAAGCGCATCTGGAGCAGCTGGACGGTCCACTCGATGTCGGCCAGTCCCCCGCGCCCCAGCTTGAGGTGCAGCTGCGGGTCGGCACCGCGCGGCATCCGCTCCTTGTCGACGCGCGCCTTGATCCGGCGCACCTCGAGGACGTCGTCGTCGGAGAGCCCACCCCGCGGGTAGCGCAGCGGGTCGATGAGCTGCTCGAACGCCGTCCGCAGCGCCGGGTCGCCGACGACGGCGTCGGCGCGGAGCAGCGCCTGGGCCTCCCAGACCTTCGACCACTTGGCGTAGTAGGCGGCGTATGAGTCGAGGGTGCGCACCAGGGCGCCCTGCTTGCCCTCGGGCCGCAGGTCCGCGTCGACGGTGAGGGCGGGGTCGGCCCCGGGCAGCGCGAGCTGGTTGCGGACCTCGTTGGCCACCGCGGTCGCGTACTGCGTCGCGCGGTGCGGGTCGGCGCCCTCGACCGGCTGGTGCACGAAGAGGACGTCGGCGTCGCTGCCGTAGGAGAGCTCGAAGCCGCCGTAGCGGCCCATCGCGACGACCGCCATGGCGGTGGGCGGCTCGTCGAACCCGCGCTGGCGGCACAGGTCGCGCCCCACGACCTCCAGGGTGGTCTCGAGGGTGGCGTCGGTGATCCGCGACAGGGCCGCGCCGACGTCGGCGACGTCGGTCAGGTCGAGGACGTCGCCCGCCGCGACGCGGAAGAGCTCGCGGCGCCGGACCGCGCGCGCGGCGCGGACCGCCTTGTCGACGTCGTCCTGGCGGGCCGCCGTCGAGCGCATCTCCTCGATCATCGCCTCGGCGCTGAGCGGCGACAGGTCCCCGCCGAGCATGCGGACGCCCTGCGGCTCGCGCTCGAGCAGGCCGGTGACGTAGCGCGAGGTCGACAGCAGGTGGGCCAGGCGCTCGGCGACCTCGCCCTCGTCGCGCAGGGTGCGCAGGTACCAGGGGGTGCGGCCCAGCGCCTCGCTGAGCCGCCGGAAGCCGAACAGCCCGGCGTCGGGGTCGGCACCCTCCGCGAACCAGCTGAGCATCGCCGGCAGCAGCGCGCGCTGCAGGGTGGCCGTGCGGGAGACGCCGCTGGTCAGCGCCTCCAGGTTGCGCAGCGCGGCCTGCGGGTCGGCGTACCCGAGCGCGGCGAGCCGCGCGCCGGCCGCCTCGGAGGAGAGCCGGACCTCCCCGCTGTGCACCCGCGCCACCGCGGTGAGCAGCGGGCGGTAGAAGAGCTTCTCGTTGAGCCGCCGGACCTCGCGGCGGTGGTGCTCCCACGCCGAGGCCAGGGTGGCCTCGGGCTCCCGGACGAACCCGATGCTGCGGCCCAGGCGGCGCAACGCCGCGGTGTCGTCGGGGACGACGTGGGTGCGGCGCAGCTGCACGAGCTGGATGCGGTGCTCGAGGGTGCGCAGGAACGCGTAGGCGTCGTGCAGCGCCTCGCCGTCCTCGCGGCCGACGTAGCCGTGCTCGGTGAGCTGGGCGAGCGCGCTGAGGGTCGTGGACGCACGGATCCGGTCGTCGGCCAGGCCGTGCACCAGCTGCAGCAGCTGGACGGCGAACTCGACGTCGCGCAGGCCACCCCAGCCGAGCTTGAGCTGGCGGTCGGCCTCCTTGGCCGGGATGTGGTCGAGCACCCGGCGGCGCATCGCCTGGACGTCGGCCACGAACCCGTCGCGCTCCGCGACGCTCCACACCATCGGCTCCACGGTCGCGATGAACTCGCCGCCGAGCTCGAGGTCGCCGGCCACCGGACGGGCCTTGAGCAGCGCCTGGAACTCCCACGCCTTGGCCCAGCGCTCGTAGTAGCCGCGGTGGCTGGCCAGGGTGCGGGTCAGCGGCCCGGCCTTGCCCTCGGGGCGCAGCGCCGCGTCGACCGGCCAGATCGTGCCCTCGCCGGTGTGCTCGGAGCAGATCCGGATCAGGTGGCTGGCCAGCCGGGTCGCGGTCCGGAGCGCCCGCGCGTCCGAGGTGCGCCCGCCGTCGGCCGCCACGGCCGGCTCGTGGACGAAGATCACGTCGACGTCCGAGACGTAGTTCAGCTCGTGGCCGCCGCACTTGCCCATCGCGACGACGGCCAGGCGCGCGCACCCGGCGTCCTCCCCCACCCGCTGGCGGGCCACCGCGAGGGCGGCGTCCAGGGTGCCGGCCGCGAGGTCGGAGAGCTCGGCGGCGGCGTCGTCGACGCCGAGGTCGTGGGCGAGGTCGCGCGCGGCCAGCCGCAGCAGCACCCGGCGGTACTCGACCCGCAGCGCGTCGACGGCCTCGGCGTCCGGGAGCGTCGCGGTCGGCAGGTCGGAGTCGGGGTCGGCACCGACGGCGGCGAGCAGGCCGGCGCGCACGACGTAGGCCGGCGGGCGGGTCGAGCCGAGGGTGGGGTCGGTGAGCTCGCGCCAGTGCTCGGGGTGGCGGGCCAGGTGGTCGGCCAGCGCCTCGCTGGCCCCGAGCACGCACAGCAGCCGCATCGCGGTGCCCTCGTCGTCGGCCAGCTCCGCGAGCATCGTGGCGCGCTCGTCGCCCGCGGCGTCGGCCAGCCGGACCAGCCCGGTCAGGGCCTGGTCGGGGTCGGCGGTGCGGGCCAGCAGCGCGACCAGCGGCTCGCTGGCCACGCCCAGCAGCGCGAGGTCGGCCAGCGCCTCGTCGGTGCGCTGGAAGCCGAGCCGCAGCAGGGTCCCCTTGGTCGTGGCGACCCGGCTCACGACGCCACCCCGGCGCCCGCGACAACCCGCGCGAACGACGTCGCCAGCGGCCGCCAGGTCGTCTCCAGCTCATCGGCGGCGGCACCGACCTCCGCGGCCAGCGCGTCGGCGGCGGCGTCCGGCTCCGTGGTGCCCCACCTCTCGACGACGGCCCGGTCCACCTCGGGGTGCGGCTGGACGCCCCACGCGCGCGGCGCGAACCGGGCGGCCTGCACCTCCCCGCCGGGTGCGAGCGCGAGCACCTCGGCCCCGGGCGGCAGCGCGGTGACGACGTCGACGTTCCAGTGCAGGCAGCGCTGTGGGGCGTGCCGCGTGGCGTGCTGCAGGGGGGCGACGAGCTCGTCGTCGAGCGCGGCCGCCGTCCAGCCGACCGGCAGCAGCCCCCGCTGCTGCCCGGCGGGGTTCGGCGCGGACGTGCCGCCCAGGGCCGCGGCCAGCAGCTGGTGGCCCAGGCAGATGCCGAGCGTCGCGACGTCGGCCGCGACGGCGTCGCGCAGCAGCGCCCGCGTCGGGGCGAGCCAGGCGTGCTCGGCGTCGTCGGTGGCGGCCATCGGACCCCCGAGCACCAGCAGCCCGGTGTGGCCGGCCAGGTCGTCGGGCAGCGGGTCGCCGGCGTAGGGGCGGCGCACGTCGAGGCCGACGCCGGCCTCCGCCAGCCACCGGCCCACGAGCGCCGGCGGGCAGTCGTCCTCGTGCTGGATCACCAGGACCGTCATCGCGAGCGTCAGATCACCGGCAGCATCTGGTCGCGCTCGAAGGCGGAGACCTGGCCGCGGTACTCGTCCCACTCGGCGCGCTTGTTGCGCAGGAAGTACTCGAAGACGTTCTCCCCCAGCGTCTCGGCCAGCAGCTCGCTGGTCTCGGCGACCTCGATCGCCTCGTTGAGGTTCTTGGGCAGCGGGTCGATGCCGAGGCTCTTGCGCTCGCGCTCGGAGAGCGCCCAGACGTCGTCCTCGGCCTCGCGCGGGAGCTCGTAGCCCTCCTCGATGCCCTTCATGCCGGCCGCCAGGATCGCGGCGAAGGCGAGGTAGGGGTTGCAGGCGGGGTCGAGGGTGCGGACCTCGACCCGGGTCGAGGCGCCCTTGAGCGGCTTGTACATCGGCACCCGGACCATCGCGGAACGGTTGTTGTGGCCCCAGCAGACGTACGACGGCGCCTCGCCGCCGAACATCATCCGCTTGTAGGAGTTGACCCACTGGTTGGTCACGACGCTGATCTCGGGTGCGTGCCTGAGGATGCCGGCGATGAAGCGGCGTCCGGTCTGGCTCAGCTGGTACTCGGCGCCGGCCTCGTAGAAGGCGTTCTGGTCGCCCTCGAAGAGCGAGACGTGGGTGTGCATGCCCGAGCCCGGGTGGGTCGTGAACGGCTTCGGCATGAAGCTGGCCCAGATGCCCTGGCTCAGCGCGACCTCCCGGATGACGGTGCGGAAGGTGAGGATGTTGTCGGCCGTGGAGAGGGCGTCGGCGTAGCGCAGGTCGATCTCCTGCTGCCCCGGGCCGCCTTCGTGGTGGCTGAACTCCACCGAGATGCCCATCGCCTCGAGCATGGTGATGGCCTCGCGGCGGAAGTCGGAGCCGTGCGACTGCGCGGTGTGGTCGAAGAAGCCGCTGCGGTCGACCGGCACCGGGTCGACCCCAGCCTGCGGCGTGTCCTTGAACAGGTAGAACTCGATCTCGGGGTGGGTGTAGAAGGTGAAGCCCCGCTCGGCGGCCCGGGCGAGGGTGCGCTTGAGGACGTAGCGCGGGTCGGAGTACGACGGGCTGCCGTCGGGCATCACCACGTCGCAGAACATCCGCGCCGTCGCCGGGCCGTCGCCCCCGCGCCACGGCAGGATCTGGAACGTCGACGGGTCCGGCATCAGCAGCATGTCGGCCTCGTAGACGCGCGCGAAGCCCTCGATCGCCGAGCCGTCGAACCCGATGCCCTCCTCGAAGGCGCCCTCGAGCTCGGCCGGAGCCACCGCCACCGACTTGAGGAAGCCAAGCACGTCGGTGAACCACAGTCGCACGAACCGGACGTCGCGCTCCTCGAGAGCGCGGAGAACGAACTCTTCCTGCTTGCCCATGGCGCCACCCTAGGGTGCCGGTCAGTCCCCGTCGCCGAGGGTCTGGTCCTCGCGGTCGGACAGCGTCGGGCGACCGCCGTTGCAGTAGACCTCCAGCTCGATGGAGCGGGCACCGGAGGAGAACACCGCGTCGACGTCGTCGTCGGGTCCGGACTCGAAGCCGATGGTGGTCCACCCGGGTGCCGGGGCGGCCTCGACGCCGTAGGCGACGGCGCCCCGGCAGGCCACGGTGATGCTGCCGAAGTCGTCGTCGAAGACCTGCTCGCGCCGCTCGGCCGCGGGGTCCGGCGTCACCGCGCCCGGGGTGCCGAGGCCTGCGGCCTCGAAGGCACGCTGCTGACCGTTGAGCGGACCGCGGTCACGCACGCTCGCCCCCACCCCGGTCACCGCGAAGAGACCGACCGCCACCGCGAGCGCCGCCGCGCCGAGCCAGCCGGCGAGGTAGCCGAGCGTGCGCACGGAGGGACGGGCCATGGCGCCATCATCCCCGACGGGGGCTGAGCCAGTAGGTTCGCCCACGTGCAGGTGCTGATCATCGAGGACGACGCGCGGATCCGTCCGCTGCTGATGCGCTCGCTCGGTGAGCGGGGGTACGCCGTCGAGTCGGCCTCGACCGGCATGCAGGGCCTGCAGATGGCCGTCGACTCGCGTCCCGACCTGGTGATCCTCGACCTCGGCCTGCCCGACGTCGACGGCACCCAGGTGCTGTCGATGCTGCGCGCGGTGAGCACCGTGCCGGTCATCGTGGCCAGCGCCCGCGACGACGACCCGTCGCTGGTCGGCTGCCTCGACGCCGGCGCCGACGACTACGTGGTCAAGCCCTACACGACCGCCCAGCTCGAGGCCCGGATCCGCGCGGTGATGCGCCGCTCCGGCGCCGGCGGCTCCCCCGCCCGGCGCACCATCGTCGTCGGCGCCCTCGAGATCGACGTCGCCGCCCGGCAGGCGCGCGTCTCCGGGACCAACCTCGACCTGAGCCCCAAGGAGTTCGACCTGCTGCGCCACCTGGCCGAGCGTCCGGACGAGGTGGTCACCAAGCGCGAGCTGCTCGTCGAGGTCTGGCAGCAGCCGTGGGGCGGGTCCGACAAGACCGTCGACGTCCACCTGTCGTGGCTGCGCCGCAAGCTCGGCGAGTCGGCGTCCGAGCCGCGCTACCTGCACACCGTGCGCGGCGTCGGCGTCCGGCTCAGCGAGCCGGAGGGCTGAGGTGCGCCGGAGGCTGACCGTCACGGTGGCCGCCGCCGTGAGCATGGTCCTGCTCGCCATGCTCGTGCCGATGGCGGTCCTGCTGCGCAGCTACGTCCTCGAGGACCGGCTGGCCCAGGCGGCGCTGGAGGTGCAGTCCACCGAGAGCGTGGTGGCCCGCTACGGCCGCAGCGAGATCGCCCGCTACGTCGCGGAGGTCAACGCCGACAGCGACACCGAGACGACGGTCGTCATGGCCGACGGCGATGTCCTCGGCCCCGCGCCGGGAGCCGCCGAGGAGGCCCGGATCGTCGAGGCGCGCATCAACAGCACCGCCCGGGTCGACGACGTCGACGGCGGCACCGCGATCCTGGTGCCGGTCTCGCTCAGCGGCAGCTCGGCGGGTCCCGAGTCCCAGCCGATCATCCGGGTCTTCGTGCCGACGCCCGGCTTCGAGCGCGAGCTGGTGCGGAGCTGGCTGATCCTGCTGGCCCTCGGCGCGCTGCTGCTCGTCGGCGCGCTGGTGCTCTCCGACCGGCTGGCCCGCTCGTTCGTGCGGCCCATCCAGAGCCTGGCCGGGTACGCCGCCGGCCTCGGCGCCGGGCGCCGGACCGAGCAGCCCCCCGTCGAGGGTCCCTCCGAGGTCCGCGACCTCGGCGTGGCGCTGCACCGGCTGGTCGACCGCGTCGAGGTGCTGCTCGAGCGCGAGCGCGCCGGCATCGCCGACGTCTCGCACCGGCTGCGCACCCCGATGACCGCGCTCCGGCTGCGCGTCGAGGGCATCGCCGACGACGCCGCTCGCGAGCGGCTGATGGCCGACCTCGACGACCTGCAGGCCACCGTCGACCACGTCGTGCGCGAGGCGCGGCGCTCCGAGCGCGAGGGCCTGGTGCCGGTGACCGACGGCGTCGCCGTTCTCACCGAGCGGGCGCGGTTCTGGGAGCCGCTCGCCGAGGACCAGGGGCGCCGCTTCGACCTGGAGGTCACGACCACCGGGCCGGTGCCGGTGCGGGCCGGGCCGGAGGACCTGGCCGCCCTGGTCGACGTCCTGCTCGACAACGTCTTCACCCACACGCCCGAGCCGGTCGGCGTCCGGGTCACCGTGGCCCCCGGCGCCGACGGTGGGCTCCGGCTGGTCGTCGAGGACGGCGGACCGGGCCTGTCCGTCGAGGACGCCGCCCGCCTCGTCGACCGCGGGGTCTCCGGCGGCGACTCGACCGGGCTCGGCCTCTCCATCGTCGACAAGACCGCCACCGAGTCCGGTGGCGGTCTGTCGATCGGGCGGTCGGCGCTCGGCGGCACCGAGGTCGTGGTCGACCTCGGCGGCGCCTAGCCCGATCCGTGCGCCGGGGTCAGACGGTGACCGAGGCGCCGCAGCGGGTGGTGGCGCCGACCCGCTTGGCGGTGAACTTGAAGGTGTCGGCGCCGGCGGTGTTCGGGCGGTAGCGCTCGAGGTCGAGGTCGCCGTCGCGCTCGGCGGTGCGGACGACGTTCGCGACCCGCTTGCCGTCCTGCCACAGCTTGACCCGCCACGCGCTGCCGGCGGGCAGGTTGTCGAGGTCGACGTTGACCTCGTGGCCGCGGCCCTCGCGGTCGACCGACAGCTCGTAGGTGCCGGTGCCGCAGACCCCCTGGCGCTCGACGTCGGCGTGGGCCGGGGCGGCGGTGAGGGCGACGGCGGCGGGGCCGGCCAGCAGGGCGGTGGCGGACAGGGCGGCGATGCTCTTCTTCATGGTGGTTCCTCCGGGTGGTGGGGTGTGTGGTGGACGGATCAGCGGTTCAGGGTGGCGACGCAGGGGTCGCCCTCGGCCGGGCTGACGCTCACGCGGTACTCCTGCGTGCCGTCCTTGTCGACCGGGGTGTCGAGGTCGAGCTCGCCGTCCTCGTCGGTGCTGCGCTCGCCGGCGAGCACGGAGGCGCCGTCCTGCTCGACGAGCACCTGCCAGACCTCGGCCGGGCCGCTCGACTGGAGCTCGAACTCGAGCTCGAGGCCGCCGTCGTCCTCGCCGACGACGAGCTCGTAGGCGGCGCCGTCGCAGGTGCCGCGCTCCCGGGTCTCGTCGTCGGCGCCGAAGGCCATCACGGCTCCGGCCCCGAGCCCGGCCACGACGACCGCGCCGACCGCACCCGCGGCCACGAACTTCTTCCTCATCTCGCTCCTCCTCGTCTTCGACCCTGGGTCGCTGGTGTCCCTCGTGTGCTGCTGGGGTGACGAGGACGACGATGCCGCCGACGGCGCTAAGCGCGATCCAGCGGCGGGCTAAGGCGCGGTTAAGGAGTCGCGACCACCGGCGGCGGCGTCCAGGATGGGAGCCATGTCGATCGAGCCTGGACCGGACGCACGCCCTGGCGCCGTCGAGCACGTGGTGGCCGTCGACGGCGGCGCGGACGGCGGCGGCTACGACCTCTGGGTGCGCGAGAGCGGTGACCGCTCCGGCAGCACGGTGCTGCTCGTGATGGGCGCGGCCTCCAGCGGCGTCCTCTGGCCCGACCGGCTGGTGGAGCGGCTCGGGCGCCGCCACCGCGTGGTCGTGTGGGACCACCGCGACACCGGCCGGTCCACCCGCGGGATCGACGACCGGCCCTACGCGATCCGCGACCTGGCCGGCGACGCCGTCGCCGTGCTCGACGCCCTCGCCGTCGACCGCGCGCACGTCGTGGGGATGTCGATGGGCGGCTACCTCGTGCAGCTCCTGCTGCTCGACCACCCCGACCGGCTGCTCTCCGCGACGCTGTTCTGCACCGGCGCCCTGCCCGGCGCGCCCGGTGCGGACGCCGTGCCCGGGCCCTCCGACGAGCTGCTCGCCGTGTGGGCGACGCTGGGGGAACCGCGCGACGCCGCCGCCGAGCTCGACTGGCGGGTGGAGCACTGGCGGGTGCTCAACGGCGGCGGGGTGCCGTTCGACGCCGAGGAGTTCCGCGCCCTCGAGGAGCGGGTCGTCGCCCACGGCGGCCCGCCGGACGCCGCCTCCGCCACGGCGCACGCCCGCGCCGGCACCGACGGGCTCGCCCGCGGCGCCGAGCTGGCCGGCGTGACGACCCCGGTGCTCGTCGTCGAGGCACCGGCCGACCCGGCCTACCCGCCCCCGAGCGCCGCGCACCTGGCGCGCACCATCGGCTCCGCGCACCGCGTCGAGGTGCCGGGGATGGGGCACGCGCTGCCGGGCGCCGTCCTGGGCCCGCTGGGCGACGCCCTCTCGGCCCACCTCGACGCCGTCGACGGGGCCGACGCCGGGTCGGTGCCCGGCCGCACGGGTGGAGCCGGGCGCTAGGCCTGCGGGACGTTCTCCAGCTCGGCGAGCCAGGCGGTCGGGGCGGCGTCGGAGGGCATCCGCCAGTCGCCGCGCGGTGACATGGTGCCGCCCGGGGTGACCTTGGGGCCGTTGGGCAGGGCCGAGCGCTTGAACTGGCTGGCGAAGAAGCGCCGGCAGAAGACCTCCAGCCACCGCCGGATCGTGGCGAGGTCGTACTCGCCGCGCCGGTCGGCGGGGAACCCGGCCGGCCACTCCCCCGCCTCGACGTCGTGCCAGGTGTGCCAGGCGAGGAAGGCGATCTTGCTGGGCCGGTAGCCGCGGCGCAGCACGTGGTACAGCGTGAAGTCCTGCAGCGCGTAGGGGCCCACGGAGTCCTCGGTGCGCTGCTCGGGCTGGTCGACCGTGGCCGGGATCAGCTCGGGGGTGATCTCCTGCTCGAGGATCTCGCGGAGCACCTCGTCGGTGTCGGCCTCGAACTGGCTGGACTCGATGACGTAGCGGATCAGGTGCTGGATCAGGGTCTTCGGGACGCCGGCGTTGACGTTGTAGTGCGACATCTGGTCACCGACGCCGTAGGTGCACCAGCCCAGCGCGAGCTCGGAGAGGTCCCCGGTGCCGAGCACGATCCCGCCGCGGTGGTTGGCCAGGCGGAACAGGTAGTCGGTGCGCAAGCCGGCCTGCACGTTCTCGAAGGTGATGTCGTAGACCTCGCGCCCCTCGGAGAAGGGGTGGTCGAGGTCGTCGAGCATCTGCCGGGCCGCGGCGGTGATGTCCAGGGTCGCGAAGCTGACCCCGAGGCTCTCCGAGAGCCGGGTCGCGTAGCCCCGCGTCGCCTCGCCGGTCGCGAACCCCGGCATCGTGAAGGCGAGGATGTCGGTGCGCGGCCGGCCGAGGCGGTCCATCGCCTTGGCGGCCACGATCAGCGCGTGGGTCGAGTCGAGGCCGCCGCTGACGCCGATGACGACCTTGGGCTGCCAGGTGTCGGTCGACATCGCACGCAGCCGCTGCTCGAGGCCGGAGACCTGGATGTTGTAGGCCTCGTAGCAGTCCTGCGCGAGCCGGGCCGGGTCGTCGGGCACGAACGGGAAGCGGCGCTGCGGACGGCGCAGCCCGACGTCGCCGACCGGCGGGTCGAGCCGGAACCGGACCGGGGTGGCGTGCACGTCGTGGTTGCGGCGGTTGTCGTCGAAGGTGCCCTGGCGCTGGCGCTCCTGCCGGATCCGGTCGAGGTCGACGTCGGCGACGGTGCGGCGGGCCCCCTCGGGGAACCGCTCGCCCTCGGCGAGCAGGTCGCCGCACTCGTAGACCATCGTCTGGCCGTCCCAGCTCAGGTCGGTCGTCGACTCGCCCTGGCCGGCGGCGGCGTAGACGTAGGCGGCCTGGCAGCGCGCGCTGGCGCTCTTGACCAGCAGCCGGCGCTCCTCGGCGCGGGCGATGGTGATCGGGCTGCCGGAGAGGTTGAGCAGCACGTGCGCCCCGGCCAGCGCGGCCGTCGCGCTCGGCGGCACCGGCACCCACATGTCCTCGCAGACCTCGACGTGGAAGGTGAGGTCGGGCAGGTCGGTGGCCGTGTAGACCAGGTCGGTCCCGAACGGCGCCTCGTGGGAGCCCACCGTGACCTGGTCGGTCACCTGCTCGTCGCCGGCGGCGAACCAGCGGCGCTCGTAGAACTCGCGGTAGTTCGGCAGGTGCGCCTTCGGGGCCACGCCGAGGAGCTCGCCGTCCTTGATGACCAGGGCGCAGTTGTAGACGCGGTCGTCGTGGCGCAACGGCGCGCCGACCACGATCACCGGCAGCAGCCCCACGGACGCCGCCACGATCTCCTCGACCGCGACGACGACGGCGTCCAGCAGGGTGTCCTGGAGGAAGAGGTCGTCGACGGCGTACCCGGTCAGACCGAGCTCGGGGAACAGCGCGATCGCCACGCCCTCGGCGTCGCACTCGCGCGCCTGCTCGATGGTGCGGGCCGCGTTGGCGGCCGGGTCGGCGATGGCGACCGGCAGCGTGCAGGCCGCGACGCGGGCGAACCCGTGGGCGTAGGCCGAGTAGAAGTCCACGCGTGGAGTCTAGGGAGGGCGATGAGTTCCCGACCGGACGGCGGTCAGTCCGGCCATGACCAGCATCAGTCCGTGCCTCTGGTTCGACGACCGGCTCGAGGAGGCGGCGCGGTTCTACACCGCGATCTTCCCCCGCTCGTCGATCGGCAGGCTCTCGCGCTACCCCGCGACGACGCCCGGCGAGCCCGGACGGGTGATGGCCGGAGAGTTCACGATCGACGGCACCCGGTTCCAGGGCATCAACGGCGGTCCGGAGCACGCCCACTTCACCGAGGCGGTCTCCTTCACCATCACCTGCCGGGACCAGTCGGAGGTCGACTACTACTGGCACTCCCTCGCCGACGGCGGGCGGGAGTCGGTCTGCGGCTGGCTCAAGGACCGCTTCGGGCTGTCGTGGCAGGTCGTGCCGGCGCGGCTGTACGAGCTGGTCTCCGACCCCGACCCGGCCCGCGCGGGCGCCGCGACGCAGGCGATGCTCGCGATGACCCGGATCGTCGTGGCCGACCTCGAGGCGGCGGCCGACGCCGCCGGACCCCCGACGCCCCACCCCACGCAGCACCCGCCCCAGCACCCCAGCACCAGCGACCAGGAGAACCGATGAGCACCCGACTGAACCCGTACCTCATGTTCCGCGGCCAGGCCGAGGAGGCGATGACGTTCTACCAGTCCGTCCTCGGCGGCGTCCTCGACGTCAACACCTACGCCCAGTTCGGGGGCGGGGGCGTGCCCGAGGCCGAGCAGGGCCAGGTCATGCACTCCCAGCTCACCACGAACGACACCGTCGTGCTGATGGGCTCCGACGCCCCCAGCACCATGCCGGGCCAGGTCACCAACGGCACGGTGTCGATCAGCGGCGACGACCTCGAGACCATCCGCGGCTGGTTCGAGGCGCTCGCCGAGGGCGGCTCGGTCGACCTGCCGTTCGAGGAGGCGCCCTGGGGCGACCACTTCGGCCAGGTCACCGACCGGTTCGGCGTGCAGTGGATGTTCAACTCCCCCCCCGGCCGCTGACCCACCGCCGACCCACCGCTGACCCGTCGCTGATCAGCGACGGGTCGGCGGTGACGACCGCCACAGGGCGCGACGGTGGGCTCGAGCAGGCGTGCGGCCTAGCCTGGGACCGGTCCGTGGACTCCACCCGAGGAGCCGCGAGACGACGATCGGAGACACGATGAGCACGCCCTCCCAGCCCGAGGAGACCGCGCCGTACGGCACCGGCCCCGCGACGGCGTCCGCGGCCGCCCCCACGAAGCGGGTCCGCACCCACCACCTGCGCGAGATGAAGGAGCGCGGCGAGCGCTTCTCCATGCTCACCGCCTACGAGCAGTACGCCGCCGCCACGTTCGACGAGGCCGGCATCGAGGTGCTGCTGGTCGGCGACAGCGCGAGCAACAACGTCTACGGCAACGAGACCTCCCTCCCGGTGACCGTCGAGGAGCTGCTGCCGCTCACCCGCGCCGTGTCGCGCTCGGTGCGCCGGGCCCTCGTGGTCGGCGACCTGCCGTTCGGCAGCTACCAGGCCTCCGCCGAGCAGGCCTACCTGACCGCCGTCCGGTTCATGAAGGAGGCCGGCGCCCACGCCGTCAAGCTCGAGGGCGGCGTGGAGATGGCCCCACAGATCGAGAGGCTGACGCAGGGCGGCATCCCCGTGATGGCCCACATCGGCTTCACCCCGCAGTCCGAGCACACGCTCGGCGGCTACCGCGTCCAGGGCCGCGGCGAGACCGGTGCGCGGGTCCTCGCCGACGCGCTCGCGGTCCAGGAGGCCGGCGCCTTCGCCGTCGTGATGGAGATGGTGCCCGGCGACATCGCCGGCGAGATCACCCGCCGGCTCCGCATCCCCACCATCGGGATCGGCGCCGGCGCCGGGTGCGACGGGCAGGTCCTCGTCTGGCAGGACGCCTTCGGCCTGCGCCAGGGCCGGATGGCCCGGTTCGTGAAGCAGTACGCCGACGTCCACGCCGTGCTGCTGCAGGCCGCGCGCGACTACGACGCCGACGTCAAGGCCGGCACCTTCCCCGGGCCCGAGCACACCTTCTGACCCGCTGACCCGTCGCTGATCAGCGACGGGTCAGCGCGGGTTCGGTGCCGTCAGCTGGTGGAGACGATGGTCGCGGACAACGACAGGCCCTTGCGCGGGGCGTAGGAGACGGTGCTGCCGACGGCGGTGCCGAGGATGGCCTGGCCGAGCGGGCTGCTGGGCGTGACCGTCTCGATGCCCGCGACCGCCTGCTCGACGGAGCCGACGACGAACGACTCGGGGCCGTCGCCGAGGTCGAGCACGACGGTGTCGCCGAGCGAGACGACGCCGTCGACGTGCTCGGCGGCCTCGACCTCGGCGATGTCGAGCTCGAGGGCGGCGATCCGCTCGTCGAGCAGCGACAGCCGGATGCTGGCCTCGACGTTGGTGGCACGGTCGACGATGTCGCCGACGGCCTCGGCACGGGTCTCGGCCTGGGCCTGGTCGCGCTCGGCCTGGAGGGCGGTGAGCCGCTCGTGCAGGACGGCGAGCGCGGCGCTCGACGAGGCGGTGGGGGCGGTGGAAGCGCTCGGCGTCATGGGGATCGATCCTTCACGGGAGGTGGTCTGCGATGGTATGGCCTGCGGTCTGCTGTTCAACCCACCCGCAGGGCTTCTCATGCCCGTCTTCAGCACTTTCTTACCCACCATCTTTGCGGGGACCCACCGGCGGCCCGGAATCGACCCGGACGGCGGGATCCGGACGGTTACGGTGACCTCATGCGTCCCGTCGTCGCGACCGCCCTCCTCGCCCTCGCCGCCCCCCTCCTCGCGGCCCTCCCGGCCGGCGCCGGCGGGGCCACGGCACCCTCCGCACCGGCAGCGGTCGAGGCGCCGGCCGTCACCGCGCCGGCCGTCACCGCGCCGGCCGCGGCCCGCGCGCCGTCGCTGCGCGTGACCACCCGCGTCGGCGGCCTCGACCACCCGTGGGACGTCCGCCGGCTGCCGAGCGGCTCGCTGCTGGTGACCGAGCGCGAGCGGGCACGGCTGACGCTGAGCACCGCGGCCGGTCGCAAGCGCACGGTGCGCTTCCCCTCGGCACGGATCTGGACGTCGGGCGAGACCGGGCTGATGGGCCTCGAGGTCGACCCGCGGTTCGCGAAGAACCGCCGCTTCTACACGTGCAGCGGCTGGCGCACCGGCGGCGGGCACGACATCCGCGTCAACGCCTGGAAGCTCAACCGCCGCGAGACCCGGGCCCGGCTCGTCCGCCCCCTCGTCACCGGCCTGCCCACCACCTCCGGGCGGCACGGCGGCTGCCGGCTGCTCGCCACGTCCGACGGCGCCCTGCTCGTGGGCACCGGCGACGCGGCCGTCGGCACCAACCCGCGCGACCTCGACTCCCTGGGCGGCAAGACGCTGCGCCTCAACCGGTTCACCGGCCGGCCGTGGCCGCAGAACCCGTACGCCGGCGCCGAGAGCCGCAACCGCCGCTACGTGTTCACCTACGGCCACCGCAACGTGCAGGGTCTCGCGGAGCGCCGCGACGGCACCCTCTGGTCCGCCGAGCAGGGCTCCTCCCGCGACGACGAGGTGAACCTGCTGGTCCCCGGCGGCGACTACGGCTGGAACCCGGTGCCCGGCTACGACGAGTCGGTGCCGATGACCGACCAGGGCCTCCCCGGCACCCAGCAGGAGGCGCGCTGGAGCTCGGGTCCGACGACGGTCGCGACCTCCGGGGCCACCTTCGTCCGGGGCAAGCGGTGGGGCAGCCTCAACGGGGCGCTCGCGGTCGGCGTCCTCAAGGACCAGGAGCTGCTGTTCATCCGCTTCGACGCCGACGGGTCGAACCCCCGGGTCAGCACGCCGGCCGCGCTCGACGGGCGCTGGGGCCGGCTGCGCTCCCCCGTCCTGCTCGCCAACGGCAACCTGCTCGTCACCACCGACAACGGCGACGGCCGCGACCGGGTGCTCCTGGTCCGCCCCCGCTGACGCCGGGCGCGGCTCAGGCCGACCAGCCGAGCAGGCTCGCCCCGGCGACCAGGCTCGCGAACCAGAGGGCCAGCGCGCCCAGCGCCAGGACCGTGATCCGGCGCGGGTGGCTCGACCACCACGAGCAGGCCAGCACGAACAGCGCGAGCCAGAGCACGAGCAGCACCACGACGGCCCACCACGGCGCGACCAGCCCGCTGGCGCCGTACAGGAACAGCGTCGCGGCCATCAGGATCATCCCGCCGAACGGCCAGAAGTCGGTGGCCCGGGGCGGCGCCGCGACCCGGCGCCGGCGCACCGGCGTCAGTCCTCGAGCTCGTCGTCGTTCCAGGCCGGGTCGCGGTCCCAGGCCTCGCTCTTCTCGTGGGCCGTCTCGATCGCGCGCGACGCCTCGGCCGCGCTGGCGTAGGGCCCGAGCCGGTCCTTGTTGGGGCAGCCGTCGCGGCCCTCGACCGTGCTGTGCTTGAGGCAGTACCAGAACTCCGGAGCGTCATCGGCCATGCGCCGAAAGTACACGTCACGGGCCCGGGCCGGGGCTAGGATCGGTCGACCATGGGACTTCTCGAGCGCCGGCGCCGCGGCCCACTCCTCGCCGCGGTCGCGGCCCTCGCGCTCGCCGCCACCGTGGTGGCGGGGCTGACGCTGACCGGCTCCGACGACCGCGCAGCGCCCGACCGCGGTGTCCGGCCGCAGCGCCCCGCGGTCGCGGACCCGCCGACCTCCGGCCCGCCCTCGAGCCCGGTCGAGCCGCTGCCGGTCGACCCCGCCGACCCGATGTTCACGTTCGTGTCGTCGCCGGACATGTTCAACGCCGACATCGGCGACCTCCGCACCGCCGGGATCCGGGTCCGGGACGGCCGGAACTCGTGGAACCCCTCCTACGCCCGCGCCGTCGACCGGGTCTTCGGCACCCTCGCCTCCTACGACGCCGACGCCTACCTCGTCGCCGGCGACCTCGTCGAGGGGCACTGGGGCCAGGACGCCGACCGCACCGGCTACTTCGGCCCGACCCGCACCGAGTCGCAGAAGCTCCGGGCGGTCACCCGCGCCGGCGACTTCTACTACGGCCGCTACCGGCAGTACTTCCGCGACGTCGGCATCGCGCCGTCCAGCCTCTACGCGGCCGTCGGCGACCACGAGATCGGCGACAACCCGTGGCGGCGCGGGGGCTTCAAGGCGCGCGCCGTGGACACCTACAAGGACGTGTGGGCGCGCAACTTCACCACGACCGCGAGCGGCGGCCACCGCTTCCCCGACCGGCCGGTCGGCACGCCGTACGAGGACACCTCCTACGCCACCTGGCTCACCCCTCCCGGCCCCGACGGCGTCCTGCTCGTCACCGTCGACGTCTTCCGGCACGGCTCCGACGACAACGGCGTCTCGGCCCGGGTCGACGGCCGCCACCTCGCCTGGTTCCGCGGCGTGCTCGACGCCGCGCCGGCCGAGGCGACCGTGATCGTCCAGGGCCACACGCCCGCGCTGGGCCCGGTGCGGTTCTCCGGCTCGTCGCGGCTGATGGTCGAGGACGGCGCCAGGAGCCCGTTCTGGCGGGCGATGGACGGCTCCGGCAAGGTCGACCTCTACCTCGCCGGCGAGGTGCACGCGCAGACCGCGCGCCAGGTCCGCGGCACGGTCCAGGTCTCCCACGGCGGGCTGTTCGCCTTCCGCGGCACCGCCTACGTCGTGGGCCGGGTCTACCCCGACCGGGTCGAGCTCGAGAGCCACTGGTTCGACAACACCTACAGCACCCGGAACCGGCTGTGGGCCACCTCGAGCAAGCGGCCGCCGGGCGCCGTCTCCTACGCGCCGGAGGTGCTCACCGGCACGCTCGTGCTGCACGACGACGGCACCGTCACCTCCTCCGGCGAGCTCGGACTGAACCCGGACCTGCCCGCCCAGCCGTGACCTGCGCGTCACCTGGGGGCGATCCACGCCCACTAGGGTCGTCGCCATGAACGCGATGTTCGAGGGCTACGGGGGCAACGGCCAGGCCTACGACGAGATGTTCGACGGCGACGAGCTGCGCTCGCCGTACCTGCGGCTGCGCGAGTCGCTGGCGACCCTGACCACGCCCGAGCTGGTCAGCCGGGTCGAGGCGCTGCAGGCCGGCTACCTGGCCCAGGGCGTCACCTTCGACATCGGTGGCGAGGAGCGGGCGTTCCCGCTCGACATCCTGCCGCGCGTCATCGAGCAGGACACCTGGTCGCAGATCGACGCCGGCGTCCAGCAGCGGGTGCGCGCGCTCGAGATGTTCCTCGCCGACGTCTACGACGCCGGCACCGTCTTCGACGACGGGGTGATCCCCCGCCGCGTGATCACCACCTCCAGCCACTACCACCGCGCCTCGGCCGGGGTGCGGCCCCCGAACGGCGTCCGCGTGCACGTCTCGGGCATCGACCTGATCCGCGACAACGCCGGCGAGTTCCGCGTGCTCGAGGACAACGTGCGGGTCCCCTCGGGGGTGTCCTACGTGATGACCAACCGGCGCGCGATCAGCTCGGCGCTGCCCGAGACCATCGCCCAGCACCGGATCCGGCCGGTCGCGGCCTACCCGCAACGGCTGCTCGCGGCCCTCCGCGCCGCCGCACCCGCCGGCGTCACCGACCCGAACGTCGTCGTGCTCACCCCCGGCGTCTACAACGGCGCCTACTTCGAGCACGCGCTGCTGGCTCGCACGATGGGCGTCGAGCTCGTCGAGGGCCGCGACCTGGAGTGCCGCCGCGGGCGCGTGATGATGCGCACCACGCAGGGCCTGGCGCCGGTGCACGTCATCTACCGGCGCATCGACGACGAGTTCCTCGACCCGATGCACTTCCGCGCCGACTCCACCCTGGGCTGCCCGGGCATGGTCGACGCCGCGCGCGCCGGCAACGTGACCCTCGCCAACGCCGTCGGCAACGGCGTCGCCGACGACAAGCTCGTCTACACCTACCTGCCCGACATCATCCGCTACTACCTGTCGGAGGAGCCGGTGCTCAAGAACGTCGACACGTGGCGGGTCGGCGACGCCGAGGCCCGCGAGGAGGTGCTCGACCGGCTCGACGAGCTCGTCCTCAAGCCGGTCGACGGCTCGGGTGGCAAGGGCATCGTCATCGGCCCGCGCGCCAGCCGCGCCGAGCTCGACGAGCTGCGCACCAAGATCCTCGCCGCCCCGCGCGACTGGATCGCCCAGCCCGTCGTGCAGCTGTCGACGGTGCCGACGTTCGTCGACGGCGAGCTCGGGCCCCGGCACGTCGACCTGCGCCCGTTCGCCGTCAACGACGGCAACCGGGTGTGGGTGCTGCCGGGCGGGCTGACCCGCGTCGCGCTCGCGCGGGGCGAGCTCATCGTGAACTCCTCGCGCGGCGGCGGCTCCAAGGACACGTGGGTGCTGGCCGGCCCCCGGGTCGCGGTCGCCGACCTGGCCGACGAGGTCGGGGAGGGCGACGCCGTCGCCGAGGTGCCCGAGGTGCGGGAGGCCACCGAGCCGCCGTCGCCTCCCCCGCCCCCGGCGACGCAGCCGGAGACACCGGGACCCGCCCTCACCGCCCTGCAGGAGCAGACCGAGCAGCAGCAGCAGGCCGGCCCGACCACGAGGAGCCCGCGGTGCTGAGCCGGATCGCGGAGTCGATGTTCTGGATCGGTCGCTACGTCGAGCGCGCCGAGGACACCGCGCGGATCCTCGACGTGCAGACCTCCCTGCTCATCGAGGACGCCACCCTCGACGTCGACGAGACCTGCCACGGGCTGCTGTCGATCATGGGCGTCGAGGACGCCCCCGACCACGTCGACCTCTCCCACGTGCTCAGCACGCTCGCCTACGACCTCGCCTCGCCGGTCTCGATCGCGGCGGCCATCGCGGCCGCCCGGGAGAGCGCCCGGCGGGCCCGCGAGACGCTGTCGGTGCCGCTGTGGGAGGCGATCAACACCACCTACCGCGACATCCTCTCCGGGCAGTTCGGCGCCCGGCGCACCCCGCACGTCTTCCAGTGGGTGCGCGAGCGCGCGGCGCTGATCAACGGCACCGCCGACGCGACGATGACGCGCGACGAGGGCTGGCAGTTCCTCATGCTCGGCCGGTGCATCGAGCGCGCCGACATGACCTCGCGCCTGGTCGCGACGGCGTCGGTCACCAGCGGCACCAGCGACCAGTGGACGAGCACGCTGCGCGCGTGCGGCGCCTACGAGGCCTTCCTGCGCACCTACCGCGGGCTCTCGACCGAGCGGGCGGCGGCGGAGTTCCTGCTGCTCGACCGGCTGTTCCCGCGGTCGGTGGTGTTCTCGCTCAACCGCGCCGAGCAGTGCCTCGACAACCTGGAGGCCTCCGGCTCCTCGGGCCAGCGGGCCGGGTTCCAGAACGAGGCGCAGCGGCTGCTCGGGCGCACCCGGGCCGAGCTCGAGTACCGTTCGCTCTCCGACGTCGTCGCCGACCTCCCGACCGAGATGGAGCGGCTGCAGCGCACCTGCGCCCTGGCCACCGAGGCGGTCACCCGCCGGTTCTTCGCGGGCGCCGAGGCGCTCGCCTGGCACGGGATGGGAGGGGCCTGACCCATGTCGATGCAGCTGCGGATCACGCACACCACGACGTTCGAGTACGACGGCCGCTCGGTCGCGTCCTACAACCAGGCGCGGCTGACGCCGGTCACCACGCCCGAGCAGATCGTCGTCCACCACCGCCTCGAGGTCTCGCCGAAGCCGTGGACCTACGAGTACCGCGACTACTTCGGCGCGGCGGTGACGGCGTTCGAGGTCGTCGACCCGCACGAGGCGATGACGGTGCGGGCGACCTCGACGGTGCAGACCAACCGACCCGCCGCACCACCGCCCTCGAGCACCTGGGAGGCGCTCGGCGCCCGCGAGGTCGCCGACCGCTGGACCGAGTTCCTGACGCTGCCCGACCTCGTCGCCCCGCCGGCCGACTTCGCCCAGCGCGCCCGGCAGGTCGCCGCCGACCACGAGCTCCCCGGCGAGGCCGCGCGCGACCTGTGCGCCCTGGTGCACGACGAGGTCGAGTTCGCGGCCGGCTCGACCGACGTCCGGGCGCCCGCGGCGGCCGCCTGGCAGCAGCGCGCCGGCGTCTGCCAGGACATGGTGCACCTCGTCGTCGGCGGGCTGCGGTCGGTGGGCATCCCCGCGCGCTACGTCTCGGGCTACGTGCACCCCGACGCCGCCCCCGTCGTCGGGGCGACCGTGTCGGGCTCCTCCCACGCCTGGGTCGAGTGGTGGGACGACGGCTGGCGCGCCTTCGACCCCTGCCACGACACGGAGCCCGACGACCGCTACGTCTCGCTGGCCCACGGGCGCGACTACGCCGACGTCCGGCCGATCAGCGGGATCTACTCGGGCGCCGCGACCCCCCGGATGACGGTGGCCGTCGACGTCACCCGTCTCGCCTGACGTGGGTGGCTCACACGCCCACCGGGCGGGGCACGACGACGCGGTCGAGGTCCAGCGCGGCCCGAAGACGGTGCTGCTCGCCTCGCTGGCCCTCGCCTTCCTGGTGACCGTGGTCGGCGTGGTGTGGCTCTGGCCCGACGGCGAGAAGGTCGACGACCTCTCGCAGGACGTGCAGTTCGCCGCGCCCGGCGTCACCTTCCCCGCGGCGGAGGTGCTGGAGGTCGAGGAGCCGTGCCCCGACAACCAGCAGGCCGAGGGGTGCGGCACGATCCGCGTCCGCGTCAGCGAGGGCGAGGACGCCGGCACCGAGACCACCGCGCGCGGCGTGCCGCCCGACGTCCTCGAGAGCGACCTGCAGGTGGGCGACTCGGTCAAGCTGATCCGGACGCCGCCGCGCGCCGACGCCCCCGACGGCGGGGCGACCCTCAACTACTTCGGCACCGTCCGGACGCAGCCGGTGGCGCTGCTGCTGCTCGTCTTCGTGGTCGTCGTGCTCGCGGTGGCCCGGCTGCGCGGGCTGATGGCGCTCCTCGGTCTGGTGTTCAGCGCGGGGGTGATCGGGGTGTTCCTGCTGCCCGCGCTGCTGTCGGGCGAGTCGCCGGTGCTGGTCGGCATGATCGGGTCGGCGGCCATCATGTTCGTCGTCCTCTACACCACCCACGGGTGGTCGCTGCGTACCAGCGCCGCGCTCGGCGGCACCCTGGCCGGCATCGGACTGACGGCGCTGCTCGGCTCGTTCGCGGTCAGCAGCACCCGGCTGACCGGCGTCTCCGACGACGGGTCGCGGGTGCTGAGCACCTTCGCCGGCGACCTGACCTTCCCGGGCCTGTTCGCCTGCGCCATCATCATCGCGGGGCTCGGCGTGCTCAACGACGTCACGATCACCCAGGCCTCCGCGGTGTGGGAGATCCGGGCCGCGGCGCCGGCGATGTCGCGCGCGCGGGTCTTCGCCAGCGGCATGCGGATCGGCCGCGACCACATCGCCTCGACGATCTACACGATCGTCTTCGCCTATGCGGGCACCGCCCTGACGGTGCTGCTCGTGCTGCGGCTCTACCAGAGCCCGTTCCTCGACCTGCTCGCCACCGAGGAGATCGGCCAGGAGGTCGTCCGCACCCTCGCCACCAGCATCGCGCTCGTGCTCGCCGTGCCGCTCACCACGGCCATCGCGGTGGCCACGCTGCCACCGGGCCGCGACCCGGACCACTGAGCCCGACGCCGCCGGCCCGGTCCGGGCTCCCCCGTCCTGGGGATCCTGGGCCACGGGCGGTCGGCCGGCGACCGGTCGGCGTAGCGTCCGACCATGTCGCCGGACCCGGTCGAGTCGCTCCCGCAGCACTACCGCGTCGTCCTCGAGAACGAGCGGGTGCGGGTCCTCGAGTACACCGACCACCCGGGCCAGCAGACGACGACCCACCGGCACCCCGACAGCGTGATGATCACGCTGTCGTCCTTCCGCCGGACGTTGCGGGCCGACGACTCCGAGCTCGACGTCGAGCTCCCGGCCGGCACGGCGCGGTGGCTCGACGCCCAGGAGCACAGCGGCCACAACACCGGCGACACCGACACCCACGTCATGTTCGTGGAGCTCAAGGAGCCCGCCGGTCACGGTCCCCGACGTCCGGCGCGGGTCGGGCCGACCGACTGACGCAGCGGCCGACGACCACGTCCGGGCGGCGGCGTACCGCTATCCTGCTCGAGCGAACGGGCCGGCCGGGCGACCGCGTTGGGGAGACCCACCGAGGAAGGTCCGGGCTCCGCAGAGCAGGGCGGTGGGTAACACCCACCCGGGGCAACCCGCGGGACAGTGCCACAGAGAACAGACCGCCTCCCGAGGGCAACCGAGGGAGGTAAGGGTGAAACGGTGGAGCAAGAGACCACCAGCACGCCGGGTGACCGGCGTGGCTCGGCAAACCCCGTCCGGAGCAAGATCAGACAGCGCACGTCCGAGGGCTGCTCGCCCGAGTGCGCGGGTAGATCGCTGGAGGCCGTCGGCAACGGCGGTCGTAGATGGATGGTCGCCCCTCGGCTCGCCGAGGACAGAACCCGGCCTACAGGCCGGCCCGTTCGCACACGTGCTGTGACCTGCGACGCGCAGGCCAGCGACCGCTCGGTGACCGCAAACGACGGTTGAGGCGCGTTTTCCGTGCAGGAGTGACCACCCAGGAGTCGGGCGGATGCTTCGTTCTCCACAGGTGAATCGAACACACTGTCGATTGTCGGTGGTGGCGCCTAGAATCAGGCCATGAGCAAGCACCCCGGCGACCGCCGCGACGGGCACCCCGTCGCCCGGTTCGTCGCGCTGCTCGAGACCGAGCTCGCGGCCCTGGTGGACGCCCCGACCTGGTCGCTGGACCCTGCGACGACGGCCGACCTGGTGCCGCGGCTGGCCGGGCTCGTGGCCGGGGTGCAGGAGCTCGAGGCCCGGGTGGTCGGGCACGCCGGGGTGCTGGACCTGCCGGCTTCGATCGGGGCGCGGTCGCTCGCGGTGTGGCTCGCGCGGACCACCCGCGTCACGGGCGCGGAGGCGTCGCGGAAGGCTCGCCTGGCCGGGGATCTGGCCGCTCACGAATCCTTGCGGGTGGCGATGGCCGAGGGACGGGTGCACGGCGAGCAGGCCAAGGTCATTGCCGCTGCGGTCGGGGACCTCGACGGCGAACACTTCTCGTGGCGCGAGAAGGCCGAGGCGCACCTGCTCGACGAGGCGGCGCACCACGACGCGCACGACCTCAAGACCCTCGGCCGGCGGATCCTGGAGACCCTGGACCCCGACAAGGCCGACGAGCACGAGGCGCGCCTGCTGGAGGCCGAGGAGGCGAGGGCGCGGAAGAAGGCTCGCTTCGCGATGTGGGACGACGGCGAGGGTCTCGCCCACGGCCGGTTCACCCTGCCGTCGGCGCAGGCCTCGATGCTGCGCAAGGCACTCACCGCGATCGCGGCTCCCAAGCACGTGCGCGCCGAGCACGGCGCCGGGACCTACGACCACGAGCGACCGACGCCGGAGAAGCTGGGGCTCGCGTTTGGCGAGTACGTCGAGCGCTACCCCGCCGACCAGCTGCCCGCCATGGGCGGGGTCAACGCCACCGTGGTCGTGACGATGACCCTCGACACGCTCAACGGTGGGCTCGCAGCGGCCCACCTCGACACCGGTCTCGCGCTCGCACCCGACCAGGCCCGCCGGATGGCCTGCGAAGCAGGGATCATCCCCGCCGTCCTCGACGGCGCCGGCCACGTCCTCGACCTGGGCCGGAGGCGGCGGTTCCACACCCCGGCCCAACGCCTCGCGATCACCCTCGAGCAGCAGCACTGCCAACACCCGACCTGCACCACACCCGCCGCCTACTGCCACACCCACCACACGACGCCCTGGTCCCAGGGCGGCACCACCAACACCCACGACGCCGTCCTCCTCTGCCCCTTCCACCACCACCAGACCCACGCCACCGGAGACACCCACCCGTTGCGGACGTAACCGCTCCCAGGGATCGGTCGGTCCGCGACCCGAAAATCCCGTTCGGGTCCTCGGCCGCGGGGGCGGAGGTACAATGTGTCAACACTCTGCTTTGTCACGTGTCCGGAACGTCGGCCGCCGGCTCGGCGGTCCACGTTCGACCTCGTGACCGGAGCACCCATGCCCCTCGCCCTCCCCCCGTTCCGCCGTCGTCTCGGCGCCTCGCTGGCTCTCGGAGTCGCAGGCTGGCTCGTCCTGGCGCCGGCTGCCGGTGTCGCCCACGCCGAGCCCACCGTCGTCCCGCTGGGCGTGGCCAAGGAGTTCTCGGTCCTCGCCGGCTCCACGATCACCAACACCGGCCCCTCGACGGTCAACCGCAGCATCGGCCTCTTCCCGGGTACCGACATCACCGGGGCCGGCTCGCTCGTCGTCGGCGGCACGACCCACGCCGGCGACCAGCGCGCCCGGACCGCCAAGTCCGACCTGACGACGGCCTACAACAACGCCGCCGGACAGACGCCGAGGATCGCCGCCGACAGCGAGCTGGCCGGCGAGACCCTCGTCGGTGGCATCTACCGACGTCCGGCCGCCATGGCCCTGAACGGCGCCCTCACCCTCGACGGCCAGAACGACCCCGACTCGGTGTGGGTCTTCCAGGCCGGCTCCACGCTCACCGCCGGCTCCGGCAGCTCGATCGTGCTCGTGCGGGGCGCCGACGCGTGCAACGTCTTCTGGCAGGTGGGCAGCTCGGCCACCATCGGCACCACGACCCGCTTCGTCGGCACGATCATGGCCGACCAGAGCATCACCATGCAGACCGGTGCCCGGCTCCGAGGACGCGCGCTGGCACGCATCGGGGCCGTCACGCTCGACACGAACGTGATCACCTCGCCGCAGTGCGACGACGACGACACCGACGGTGGTGGCGACGGCGGCACCGACGGCGGTGGCGACGGCGGCTCCGACGGCGGTGGCGACGGTGGTAGCGACGGCGGCGACAACGGTGGCGACGGTGGTAGCGACGGCGGCGACAACGGTGGCGACGGCGGCGGAGACAACGGCGGAAACGGCGGCGGAGACAACGGCGGAAACGGCGGCGGAGACAGCAGTGGCGGAGACGGTGGCGGCCAGATCGCCAACCCGCCGTCCGGTGGCGTCCCCACGGGCGAGGCCGCGGACGCTGCCGGCGGACAGCCGGCGACCCTCGTGCTCACGACCGCACTCGCGGGCGCGCTCGCACTGGCCGGGACGGCCGTCCTCCGGCGTCGCCGGTCCTGGTGACCCAGCACCGACGGGCACGCCGTCGGTCGGGCTTCGTCGCGGCAGCACTGGCGGCGGGAGCCACGGCCGCGGTCGTGACGGCGACGACGTTCCTCATCGCGACGGGTCCGACGTCCGGGGCGGGACCGGACGCGCGCACGTCGGCGCTGACGTCGTCGGACGCGACGTCGACGACGGCCGCGGCCCAGTCGCGTCCCGCACCGACGCGACCCGCCGGCGCGAAGGCTGACGGGAAGGCAGCCGACCGCCCGGTCGTGCCCGCCCTGCTGCCGCAGTCCCACCCCGAGCGCCTGCTCATCCCGACCATCGACGTCGACGTCGAGGTCATGGACCTCGGCCTCCTGCCGGACGGGACGCTCGAGGTGCCTCCTGGGGCGTTCCCGGCCGGCTGGTACGACGGCTCCCCCACTCCCGGCGAGCTCGGACCGGCCATCCTCGCCGGCCACGTGCACTACGACGAGACGCCCGGGGTCTTCGAGCGCCTCGGCGAGCTCGACGCGGGCGACGAGGTGGAGGTGCTCCGCGCGGACGGGAGCACGGCGTCCTTCACCGTCACGCGCACCGAGGACTACGCCAAGAGCGCCTTCCCGACCGACACCGTCTACGGCGACATCGACCACGCCGGGCTGCGCCTGATCACCTGCGGCGGCCTCGACGCGGAGACCGGCGCCTACGAGGACAACGTCGTCGTCTTCGCCGAGCTCACGGGCACCGCCTCGCCGTGACGGCGGGCGCGTCCCCGGCCGGGCCGATGAGTCCGGCACCGGCGGACGGTCCATGCTGGTGCGGCCAACGACGGCCGCCGCACCGCCACGAGGAGCACCGATGACCCAGCAGGTCCGCGTCCACAACTTCGCCGTGTCCAGCGACGGGTACGCCGCCGGCGAGGGGCAGAGCCTCGAGCGCCCCTTCGGCCACGCCGACCCGATGCGGATGATGAGCTGGGCGGGCGCGACGGCGAGCTGGCCGAACCGGACCGACCCCGGCGGCAGCCGCGGCCTGGAGGACTACCTGGTTCGCGAGTTCCACCGCAACATCGGCGCCGAGATCATGGGGCGCAACAAGTTCGGTCCCCACCGCGGCCCCTGGACCGACCACGAGTGGCAGGGCTGGTGGGGCGCCGAGCCGCCCTTCCACACCCCGGTCCTCGTGATGACCCACCACGAGCGGCCGTCGTTCACGCTGTCGGACACGACCTTCCACTTCGTCGGCGGCAGCCCGGCCGAGGTCCTGGAGCGGGCCCTCGCGGCCGCCGACGGCAAGGACGTCCGGCTCGGCGGTGGGGCCGACACCGTGCGGCAGTTCCTGGACGCCGGCCTGGTCGACACCCTGCACGTCGCCGTCGCACCGGTCGAGCTCGGCGTCGGCTCCCGGCTGTGGGAGTCCCCCGACGAGCTCGACGACCGCTACCACCACGACGTCGTCCCGCGCCCGGACGGCACGGTGCACCACCTGTACTGGCGCTGACCGCGCACCGGCCACCCGGCCGGGATCAGCCGAGCCGGTTGAGCGCCTCGCTCATCTGGTCCTCGGTGTCGTTGCCCACCTTCTCGAAGACGAGCTTGACGACGGGGCTCGCCAGCTTGGCGGCGCCGTGCATCTCGATGGTGGCCTCGTAGGTGATCTCGCTGCCGGCGCCGTCCGGTCCCGGCACGACGGTGATCGTGTCGGTGGAGGTGGCGGTCTCGTTCTTGCCGACCAGGACGACGGTGTCGTGGGTCAGGGTCCGCAGCTCGTAGTCGAGCTCGGTGGACATCCCGGCGATCTTGGAGACGTTGTGGAACCGGGCGCCGACGCCGACCGGCCCGGAGCCGTCGGTGCGGACGCACGACTCGGTGCCGGGGTCCCACTCGGTGGCGTTCGTGAAGTCCTTGAGGTAGTCGATGACCACCGCCGGGGCGGGGTCCACGGTGAAGGTGCGGGTCACGGTCGTCATGCCGCCACGCTAGGGAGCACCGTCGTCCGCCCGGCTCACCCGCCGGGCAGAGGGCACCGGCGATCACCCGCACGGGTGGTTAGGGGTGCACGGGCCGCGGGGAGGCACTGGTCAACCCCCGCACGACACAGGAGAGATCCCCATGACGTCCCAGCTCGAAACCTTCGACCCCGCCCCCGACGCCCACGTCACCCGCCTGGCCGCCGCCGTCAGCGCCGACGACCTCTCCCCCCGCGAGCGCGACATGGTGCGCCTCATCGTGGCCGGGATGAGCAACCAGGAGATCGCCGACACCCTGTACCTCAGCATCAACTCGGTGAAGACCTACATCCGCTCGGCCTACCGCCGGATGGGCGTCGAGACGCGCACCCAGGCCGTCGTCTGGGGCGTCCGCCGTGGCTTCCTCGACGAGCTCGACGACCCGGCCCCGCTCAGCGCCTGACACGTCGCTCGCACTCCTCCGCAGGGGTGTCTGTGACCAGGCACCCCTGCGGAGGAGTGCGCGACGGCTCCGCGACGAGCAGAGTTCTCGGATGGACATGATCGAGCGTCACTCCCTGCGCTTCGCCGGCCTCACGATCGAGCACGACCGCCGCGTCCTGGAGCCGCGCCCGTGGACCGAGCTGCAGTCGCGCTGGGCCGCCGAGCTGCTCGAGGCCGCGCCCGACGGGCCCCTCGTCGAGCTGTGCAGCGGTGCCGGCCACATCGGTCTGGCCGCCGCCTCGCTGTCGGGCCGTTCGATCGTCTGTGTCGACCTCGACCCCGTCGCCTGCTACTTCACCCGCCTGAACGCCGACGGCGCCGACCTCGGCCACCGGGTCGAGGTCCGCGAGGGCTCCCTGGAGACCAGCCTGGCCGACGACGAGGTGTTCGCCCTGGCGATCGCCGACCCGCCGTGGGTGGTCACCACCGAGGTGACCCGCTTCCCCGACGACCCGATCCTCGCCATCGACGGCGGCCCGGGCGGCCTGGACGTGGCCCACGCCTGCGTCCGCGCGTGCCAGGGCCACCTCGAGCCCGGCGGGAGCCTGCTGCTCCAACTCGGGGACGACGACCAGGTCGACCAGGTCGCCGCGACCGCGGCCGAGGCCGGGTGGCAGGAGCAGGGACGACGCCACGCCGGTGCCGGGATCGGCACGAGTGGCGGCGTCGTGGTGCGCCTCCTGCACCCCTGACCCGACGACGTCAGCCCGGGCTCCGGTCAGACCGGGGCCGGGGCCACGTCAGGGCCGCGACTTCTCCGGCAGCAGCCGGTGCGTGCCGTCGCACCACGGCGCCCGGCTCGTGGCGCCGCAACGGCACACGGCGCTGACCGGGCGGGTGCTCTCGTGGACGACGCCGTCCTCGCTCTCGATGCTGATCGGGCCGTGCACCAGCATCGGTCCCCCGGCGCACATCCGGACCCGCGGTGCGGGGCGCTCGCGGCCGCTCACGCGACCTCCCAGTCGTCGAGCAGCGCCTCGGCCGTGCGGGCCTCCAGGTCGAGGCAGGACCACGCGCCGAACAGCACCTCGTCGTGCTGGTCGGGCTCGGCGGCGACCAGGGCCGCGCAGACGTCGTGCAGCACCAGCTGCTCGTGGACGGCGTCGGCCTCGACGTGCTCGTCGTAGTACTCGACCATCGCGTCGGGGAACTCCAGCCGGGCCAGGCCCTGGGCCAGCTGGCGCGAGGGCACCGAGCTGGTCGCCTCGAACACGGCGAGGTGCCCGAGCGCGGCGCCGCGCAGGCGGCGGTGGAGGCCGAAGAGGCTCAGCGCGTTGTTCTGCTCCAGGACCGGCAGCAGGGTCTCGTCGATGTAGGCGCCGTAGTCGCGGTCGAGACCCGAGGCGGCCAGCCCCCGGGCGAACAGCTCGTGGTGCAGGCGGGCGGGGTCGCCGACGCCGTACTCGTCGTACTGCACCTGCACGAGCGCGGCCTTGGTCGTGGCCTCGAGCCGCGGCACCACCCAGGTCGTGGGGTCCGCCTCCTTGAGGTGGTAGATCGAGCGCTGCCGGAGCAGGTGCAGGGTCTCCTCGCGCGAGGCGTGCCGCTGCACGTGCCGGGCCAGGGACCGGCCCTCGGACGCCGTGATCACGGCCTCGATGTCGGCCACGACGTCGGACGCGCCGTCGGCGGCGGGGCCGCGGCGCAGGGGACGGCCGGCGGCGAAGCGCCGGCGCAGGGACAGCTCGAGGTTCCGCTCGAGGCGGTGTCGCAACGGCATCAGCACGGGCGCCCACTCCCACGCCTCGTCGACGTCGTCGAAGCCCCGGTAGTGCAGCTCGTGCAGCATCCACAGGGTGATCGCCTCGTCGTCGGGGCGGGTCTCGTCCGGGACGGGGAAGTCCACCGTCTGGGTCGTGACCGGGCGCTTCAGGAGGCCGGCCACGACGTCGCTGAGCGGGCCGCGGGAGGTCGGAAGTCGCATGACTCCATTCTCCCCGGCCCGGCGTCGCGCGACCGCCCCCCGGCGGGTGACGGCCGCACGACCCGCCGGCCCGAGGGCCCCGACGACCGGGTCGGCGCCGTCAGGCCGCCGTGGCGTCGTGGATCTCCCCGACCAGCACCTCGACGGCGTCCTCGAGGAAGAGGAGCCCGCGGGTGACCCCGTCGGCGTCGACCGAGCGGGCCACGTGCGAGCCGTGCTGCCGCATCCGCGCCAGCGCGTCCTCCAGCTCGGCGTCGCGGGAGATCGAGATCAGCCGGCGCAGCCGCTTGGGCGGTACCGGCAGGTCGAACTCGGCCGCGCCGATCTCCATGACGTCCTTCATGTGCACGTAGCCGACCGGCTCGCCGGCCTCGTCGGCGACGACGTAGCGGGAGTAGCCGTGCTCGACGACGGCCCGCTGGACGTCGGCCGGGGTCGCCGACGGGGGCAGCAGGACGAGGTCGGCCAGCGGCACCTCGATGTCGCCGGCCGACTTGTCGGTGAACTCGAACGCGCCCGCGAGCGGCCCCTCCGCCGCGAGGGTGCCCTCCCGGTGCGACTGCTCGACGATGCCGGCGACCTCCTCGAGCGTGAAGCTGCTGGTGGCCTCGTCCTTCGGCTGGACGCCGAAGGAGCGCAGCACCAGGTTGGCGATGCCGTTGAGCACCGAGATCACGGGCCGCACGACCCGCGAGACCAGCACGAGCGCGGGCGCCAGCAGCAGCGCGGCGCGGTCGGGCACCGAGAACGCGAGGTTCTTCGGCACCATCTCGCCGAGCACGACGTGCAGGTAGGTCACCAGCAGCAGCGCCACGACGAAGGCGATGACGCTCACGGCGTCCGCGGACAGCGACGAGAGGCCGAGGGGGTACTCGAGCAGGTGGTGGATGGCCGGCTCGGAGACGTTGAGGATCAGCAGCGAGCAGACGGTGATGCCGAGCTGGCTGGTGGCCAGCATCAGCGTGGCGTGCTCCATCGCCCACAAGGTGGTCCGGGCGGCCTTGCTGCCCTCGGCGGCGCGCGGCTCGATCTGGGAGCGGCGCGCGGAGATCACGGCGAACTCGGCGCCGACGAAGAACGCGTTGCCGGCCAGCAGGACGACGAGCCAGACCAGGCCGGGCAGGTACTCGCTCATCGGGCCTCCTCCGTGGTGGGGACGGCCGCCGGGGCGGGACCGCCGGGGTGGCCGGCGAGGTCGCCGTCGGGGTCGGCCGGGACGAACAGGATGCGGGTGACGCGTTGCTCGTCGGCGCGCTCGACGCGGAGCAGCCCGCCGTCGACCTCGACCTCGTCGCCGGGCTCGGGGATCCGCTCCAGGCGCGCGGCCAGGAAGCCGCCGACGGTGTCCCAGTCGTCGTCCTCGGGCACGTGGACGCCGGCACGGGCGGCCAGCTCGTCGGGTCGCCAGGTGGCGTCGAAGGTCACCGACCGACCGCGACGCGTCAGCATCGAGTGGTACCGGTCGTGCTCGTCCTCGAGCTCGCCGATCAGCTCCTCGACGAGGTCCTCGACGGTGACGACGCCGGCCGTGCCGCCGTACTCGTCGGTGACGACGGCCAGCTGCAGGCCCTCGCCGCGGAGCCGCTCGAGGAGCGCGAGCGCGCCGAGGCTCTCGGGCACACGGACGGGCTCGACCATCAGGTCGGCGGCCGGGGTGGTGTCACGGGCCTTCAGCGCGACGGCGAAGGCCTGCTTGACGTGCACGACGCCGACGATGTCGTCGGGGCCGCCGTGCGTCACCGGCAGGCGCGAGTGCCCGCTCGCGGCCGCGGCGGCGATCACCTGCGCGGCGGTCGCGCCGAGGCCGACCGAGGTCATCTGGGTGCGCGGCGTCATCACGTCGGAGGCGTCGCGCTCGGCGATCCGCAGGCTCCGGTCGAGCAGGGTGGCGTCGTCCTTCTCGAGCAGCCCCTGCGACGCGGAGTGCCGGATCAGGTAGGTGAGCTCGTCGGCGGTGCGGGCGCCGGTCAGCTCCTCCTTGGGCTCGATGCCCATCGCGCGGATGAGCCCGTTGGCGGTGTTGTTGAGCAGCACGATCACCGGCTTGAGGACCGTGGTGAAAGCCACCTGCAGCGGCACGACCAGCTTGGCCGTGGCCAGCGGCACGGCGAGCGCGAAGTTCTTGGGGACCAGCTCGCCGACGACCATCGAGAACAGGGTCGCGAGCAGCACGCCGACCACGGCGCCCACACCCGGCACGGCGCCCTCGGGGACGCCGGCGCCGGTCAGCGGCTCGCGCAACAGCGAGGACACGGCCGGCTCGAAGGTGTAGCCGGTGAGCAGCGTCGTCAGCGTGATGCCCAGCTGCGCGCTCGAGAGGTGCGTCGAGGTGATCCGCAGCGCGCCGATCGTCGGACCGAGCCGCTTCTCACCGGCGTCGCGGCGCTTCTCGAGGTCGTGCCGGTCGAGGTTGACCAGCGCGAACTCCGAGGCGACGAAGATCCCCGTCCCGACGGTGAGCAGCAGACCGATGCCCAGCATGACCCACTCGTTCATGCCCACCACCTCCTGACGTCCTCGGTGCCGCCCCACGGGCTCGGGGCGCGGTCGTCAGGAGGGCTCGGACTTCGAGGGGTGTCATCCATGGTCGGGACAGGCTATCGAGGCCCTCAAGGCGGCCGGTCAGCCGCGTGCCGACCCCACACCCAGCGCCGGGAGCACGTGGTCGCGCAGCAGCGGCGCGAGCCGGACGTCGCCGACGTCGCCGGGGTCGGCGGGGTCGACCCACCGCAGCTCGGCGATCTCGCCGGCCGCGGCCGGGACGCCGGGGAGGTCGGCGGTGAAGACGGTCGAGTCGACCAGGTGGCCGGGCTCGTTGGCGGCGTCGGCGAGGAAGTGCCCGAGCAGGACGACGCCCGCGAGGTCGACGCCGACCTCCTCGCGGACCTCCCGGAGCCCGGCCTCGGCCGGCGTCTCGCCGGGCTCGATCTTGCCGCCGGGCAGCATGAACGACCGGGTCCCGCGCTTGCGGACGGTGAGCAGCCGGCCGGCGTCGTCGCGCAGGCATACGGCGGCGACGACGAAGGTGGGCCGGCTCATGGCCGAACCCTAGATCCGGTCCCTAGGCTGAGGATCGTGACCTCCCCCTACGAGCCCGACGGCCGGACCATGCGCGAGCGGATGCTGGCCGGCGACCAGTACCTCGCCGACGACCCCGAGCTGGCCGAGCTGAGCCTGGTCGCGCGCGACCTCGCCGACGCCTACAACGCGACGACGTCGCGCCAGGCCCCGCTGCGCCGCGAGCTGCTCGAGCGGCTGCTCGGCTCGGTCGGTGACGGTACCGAGGTCCGGCCCCCGTTCCTCGTCGACTACGGGACCAACATCACCCTCGGCGCGCGCTGCTTCGCCAACTACGGCCTCGTCGCGCTCGACGTCGCCCCGATCACCATCGGCGACGACGTCCAGATCGGGCCGCACGTGCAGCTGCTGACGCCGACGCACCCGGTCGAGCCGGAGCCCCGCCGCGACAAGTGGGAGGCCGCGAAGCCGATCACGATCGGCGACAACGTGTGGCTCGGCGGTGGTGTCGTCGTCTGCCCGGGCGTCACGATCGGCGCCGACACCGTCGTGGGCGCCGGCTCGGTCGTCACCCGCGACCTGCCGGCCCGCGTGGTCGCCGTGGGCAACCCCGCGCGCGTGGTCCGTGAGGTCTGAGCAGCAGCCGGCTACACGAGCGAGAAGCGGACCGTCCGGGTCTCGACGTCGGCCTGCTCGAGGCGAACCCGGACGTCCTTGCCGAGCGGGACCGGGCCGTCACCGTCGACCGGCGCCTCGACGCCGATCGCGCTGACGACGACCTTGCCGCGGCGCTCGTCCTTCTCCTCGACGGCGACCACGACGCCGTCGAACTCCTCGCCGACCCGGGCCACGAGCAGCCCGGCCTCCACGAGGTCGACGACGGCGCGCTCGTAGCTGCTGGCCCGGCGTCCCGACGCCTGCATCTCCTGCGGCAGGGCCGGCAGCGCGGCCAGCACCCAGGCGGGCACCGGTTCGCCGGCGCACAGGGCGACGCACACCTCGGCGGCGTAGCGGTCGGCCAGGCGGCGCAGCGGCGCGGTCACGTGGGCGTACTCCGAGACCAGGGCGGCGTGCTGCGGCTCGGCCGGCACCTCGCCGTCGAAGGCGACGTAGCCGCTGCCGCGCAACAGCCGGGCGCTGGCCAGGACGACGGCGGCGTGGTCGGGTCGGCCCGGGTCGAGGGAGCGGATGAAGTCGGGGTAGAGCATCTCGGCCGGCCAGTCGACGCCGAGGGCGCGGGCGGTGCGGTGCAGCCGCTGGACGTCGCGGGGATCGGGCAGCGGGAGCGTGCGGAGCAGGCCGACGCGGGCGTAGACCATCAGCGAGGCCGCGCCGAACCCGGTGAGCAGGGAGATCTGGGCGTTCCAGTCCTCGATCGGCAGCAGCGTGCGGAACTCCAGGCGCCAGGCGCCGCCCTCGCCGTCGGCGGTGTCGATCTCCTGCTCCGGGAGCGGGAGTGAGACGCCGCCACGCGCGGCGTCGCGGGCCAGCCGCTTCTCGCCGATCTCCTTGACCAGCTGGAGCGTCTCCACCGCGGTGCCGTCGTCGATCGCGGCCTGGGCCTCGGTGTAGGAGAGCTTCGCGGTCGAGCGAACCCGGGCCCGGACGACGTCGATGTCGGTGCCCTCGCCGGTGTCGTCGACCCGGATGGTCCACAGCAGGGCCGGGCGGACCTGCTCGGGGAGCAGCGAGGCGGCGTCCTCGCTGAGGACGGTGGGGTGCAGCGGCACCTTGGAGTCGGCGCCGTAGAGCGTCTGGCCGCGGCGGTGCGCCTCGAGGTCGACCGGGTCCCCGGGCGTGATGAACGCCGCGAGGTCGGCGATCGCGTAGTGGACGACGTAGCCCCCCTCGCCGTCGCGCTCGACGTGGACCGCCTGGTCGAGGTCCTGCGAGGACGCGGGGTCGATCGTGACGAACGGCAGCTCGGTGCGGTCGAGGTCGGGCAGCCGCGGCGCGGCGGCCGCCCGGGCGGCGGCCTCCTCGACCTCGGGTGGGAACTCCGCCGTCACCTCGAGCTCCGTGCGGATCCTCTCGATCCCCTGGCGGAGCGTGGCGACGACGGCGCTGTCGTCGGTCCGGACGTGGACCACGCGGCTGCTGGGCATGGTCCGAACCCTAGTCACTACTCCCGGGTTCGTGGGCCCTAGCCTGGGCGCGTGCTGATCCTGCTGCCGCCCAGCGAGGGCAAGGCCGCTCCGCGCCGGGGCAAGCCGCTGGACCTGGCGGCGCTGTCGGCGCCGTCGCTGACGCCGGCCCGGGAGCGGGTGCTCGCCGCGCTCGTCGAGCTGTGCTCGGGCGACGCCGAGGTGGCGGCCAGGACCCTCGACGTGCCTCGCTCGCGGCTCGACCTCGTGGAGCTCAACGCGGCCCTGGCCTCGGCCCCGACCGCGCGGGCCGACGCCATCTACACCGGCGTCCTCTACGACGCCCTTGGCTTCGCGACCCTGTCGCCCGCGGCCCGGCGCCGCGCGACAGCGCGGGTGGCGGTGACGTCCTCGCTGTTCGGGGTGGTGCGCCCGAGCGACCGGATCCCGTCGTACCGGCTCTCCGGCGACGCCTCGCTCCCCCACCTCGGCGGCGTCGCGGCCCACTGGCGCGACGCGCTCGGCCCGGCGGTGCTCGAGGGCCTCGGGACCGGGCTGCTCGTCGACCTGCGCTCCGGCACCTACGCCGCGTTCTGGCGGCCACCGGCCGAGCTCGCCGCCCGGGTGGCCACCGTCCGCGTCCTGCACGAGGTCGACGGGGCCCGCTCGGTCGTCAGCCACTTCAACAAGGCCACCAAGGGCCGCATCGTCCGGGCCCTCCTCGAGGACGGTCGCGCCCCCCGCACGCCGGCCCGGCTGGCCGGCGTCCTCACCGACCTGGGTTGGACCGTCGAGGTCGGCGAGCCGACCCCGAGGGGCACCCAGCTCGACGTGGTCGTCCGGCAGGTCTGAGCCACGGAAGCCGGCACACCGGGAGCCGTCCCCGGCTCAGGCTGCCGGTTCCCAGGCCATGCGGAGGTCGGGGGCGCGCTCCTCGTTCTCGCTGCCGTCGGTGTGCTCGCGCTCGACGAGGCCGTGGCGCCGGTAGAAGGCCCGCGCCGGGGTGTTCGACTCGAAGACCCACAGCGAGAATCCGTCGGGGCGGCGCGCCTTGGCGAGGTCGAGGAGCACCGAGCCGACGCCCTGCCCGGCGTGGGAGGGCGCGACGTACAGGTCGTCGAGCCAGGTGGCGGTCATCCGCAGGTAGGCGACGACGTCGCCGGCGTCCTCGGCGACCCAGACCTCGTCGTCGCTGTCGAGCCGGGCGGCGAGCCAGGCACGGACGCCGTCGGGCGGGTGGGCGGCGGGCGGCATCGGGGCCGCGGCGCGCGAGGCCAGGTGGACCTCGGCGAGCGCGGCGGCGTCGTCCGGGCCGGCCGGGCGGATCAGCAGGTCGGTCTCAGTCGGCGGCACGGATCGTCTCGAGGGACGCCGCGAGGTCGGCGGGGTACGGCGACTCGAACTCGACGTAGGACCCGGTCTCGGGGTGCTCGAACCCGAGCTTGACCGCGTGCAGCCACTGCCGCGTGACCTTGAACCGCTTCGCGAGGGTCGGGTCGGCGCCGTAGGTCAGGTCGCCGACGCACGGGTGCTTCAGGGCCGACATGTGCACCCGGATCTGGTGGGTGCGGCCGGTCTCGAGGTGCACCTCCAGCAGGCTCGCGAACCGGTGCGCCTCGAGGGTCGAGTAGTGCGTGACGCTCGGCCGGCCGCCGTCGAGGACGGCGAACTTGTAGTCGGCGCCGGGGTGCCGCGCGATCGGGGCGTCGATGGTGCCCTCGAGCGGGTCGGGGTGCCCCTGGACGACGGCGTGGTAAGTCTTGTCGACGGTGCGGTGCCGGAAGGCGTTCTTCAGCACCGAGTAGGCGTACTCCGACTTGCAGATCACCATCACGCCGGAGGTGCCGACGTCGAGGCGCTGCACGATGCCCTGGCGCTCGGAGGCGCCCGACGTGGCGATCCGGAACCCGGCACCGGCGAGGTGGCCCACCACGGTGGGACCCGACCAGCCGGGCGAGGGGTGCACGGCCACGCCCACCGGCTTGTCGATCACCACGATCGCGTCGTCGTCGTAGATGATCCCGATGCCCTCGACGACCTCGGCGCGCACCGCCAGCGGGTCGACCTCGACCGGGATGGTCACCTCGAGCAGGGCGCCCGGCATGACCCGGTCGCTCTTGGCCGTCCCGGTGCCGTCGAGCTGCACCAGGTCGCGCGCGATCAGGTCGGCGGCGCGGGTGCGCGAGAGCCCGAACATCTGGGCCATGGCGGAGTCGACGCGCTCCCCCGCGAGGCTGTCGGGGACCGGGAGGCTCCGGTAGTCGGACTGGCTCACTCGGATCTCTCCTCGGCGCCGACCGTGTCGTCGTCGATGTCTGTGTCGGGTTCGGGGTCGGCGGCCGCGTCGGGCTCGTCGCCGTCGCGGCTCCCGTCGAGGTGCACGCCTCGGAAGGCCAGGATGATGATGAGGCCGGCGGCGACGTTGATGCAGATGTCGGCGACGTTGAAGACCGGCCAGTTCGGCAGCCGCAGGAAGTCGATGACGTGACCGTGCAGCGGGCCGGGCTCGCGGAGCAGGCGGTCGGTCAGGTTGCCGGTGATGCCGGCAAGCAGGAAGCCGAGGGCGACGGCCCACGTCGTGGTGCCCACCCGCCGGGAGTAGAACAGGACGGCGACGGTCGCGATGATCGCCACCACGCTGATGACCGGCGTGAGGCCGGTGCCGGTGCTGAACGCGGCTCCCGGGTTGCGCACCAGGTGCAGCTGGAGGACCTCGCCGACGACCTGGACGTCACGGCCGCCGTCGAGCTTCTCGACCGCGAGGACCTTGGTGGCGACGTCGACGGCGTACGCCGTCAGCGCGACCCCGGCGAAGACCCACCGCAGCCGCCGCGGAGCCCGGGGGGCCGACGTCTCGTCGTCGCCCACCGGCGTTCCTCGCACTGCTCGCATGTCGTGCCCAGTCTCTCACGGGGCGGGGCCATCGCCGATTCCCGCCGCGCTGCGGCCCGGCCGGGAACGCCGACGGCGGCCACCCCGGGAGGGTGGCCGCCGTCGTGACGTGGTGGGGCTGGGGTCAGCCCTCCTCCTCGCCGAGGATCGAGCGCAGACGCTTCGGCGCGGGCGCCTCGTCCTGCGGGACCTGCGACTCGTTGCCGGCGAGGGCCTCGAGCTGCTGGGTGAAGTAGCTCTTGAGACGCGAGCGGTACTCGCGCTCGAACGACCGGAGGTTCTCGACCTCGACGCTGAGCTTGTCGCGCTCCTTCTCGAGGTCGCCGAAGAGCTGCGTGCGGCGCTCGGCGGTCTCGGAGTCGAGCATCTGCGAGCGGGTGCGGGCGTCGGACTCGAGCCGGTCGGCCTTGCTCTTCGACTCGTGCTCGAGGCGCTCGGCCTTGGTGCGGGCCTCGCCGATGATCTTGTCGGCGTCGTTCTTGGCCTCCTCGACCAGCTCGTCGGCGTTGCGCGTGGCGATCTCGAGCAGGCGGGCCGCGGCGTTGGACGCCTGGGGCACGGTCTCGACACGGATCGTCTCGGCCGGGACCGGAGCGGCGACGGGGGCCGGGGCGGGAGGCTGCACGGGGGCGGGCTCGGGCTCGGGGGCCTTCTCGAACACGACGGGCGCGGGCTCGGCGGCCTGCGGCACGGCGATCGGGGCCGTCTGCGGGGCCGGGGAACCGGACTGGGCCGCGGACAGCTTGGCCCGCAGGTCGTCGTTCTCCTTGGTGAGTCGGGCGAGCTCCGCCTCCACCTCGTCGAGGAACTGGTCGACCTCACCCATGTCGTAGCCCTCACGGAGCCGGACGGGAGTGAACCGCTTGTTACTCACGTCCTCAGGCGTCAGAGGCATGACTTCACTCAATTCTTCGTCGGTTGAACTTGCGATGGAGGCACCCGGAGTTGCCTTGGGAGCAGTGCTGCGCGTGGTGCTGGAGGTGCGGGAGCATCTCCTCGGAGCACCTTAGCGCCTGCGGTGGGACAGACGTGATCCGACGCGTGCCCGACCGGGCCAGACCGGGCTCAGAGCAGGGCGCGAGTGGCCACGTTCAGCAGCACGTAGGCCGCGATGAAGACGATCAGGAAGCTGAGGTCGAGCGCGAAGTTGCCGATCCGCAGCGGCGGCACGAGCCGGCGCAGCGCCTTGATCGGGGGGTCGGTCACGGAGTACACCGCCTCGAGCACGACGAGGAGGATCCCCCGCGGGCTCCAGGAGCGGGCGAAGACCTGCACCCAGTCGGTGATGAACCGGATCCACATGCACCCGACGAAGACCCACAGGAGGCCGACGACGATCTGGCCGAAGACGTTCAACGATGCCCTAGCTCTGGTTGAAGAAGCCGCCCTCGGCGATCCGCTGCTTGTCCTCGGCGGCTACCGATACGTTGGGCGGGGAGAGCAGGAACACCTTGTTGGTGATGCGCTCGATCGTGCCACGGGTGGCAAAGACCAGGCCGGCGGCGAAGTCGACGAGGCGCTTGGCGTCGTTGTCGTCCATCTCGGTGAGGTTCATGATCACCGGGGTGCCGTCGCGGAAGTTCTCGCCGACGACGCGTGCCTCGTTGTAGGTGCTGGGGTGCAGCGTGATGATCTTGGAGAGCTCGGCGACCGACGGCGAGGGCACGGCGGTCGGCCCGACCGGGGCCGTGCGGCGGCGCTCGGCGAGGTCGGCGACGGGGGCCGGACGCACCTCGGTGCGCTCGGCACGCTCGGGCCGGTCCTGGCGACGCTCGGCGCGGGTCGGGGCCGCGCTCTGGTGGACCTCGGTCTCCTGCTGGTCGTCGTACTCGTCGTACCGGCCGGTGTCCTCGAGCAGGCCGAGGTACTCACCGATCCTGCGCATCGCACCGCTCATGACACTCCACTCATCTCGACTCGACGTCCTGCTTCGGGGTTGGGCATGGGCTGGGGGGACCTGGGAATCGGGTCCATTTCGGACACTACTTCACCGCCGGCCTCGAACCGAGGACCGCGGACCCGACGCGCACGTGTGTCGCGCCGAGGCCGATCGCGGCCTCCAGGTCGCCGCTCATCCCGGCCGAGAGAAGGACGGCGTCCGGGTGCGTCGCGAGGAGCTCGCGGCGGATCCCGGCCAGGCGCTCGAAGGCGGTGGCGGGGTCCTCCCCCAGCGGCGCGACGGCCATCAGGCCGCGCAGCCGGAGGCCGTCGGTCTCCTCGACCCGGGTCGCGAGCGCGTCGAGATCGGCGGGGTCGGCGCCGGCGCGACCGGCGGCCCCGGGCGGGTCGAGGCTGACCTGCAGGAGGACGTCGAGCGGCCGGGTCCCGTCGGCGTCGGGGCGTCCCTGCGCGCCGCGGGCCAGGCCGGCGAGCAGCTTGGCGCGGTCGACGGACTCGACGACGTCGGCGTAGGCGCCCACCGCGGCGGCCTTGTTGCTCTGCAGGCCGCCGATGAAGTGCCAGGTGAGGCCGGAGACGCCCAGGTCGGCACACTCGGCGACCTTCGCCTCGGCCTCCTGGTGCCGGTTCTCGCCCACGTCGGTGACGCCGAGGTCGGCGAGGATGCGCACGTCGGAGGCCGGGAAGAACTTCGTGACCGCCACCAGGGTCACCTCGTCGGGGTCGCGCCCGGCGGCCTCGCAGGCGGTCGCGACGCGCCGCCGCACCTCGGCGAGCCGGCCGGTGACCTCGTCGCGTCGCTCGCTCATCGCCGGGCCCTCACGATCGCACCCGGATCACGCCGGCCAGGCGACCGGAGCCGGCGCCGTCGCGACGGTAGGAGTAGAGGTCGGGCGTCTCGCGGGTGCACGCGGCCGCGTCGTCGACGACGGTGACGCCGGCGGCGGCGAGCTGGGCCCGGACCCCGGCCCCGATGTCGAGCGCGGGCGTGCCCCACGAGGTCGTGGCGCGGGTCTCCGGCACCAGGGCGGCGACCTCGTCCTGGAGGGCGGCGGGCACCTCGTAGCAGGCGCCGCACACGTGCGGGCCGACCCAGGCGGTGAGCTCGCGCGCACCGAGGTCGCGCATCGCGGCGACGGTTCGCGGCACGACGCCGGCCGCCACCCCGGGCCGTCCGGCGTGGGCGGCGCCGACCACGCCGGCGGCGGGGTCGGCCAGCAGCACCGGCACGCAGTCGGCGGCCCGCACCAGCAGCACGACGCCGGGGCGGTCGGTCACGATGCCGTCGGCCGAGGGGCGAGCCGGAACCCCGACACCGGACGTCGCACCGGACGTCGCACCGGACGTCGGACCGGGAGCCGGGTCGGCGACCACGACGTGGTTGCCGTGCACCTGGCTCAGGTCGGCCACCGGCAGGCCGGGGGCGAAGTCGTCGAGCAGGAGGGCGAGGTTGCGGCGGGTGGCCGCGCGCTCGCCGTCCTCGTGGAAGGCCAGGTTGAGGGAGTCGAACGGCGCGCCGCTGACCCCGCCGTGCCGGTCGGTGAAGGCCAGCTCGACGGGGCCGAGGGACGTGCGCAGGTGGTACAGGGCGACTACTTCAGGAAGTCGGGGATGTCGAGCTCGTCGTCGTCGAAGACGACCTGGGTCGCCGGACGCGCCGGCTGCTGCGACACCGCGGGACGCTCCTCGGCCACCGGCGCCGTCTGGCGCGGGTGCTCGGCGGTCGGGGTCGGACGGGGCTCCTGGCGGGCGGAGACCGCGGCCCGCACCTCGGCCTGGGTGACCTGCGGCGGCGCCTGCTGGCGCAGCGTGGAGCCCTCGGCACGGCGCTTGGGCGTGCCGCCGTCGAAGCCGGCGGCGATCACGGTGACCCGGACCTCGTCGCCGAGGGCGTCGTCGATCGTGGCGCCGAAGATGATGTTGGCCTCGGGGTGCACGGCGTCGGCGACCAGCGCGGCGGCGGTGTTGATCTCGAACAGGCCGAGGTCGGAGCCACCGGCGATCGAGAGCAGGACGCCGTGGGCGCCGTCGATCGAGGCCTCGAGCAGGGGCGAGGAGACCGCCATCTCGGCGGCCGCGACCGCGCGGTCCTCGCCGCGGGCCGAGCCGATGCCCATCAGGGCCGAGCCGGCGTTGGCCATGACCGACTTGACGTCGGCGAAGTCGAGGTTGATCAGGCCCGGGGTGGTGATCAGGTCGGTGATGCCGGAGACGCCCTGCAGCAGCACCTGGTCGGCCTGCTTGAACGCGTCGAGCACCGAGACGTTGCGGTCGCTGATCGACAGCAGCCGGTCGTTGGGGATGACGATGAGGGTGTCGACCTCCTCGCGCAGCTGAGCGATGCCCTCGTCGGCCGAGCCCATCCGGCGCCGCCCCTCGAAGGCGAACGGGCGGGTCACCACACCGATGGTCAACGCACCGAGCGAGCGGGCGATCCGGGCCACGACGGGGGCGCCGCCGGTACCGGTGCCGCCGCCCTCGCCGGCGGTCACGAACACCATGTCGGCGCCCTTGATGACCTCCTCGATCTCCTCGGCGTGGTCCTCGGCCGCCTGGCCGCCGACCTCCGGGTTGGCCCCGGCGCCGAGGCCGCGGGTCAGCTCGCGGCCGATGTCGAGCTTCACGTCGGCGTCGCTCATGAGCAGCGCCTGGGCGTCGGTGTTGATCGCGATGAACTCGACGCCCTTGAGGCCGACCTCGATCATCCGGTTGACGGCGTTCACGCCGCCGCCGCCGATGCCGACGACCTTGATGATGGCCAGGTAGTTCTGTGCTGCAGCCACGACGGCTTCACCCCTCTGGGGTCGGGTTCTGGGTACTGATCGGTCTGGGTCCTGCGTGCTTCGCCGGCGTGTCCCTGAACTGTGACCCTCAACCTGAGGGTTATAGTTATGTCAACCTCGCCGTGACCACGACAGTAGGCAACCCCGGACCCGGAAGCCGGGAGGACACGCCGCGTGTCGTCAGGGACGGTCGCTGACGGTGGGCTGCCCCGGGACGCTGACGTCGAAGACCTGGCCGTCCTGCTGCAGGAGGGGGACCACGATCTCGGCCTTCTCCGTCGAGGCGTCCGCGTTGCCCCACCGCACGAGCCGTCCGTCGCCCAGCACCAGGTCGACCTGGTCGATGCCGCTGAGCTCGACGTGGTCGAGGAGGTCGGCGACCTCGTCGGGCAGGGCGGCGACGACGGTGACCGCCTCGCGCAGCGCGTCGGGGTCGGCGGCGAGGTCGACGTCGGCGTCGGCACCGGTCTCGATGCGCGGCAGGTCGGCGGGCGCGCGCTGGTAGGAGCCGAAGAGCACGCCCTCGACGTCGACGGCGCGCAGCAGGTCGCCCCGCTTCACGATCGCGACCGGCTCCCGCTCCTGGATCGTGATCAGGACGTCGTGCGGCCACTTGCGCGTGACCTCGACGCTGCGCACCACCGCGATGGAGGCGACGCGGCGCTCGATCGCGACCAGGTCGGCGGTCGCGAGGGGCCCACCGGTCGGGACGTCGGCCGCGGCGAGCACGTCCTTCGTCGCGATGGTCTCCTCCCCCACGACGTCGACGCCCTGCACCGACAGCGCGGTGGAGAAGTAGACCGCGTAGATGCCGCCGCCGACCAGGGCCACCACGACCACGAACGCCAGGACGTAGCGCCAGGTCAGCCAGCGTCGCGCCCACTGGCGGCGCACGAACCGGCGCCGCGTGCGCTCCTCGGCGGTCCGGCGCCGCCTAGCCACCCGACGGGCCATCGGTCGGGCCGTCCGTGGGGCCGTCCGCGAGGAGGTCGAGCACCTCCGGGCCCACCCGGGTCACGGTGCCGGCGCCCAGGGTCAGCACGAGGTCGCCGGGTCGCGCGCGGGCGACGAGCTCGGCGGCGGCCGAGGCGAGCGTGGCCGACGCGACCCGCCCGGGAGGCAGGGGGACGGCGTCCGCGACGAGGCGCGAGGTGACGGCCGGGTCGGGCTCCTCGCGCGCGAGGTACAGGTCGAGGACGACGACCTCGTCGGCCGCGCCGAGCGCGCGGCCCATGGCGGCACCGAAGATGCGGGTGCGCGAGACCAGGTGCGGCTGGAAGGCCACGACCAGCCGGCCCTCGCCCGCGAGCAGCCGGGCCGACTGGAGGTCGCCCTCGATCTCGGTCGGGTGGTGGGCGTAGCTGTCGTAGACGCGGACGCCGCCGGCCTCGCCCTTGCGCTCCATCCGGCGGCGGGTGCCGGTGTAGGCGGCCAGGCCGCGCAGCAGGTCCGCCCGGGGCAGCCCGAGAGCCTCCCCCGCCGCGAGGGCCGCCAGGGCGTCGGCGACGTAGTGGTCGCCCGGCGCCCACAGCGTGGTGTCGCCGAGGGCGGAGCGGTCGGCGGCGGTGACGCGCACGACCCGGCGCCCGGCGGCCTCCTGCCGGTCGGCCAGCCGGGCCGCGCCGGCGTCGTCGACGCAGCAGACGAGGAAGCCCTCGGGGTCGAGCCCGTCGGCGAACTGGTCGAACGCGGCGGCGTAGGCCTCCGGGGTGCCCCACTGGTCGAGGTGGTCGGCGTCGACGTTGGTCACGATGGCGGCGTATGGCTCGTAGACGAGGAAGGCGCCGTCGCTCTCGTCGGCCTCGGCGACGAAGACCTCGCCGGACCCGACCGCGGCGTTGACGCCGGTGGCCGCGAGGTCGCCGCCGATGGCGTAGGTCGGGTCGGCGCCGGCCGCCTGGAGGGCGACCGTCAGCAGCGAGGTCGTGGTGGTCTTGCCGTGCGTGCCGGCGACCGCGAGGACCCGGCGCCCGGCCATCACCGAGGCGAGCGCGGCCGAGCGCGGCAGGACCCGCAGGCCGCGGCGCACCGCCTCGGCGTACTCGGGGTTGGTCTCGTTGACGGCGGTCGACACGACCAGCGTGTCGCCGGCCTCGAGGTGCTGCAGGTGCGCGGCGTCGTGGCCGACCTCGACCCGGGCCCCGAGCGCGCGGAGCGCGTCCAGGGTGGGCGAGTCGGTGCCGTCGCTGCCGCTGACCTCGACGCCCCGGGCGAGCATGATCCGGGCGATGCCGGACAGGCCGGCGCCGCCGATGCCGACGAGGTGGACGCGCCCGAGCCGTTCGACCGGCTCGAGGACGTCGGGGACGGGCACCCTCACGACGGCATCACCGGCGCGCCTCCTGCGCCACGATCGCGGCGAGCCGGTCGTCGGCGTCGCGCGGGACCAGGCCCGCGGCGGCCGCGCCCATCCGGGCGAGCCGGTCCGCGTCGGTGGCGAGGGCGGGCACCGTGGCCGCGACCCAGTCGGCGGTGAGGTCGGCGTCGTCGACCAGCAGCGCTCCCCCGGCCTCCACGACCGGCTCGGCGTTGCGGCGCTGCTCGCCGTTGCCGATCGGCAGCGGGACGAAGATCGACGGGACGGCGCTGGCCGCGGCCTCGACGACGCTCGAGGCGCCGCCGCGGCAGACCATCAGGTCGGCGGCGGCCAGGGCCAGGTCCATCCGGTCGACGAAGGGCACCACGACGTAGGGCACGCCGGTCGGCTCGGGGGACGCCTCGCCCTTCGGGCCGACGACGTGCAGCACCTGCACGCCGGCGTCGCCGAGGGCGCGGGCCGCGCCCGCGACGGCCTGGTTGAGCCGGCGCGCCCCCTGGGAGCCACCGGTCACCACCAGCGTCGGACGGTCGGGGTCGAGGCCGAAGAACGCCCGCGCCTCGGCGCGCAGCGCGGGACGGTCGAGCTGGGAGATCATCCGCCGGATCGGCAGGCCGACGTACTCGGCGTTCCTGAGCGGGGTGTCGGGGAAGCTGACCGCGACCCGCCTCGCGACCCGGGCGCCGGCCTTGTTGGCCAGCCCCGGGACGGCGTTCTGCTCGTGGACGACGACCGGGATCCTCCGGCGTCGCGCCGCCAGGTAGGCCGGCATCGAGACGTAGCCGCCGTAGCCGACGACGACGTCGGGCTGGAGCCGGTCGAGGATCGCCAGGGTCTCGCGGACCGCGCCGCGCAGCCGGCCCGGGACCCGGAGCAGGTCGGCGTTGGGACGGCGCGGCATCGGCACCGGCGCGATCAGCTCGAGGGGGTAGCCCGCCTCGGGCACCACGCGGTTCTCGAGGCCGCGCGGCGTGCCGAGGCAGGTCACCTCGACGTCGGGGTCGAGCCGGCGCAGGGCGTCGGCGGTCGCGAGCAGGGGCGAGGTGTGGCCGGCGGTGCCACCACCAGCGAGAAGGACGCGCATCACGGGAGCCAAAACTAGTCAGGTCACCGTCGCGCCGAGACCCCGGCCGAGCGGATCTTCCTGCGCTGGGCGAGGGCCCGGGCCGCGGCGGGCTCGCGGCGGGCGAAACCGACCAGGAGCCCGAGCGCGGTCAGGGTGGGCAGCAGGCTGGAGCCGCCGTAGGAGACGAGCGGGAGCGGGATGCCGATGACCGGCAGCAGCGCGAGCACCATGCCCACGTTGATCGTCGCCTGGCCGATCAGCCACACCACGATCCCGAAGGAGGCGTAGCGCACGAACGGGTCGGCGGTGTGCCGGGCGATGCGCAGCGCGGCGAAGGCGATGGTGACGAAGAGCCCGACGACCAGCAGGGTCCCGACCAGGCCGAGCTCCTCACCGAGGACGGCGAAGATGTAGTCGGTGTGGGCCTCGGGCAGCGAGCCCCACTTCTGCTGGCTGGCCCCGATCCCCTGGCCGAACAGGCCGCCGGAGGAGATGGCGTACAGCCCGTGGGCCGGCTGCCACCCGGAGCCGTGGAAGTCCTGGAACGGGTCGACGAAGTTGGTGATCCGGCCGAGCCGCTCGGCGTCGGTCGCGGCCATCGCGAGCGCACCCACGGCGATCGGCATGGTGGCCAGCAGGAACAGCCGCATCGGCGCGCCGACGACCCACAGCATGCCGGCGAGGATCGAGACGAACACGAGCGCCGTCCCGAGGTCGCGGCCGACGACGACGAGCAGGGTCGCCAGCAGCATCCCGGGCACCACCGGCACGAGGATCTCGTGGACCCGGCCGAGGCGGCGCTCCTTGTTGGCGTAGATGTGGGCGGCCCAGATGATGAGGGAGAGCTTGGCGATCTCGGACGGCTGGATCTGCAGCGGACCGAGGGCGAGCCAGTTCTTGTTGCCGTTGATCTCCTCGCCGAAGATCGCGGTGGCCACGAGCAGCACCAGCGAGAGCGAGAACGCCGGGTAGGTCAGGCGCCGCACCCACTGGTTCGGCACCCGGCTGGCCAGGAACGCCGCGGGCACGCCCACCACGACCCAGGTGAGCTGGCGCAGCACGACGGTGTAGGAGTTGCCGGTGCTGCGGTAGGAGGCGACGCTCGAGGCGCTGAGCACCATGATCAGGCCGATGGTGAGCAGCAGCGCCGCGGCCCCGAGCAGCAGGTAGTAGGTCGTGAGCGGCCGGTCGAGGGCGTCGCGCAGCGCGCCGGTCCAGGCGCGCGGTCGCGGACGGGGGACGGCGAACCTGCGGGAGCGCTCGGGGGTCGCGGTGGTCACCCGGTCGTCTCCTGTCCTGCTACGGGGAAGTCTGCTCTCGGACCGCTGCGGCGAACAGGTCGCCCCGGGCCGCGTAGTCGGTGAACTGGTCCTGCGAGGCGCACCCCGGTGCCAGGAGCACCGTGTCGCCCGGGACGGCCAGGTCGGCCGCCGCCTCGACGACGCGCCGCATCAGCTCCGGTCCGCCCTCTACGGAGCCAGTGTCACCGCCGTCGACGACGATCACCCGCACATCGGGTGCGTGTCGCGAAAGCGCGGCGGCGATGACGTCGCGGTCGCGTCCGATGAGGACGACGGCGCGCAGCCGCGAGGCGACCGAGCGCACCAGCTCGTCGAAGGCCGCCCCCTTGGCGAGGCCGCCGGCCACCCAGACCACGGGGTCGTAGGCCTGGAGCGAGGACTGGGCGGCGTGCGGGTTGGTGGCCTTCGAGTCGTCGACCCAGGTGATGCCCCCGTGCGTGGCGACGACGGCGATCCGGTGCCCGTCGAGCCGGAAGGACCGCAGCCCCTCGCCGACGTCGGCGCGGCTCACGCCGTGGGCGCGGGCCAGTGCGGCCGCGGCCAGCGCGTTCGCGACCACGTGGGGCGCGGGGTCACCGCCGGCCGGAGCGAGGTCCGCGAGGGTGCACAGCTCCGCGGCGCTGGTCGCGCGCTCGGCGATGAAGGCGCGGTCGACCAGGATGTCCTCGACCAGGCCGAGCATCCCGACCGCCGGCATGCCGAGGGTGAAGCCGATGGCCCGGGCGCCGTCGACGACGTCGGCCTCGCGCACCAGCGCCTCGGTGGCGGGGTCGTTGACGTTGTAGACGCAGGCCCGCTGCACGTGCTGGAAGATCCGGCCCTTGTCGGCGGCGTACCGGTCCATCCCGGCCGCTCCCCCGGGCCCCGCCGCGTCGTACCAGTCGAGGTGGTCCTCGGCGAGGTTGAGCACGGCGGCCGCCTGGGCGCTCATCGTCCGGGTGTAGTGCAGCTGGAAGCTGGACAGCTCGACGGCGAAGACGTCGTAGGGCGCGGGGTCCATCACCGCCTCGACGATCGGCAGCCCGACGTTGCCGGCCGCGACGCTGCGCAGGCCCGCTGCCCGCAGGATGCTGTCGAGCATCTGGGTGGTCGTCGTCTTGCCGTTGGTGCCGGTGACGCAGAGCCACGGGGCCGGCTCGCCGGTCGGGCCGGGAGCGCGCAGCCGCCAGGCCAGCTCGACCTCGCCCCACACCGGGACGCCGCGCGCGGCGGCCTGGGCGAGCAGGGCGGAGTCGGGGCGGAAGCCCGGCGAGGTGACGACGAGGTCGACGTCCTCGGGCAGGGTCGCGGTGGCCCCGGCGTGGATGTCGACGCGGGCACCGAGCACCTCGAGGAGCTCGGCCTTCTCCAGCTGGGCGGCGGTCGCGCGCTCGGCCAGCGCCGTCACGCTCGCCCCGAGGTGGGTGAGGTTGTCGGCGGCGGCGAAGCCGGACACGCCGAAGCCCGCGACCACGGCCCGGACGCCGTCCCAGGGGGTGTCGCGACCCAGGCTGTCGAGCCGGTCGGCTGCTCCCGCGCTCACAGTCGCGCGACCCACTCGGCGTAGAAGATGCCGAGCCCGGTGGCGACGAAGAGGCCGGTGATGATCCAGAACCGGACCACCACGGTGACCTGCTCCCAGCCGAGCATCTCGAAGTGGTGGTGCAGCGGCGCCATCCGGAAGACGCGGTGCTGGGCCTCGACGCGGAACACCTTGCGGAACAGGGCGCTCCTGCGGCTGGCCTTGAAGACCGTGGTCTGGATCATCGAGGAGAGCGTGATCAGCACGAACAGGCCGCCGAGGATCACCAGCAGCAGCTCGGTGCGGGTGAGGATCGCGAAGCCGGCCAGCGCGCCGCCCAGGCCGAGCGAGCCGGTGTCGCCCATGAAGATGGCGGCCGGGGACGCGTTCCACCACAGGAAGCCGAAGCAGGCGCCGGTGATGGCGGCGGCGATGATGGCGAGGTCGAGCGGGTCTCGCACGTCGTAGCACTGCCCGCCGGGGCTGTTCTCGCACGACTGGCTGCTCTGCCAGATGTTCACCAGCATGTAGGCGCCGAAGACCATCACGCACGCGCCGGTGGCGAGCCCGTCGAGGCCGTCGGTGAGGTTCACCGCGTTGCTCGTGCCGGTGACGATGACCCAGATGAGCAGGACGGCGAGGATCGGCGGCAGCACCAGCCAGTCGATCTCGCGCAGGAAGGAGATCTTCTCCGAGGCCGGCGAGTTGGCCCGGTCGTCCTCGAGCCACGGCGAGAGCGCGAGCGCCCCGAAGACCACCGCGACGAGGGTCTGGCCGACGATCTTGGCCTTGCTGCGCAGCCCGAGGCTGCGCTGCTTGTAGATCTTGATGAAGTCGTCGAGGAACCCGACCAGCCCGCAGCCGACGAAGAGGAAGATCAGCAGCAGCCCGGACGCCGAGGGCGTCGTCAGGGTGATCAGGTTGGCGGCGAAGTAGGCGACGACGGTGGCGCCGATGATGACGACGCCGCCCATCGTCGGGGTGCCGCGCTTGGTGTGGTGGGAGGTCGGCCCGTCGTCGCGGATCTCCTGGCCGTAGCCGAGCTTGGTGAACTGGCGGATCGCGACCCGCGTGCCGAGCAACGAGATCAGCAGCGCGAGGCCACCGCCGAGGAGGATCGCTCTCATCGGGGCGTGTCTCCTCCGTTCTGGGGGGTCGAGCCGGCCAGCAGGTCGGACGCGATGTGCTCCAGGGCGGCTGCCCGGGAGGCCTTGACGAGGACGACGTCGTCGGCCACCGCATTCTTCCGCACCCAGGCCGCGGCGTCGTCACGCCCCGCCGTGAGGACCACCTCGGGCACCCCGACGGCGCGCGCCGCCTCGGCGATCGCGCCGGCGGCCTCCCCCACGACGACCACGACGTCGACGCCCGCGGCGGCCTCGCCCACCTCGCGGTGGCCGCGGTCGTGCTCGGGGCCGAGCTCCTTCATCTCCCCCAGGACGGCGATCGTGCGGCCCCCCGCGGCCCGGCGGTCGCGGCCGAGCGCCCGGACGGCGTCCAGCGCGGCGCGCATCGAGGCCGGGTTGGCGTTGTAGGCGTCGTTGAGCACGAGCAGCCCGTCGGCGCGCTCGGTGAGCTCCATCCGCCAGCGGGAGGCGGCCTCGGCCGAGCCGAGCCGGTCGGCGACGTCCTCGAGCCGGCGGCCGGCCGCCAGCGCCATCGCGGCGGCGGCGGCGGCGTTCGCGACCTGGTGGGCGCCGGTCTGGCGCAGCGCGACCGGGACCCACTCCCCGTCGTGGCCCAGCTCGAACCGGGCCCGGCCCCGCCCGTCGAAGGTGACGTCGCGCCAGCGCACGTCGGCGTCCTGGCCGAAGGTCAGCACCGCGGCGCGGGTGCGCGACGCCATCGCCGCGACCCGCGGGTCGTCGGCGTTGAGGACGGCGACCCCGGTCGGCTCGAGGGCCTCGACCAGCTCGCCCTTCGCCGCGGCGATCGCCTCGACCCCGCCGAACTCACCGACGTGGGCGGTGCCGACGTTCAGCACGGCGGCGATGGTGGGCGGGGCGACCTCGGCCAGGTAGGCGAGGTGGCCGATCCCCCGCGCACCCATCTCGAGCACCAGGAACTCGGTCGACTCGTCGGCCCGCAGCACGGTGAGGGGCACGCCGAGCTCGTTGTTGTTGTTGGCCCGGGTCGCGACCGCGCGGTCGCCGAGCACGTGGGCGAGGTAGTCCTTGGTGCCGGTCTTGCCCTGCGACCCGGTCAGCGCGAGCACCGGCACCTCGAGGGTGCCGACCGTCAGCGCGGCCAGCCGCCCGAGCGCGACCGTCACGTCGTCGACGACCACGGTGGGGGCGTCGGTCGGCCGGCTGCCGAGCACGGCGTGGGCGCCGCCGGCGTACTCGTGGCCGTCGACGTGCTCACCGGCGATCGCGACGAACAGGCCCCCGGGCACCGTCTCGCGGCTGTCGAGGTAGGCGGCGCCGGTGACGAGGACGTCGGCGCCGTGCAGCTCGCCGCGGACGACGGCGGCGACCTCGCGCAGGGGGAGGGTGATCACGGACGCGCCTCCAGGACCTGGCGGGCCACCACCCGGTCGTCGAAGTCGTGCACCACGCCGTCGACCTCCTGACCGGTCTCGTGCCCCTTGCCCGCGACCAGGACGACGTCGCCGGGGCGCGCGAGCCCGAGCGCGTGCTCGATGGCGGCGCGCCGGTCGCCCACCTCGACGACCCGCCCCGGCTGCGCACGGTGCTCGGCGGCGACGCCGGCGAGCACGGCGGCCCGGATCGCGGCGGGGTCCTCGCTGCGCGGGTTGTCGTCGGTGACCACGAGGACGTCGGCCAGCCGCGCGGCGATCTCGCCCATGATCGGCCGCTTGCCGGGGTCGCGGTCGCCGCCGGCACCGAGCACGACGACGACCCGGCCGCCCCCGGCCTCGGCGAGCGGGCGCAGGGTCGCGACGGCGGCCTCGACGGCGTCCGGCTTGTGGGCGTAGTCGACGACGACGAGGAAGTCCTGGCCGGCCTCGACCCGCTCGAGCCGGCCGGGCACGCCCCCGGAGCGCCGGATCGCCGTGGCGACGGCGCCGGGGTCGAAGCCGGCCTCCGCGGCGGCCGCGACGGCGGCGAGGGTGTTGGCGACGTTGAAGCCACCGGGCAGCGGGACGCCGGCCTCGACGCGGACGCCGTCGGGCCCGACCACCGTGAACGTCGACCCCTCGCGCTCCAGCGCGACGTCGACGGCGCGCCAGTCGGCGTCGGGGTCACGCACCGAGAACGTGCGGACCGGCACCCGCACCTCGCCGAGGAGCCGCCGGCCGTGCTCGTCGTCGAGGTTGACCAGCGCGAGCCGGGCCCGCTCCGGGGTGAAGAGGGAGGCCTTGGCGCGGTAGTAGTCCTCGACGTCGGTGTGGAAGTCGAGGTGGTCGCGACCGAGGTTGAGGAAGACGGCGACGTCGAAGACGACGCCGTCGACGCGGCCCATCACCAGCGCGTGGCTCGACACCTCCATCGCGCAGACCTCGACGCCGCGCTCGCGCATCACCGCGAAGAGTCCGTGCAGGTCGGGGGCCTCGGGCGTGGTGAGGCTCGTCGGCACGTCGACGCCGTCGATGCGGGTGCCGACGGTGCCGACCACGGCGGCGCGGGTGCCCGAGCCCTGCAGCCCGGCCTCGGCGAGGCGGGTCGTCGTCGTCTTGCCCTGGGTGCCGGTGACGCCGATCATCCGCATCGCCGTGGCCGGTTCGCCGTGGAGCCGCGCGGCGAGGCCGCCGAGCACGGCGCGGGGGTCGTCGACGACGAGCACCGGGACGCCGGTCCCGGTCGCCGCGGCGACCGTGGCGCCGGCCGGGTCGGTGAGGACGGCGACCGCGCCGGCACCCACGGCGGCGCCCGCGAAGTCGATCCCGTGCACCCGGGCGCCGGGCAGGGCGGCGTAGAGGTCGCCGGGCACGACGCGCTGCGACGACAGCGTCAGGCCGGTCACCGCGACACCCGCGGCGCCGTCGGGAACCGGCGCACCCAGCCAGGCTGCGACGTCGTCGAGCGGCGTCGTGGCGGGGGTGCGGGGGCGGGTGGGCGGGGGCCCGGACTCGTCGGTGGACATCGGTCCACCATCCTCACCCATCACCACTCGACGGGCAGCCGCGAGGGTGGTGTGCCGGTGGGCGCCACCGCGTAGCGACGCAGTGCGTAGCCCATGATCTGGGAGAACGCCGGGCCGGCGACCGAGCCGCCGCCCTGACCGTTGCGGGGGTTCTGGACGACGACGTAGATGGTGAAGCGCGGGTCGTCGGCCGGGGCGAAGCCGCCGAAGGAGACGGTGAAGGTGCCGTCGTAGCCGTCCTTGCCGGCGCGCTGGGCCGTGCCGGTCTTGCCGGCCACCCGGTAGCCGGGGACAGCGGCCCCCGGCGCGACGCCGACGTCGGGGTCGACGACGCGCTCCATCATGAGCGCGGTCTGGCGCGCGGCCTCCTCGCTGACCACGCGCTGCTTGGTGGCCACGCCGGTGCCGACCTTCGTGCCGTCGTCGAGGGTGGCGGTGCCGCGCACCAGGCTGGGGTCGACGTGCATCCCCCCGTTGGCGATCGTGTTGACCGCGCTGGCCATCTGCAGGGCATTGACCGAGTAGGACTGCCCGAACGCGATCCGGTCGCCGGTCTGGCTCGTCCAGTCGGTGCCGCCGGGCAGGATGCCCTTGGTCTCGCCCCGGAGGCCGACGTTGGTGCGCTTGCCGAGGCCGAACGCCGACAGGTAGCGACGCAGCTGGCCGGGCTCGAACTCGTCGGCGGCCATCACGGTGCCGATGTTGGAGGACTTGGCGATGATCCCGGCCAGGGTGAGCTTGATCCACCCGTGGTCGAAGTAGTCGCCGATCGGGCGGTCCTGGCGCATCAGCTGCGGCGGGACGTTGAACTTGGTGCGCGGGGTGACCTTGCCGGCGTCGATCAGGCCGGCGGCGGTGAGCACCTTCGACACCGACCCGGGCTCGTAGACGTCGGTGAGGGCGCGGGAGTTGTAGTTGGCCTCCGGCGACAGCTCGGGGTGCTCGGCGTCGTAGGTCGGGTAGTCGGCGAGCGCCAGGACCTCGTTGGTCTTGGTGTCGAGGACGATCGCGGAGCCCGAGTCGCCCCGCGCCCCGGTCACCGTCCTGGCCAGCACCTCCTGGGCGTACCACTGGAGGTCGCGGTCGATCGTCGTCGTCAGGTCGGCGCCGTCGCGGGCCTCGTCGACGGTGTTGTCGCCCAGCGGGATCCGGGCACCACCACTGCCCGTCTGGTAGCGGGCCTCGCCGTCGTGGCCGGACAGCCAGGTGTTGAAGGAGTTCTCGAGGCCGGCGAGCGGCTGGGCGGCGCCGTCCTTGTCGGGCGTGCCGAGGAAGCCGACCATGTTGGCCCCGACGTCGCCCGACGGGTAGACCCGCACCGGGTCGTCGCGCAGCTCGAGGCCGAGGAAGCCCTCCTCCTTCGCCGCGGCGACCACGTCGCGGGCCTCGGCGGCCGGCACCTGGCGCGCGAGGTACTGGAAGCGGCTGTCGCGGGCCTGGAGCCGCTCGAGGGTCACGAAGTAGTCGAGGTCGAGCCGCTTCGACAGGAACGTCGCGAGCTCGGGTGCGTCCTGGGCGGTCAGGGACGGATCGGCGACGACCATGAGTCCGTCGATCGAGCCGGCCAGCGGCACGCCGTCGCGGTCGAGGATGTCGCCGCGCTGGGCCGGCAGCACGACGCTGACCTGGCCCTCGGCGGCCGCCATGGCGGCGTACTGCTGCGGGTCGATGCCCTGCAGCTGGACCAGGCGGGCGGCGAAGACCGACATCACCATCGCGATCACCACGAAGCCGATGCGCAGCCGGACCGTGGACGACCCGCGCCCGCTGCCGCGCGGACGGCTCCGGGGACGAGACGACACGGGCGTCCTCCTGGTGCTGGTCCGCTTGCGGGGCCCGGTGCCGGGCCGGCTGCTCGTGCCCACTATCGGACGCCGCCCTGCCCGCGCCCGGACGCCGCGCCGGGACACGGTCCGGGGACCGCGGCGGTCGGCTTGCCGGTGACGGCGCCGGTCTCGACGTCGAGGAAGGTCGCCGACGGCGCGGCGACCATGCCGAGCGCGCAGGCCTGGGCGGCGAGGTTCGTCGGGTTGCGGAGCTCGTCGATCTGGGTGGTCAGCGCCTGCTGGCGCGCGGAGAGCACGCTGGCCTCGTCCTCGAGCCGTGCCGCCGTGAACGACGCCTGCTGCATCGAGGTGTTGAAGAGGAGCAGGCCCACCACGCCGGCGAGGAGCAGCACGCTCACGAGCGTCACGAACGGCACCTTCGGGGCCCGGCTGCGCAGCCGCGGCACCACGGCGAGGCGGGCACGGTCGGCCGCGCCGCCGCGGGCGAGGGCGCGCGGCAGGGGCCGCACGCTCCGCCGGGCTGTCGGGCTCGTCAGGCTGCTCATCGGGCTGCTCATCGGTGTGCCTTTCCGTTCCGCGGGTCGCGCGGGTTGCTCGGGCGGGTGCGCTCGACGGCCCGCAGGCGGACCGAGGCGGCGCGGGGGTTGGCGTCGACCTCGCCGGCGTGGGCCTTCTCGGCGCCGCGGGTGACCAGGCGGAAGGCGGGCTCGCTGCCCTCCGGCACGAAGGGGAGGTCCGGCGGCAGCTCGCTGCGGGTGACCGCCACGAAGGCCTGCTTGACCAGGCGGTCCTCGAGGGAGTGGTAGGCCTCCACGACGACGCGGCCGCCGACCGTCAGCGCCTCGATCGCGGCGGGCAGCGCGCGGCGGAGCACGGCCAGCTCGTCGTTGACCTCCATCCGCAGGGCCTGGAAGGTCCGCTTGGCGGGGTGGCCGCCGGTGCGCCGGGCCGGGGCGGGGATCTCGGCGTAGAGCAGCTCGACGAGGGCGGCGCTGGTGACGAACGGCGCGGTCTCGCGCCGGCGCACGATGGCGCCGGCGATCTTGCGCGCGAACTTCTCCTCGCCGTAGTCGCGCAGCACCCGGGTCAGCTCCGCGGCGCTGTAGGTGTTGAGGACGTCGGCCGCGGTCGGCCCACCGCTGCTGCCGGTGCCGTCCATCCGCATGTCGAGCGGGGCGTCGACGGCGTAGGCGAAGCCACGCTCGGCGACGTCGAGCTGCATGGAGGAGACCCCGAGGTCGAAGAGCACGCCGTCGACCCCGCCGTCGGCCCCGCCACCGGTCCCGGAACCGCGGCGGTCCAGGCCGAGGTCGGCGACGACGTCGGGGATCTCGTCGTAGGTGGCGTGCACGCCGGTGAAGCGGTCGCCGTAGGGCGCCAGGCGCCGGCCGGCCAGGGCCAGGGCGTCCGGGTCGCGGTCGATCCCGACGACCCGGGCGTTCGGGCAGCGGGCCAGCACGGCCTCGGTGTGACCACCGAGGCCGAGGGTGGCGTCGACGAGCACCGTCGCGCCGCCGCCGGCTCGCTCGCGGTCGAGGGCGGGTCGCAGCAGGTCCACGACCCGGTCGAGGAGCACCGGGTCGTGCTGGGGGCGGTCCACCTCAGCGTCCCAGCCCGGCCAGGAGGAGGAGGGCCACGGCGCAGGCCAGCGACATCGCCAGCGAGAACGCCATCAGGACCGCGGCGTCGCGGGCCTGCTGACGGACCCGCGGCGGCGCGGATGCGGGTGTGACGCTCATCGGTTCGACCCCGGAGACGTTGGTGGGTTGCTGGGTGGTGCCTGGAGGTGGTGCTGGGTGGAGCGTGGTGGTGCCGTGGAGCGTGGTGGAGCCGCAGGGCCAGGTCCCGAGCCCGCCTCCTCCCGCCTCGCGCAGCGCGCGAGGTCAAGGGGAAGGTGTGCCTTCTGGAACCGGGGAAGGTGCCCCAGATGGCAGCGCGGAGGGAGCGGGCCAGAGACCTCGTCCTGCGGATCCGCTGTGCAGTTGTGTCGAGCCGGGTGGTGCGGTGGGGCGGGGTGGGGCGGGTGCCTAGTCGCCGCCCTCGTCGAGGTCGGAGAACTTCTGGATCTCGGCGGCCTGGTAGTCCTCCCAGGTGGTCGGGTTCCAGATCTCGAGGCGGTTGCGGACGCCGATGACGACCACGTCCTTCTCGAGCCCGGCGTACTCGCGCAGCCCGGCGGAGATGGAGACGCGGCCCTGCTTGTCGGGCACCACCTCGTCGCCACCGGAGAAGAACATCCGCTGGTAGCCGCGGGCGGCCTTGTCGGTCATCGAGCGCTCGGCGGCCCGGTCGGCCTCCACGTCGAAGACGTCGGGGGGCCAGACGACGAGGCAGTGCTCCTGACCCTGCGTCACCACGACCCCCTCGGCCAGTCGGTCCCTGAACTTGGCGGGGAGGAAGAGGCGTCCCTTCTCGTCCAGCTTCGGCCGGTACGTGCCCATGAATCGCATCGGGCACCTCCTGCCTCAGCCACGAGACACCACCGGCATCCCCGCTTGCTCCACTTTCCCCCACCCTACGCCACTTTCCCCCACCGTCAACCACATCCGCCCCCTTTCCCCCACCGCGCTCCCCCGCGCTCCCCCGCGCCGCCCCGCCGCTCCCCGCGACTCGCCGGAGCCCGGCTCGGGCGGGTCGCCGGGCGGGAGGAGCAGCGGCGTAAGTTGCGCCCACGCCCTACGGTGGTGAGCAGCGCGCGTCCGGGACGCGTGGGCACTGCCCGGACACGGAAGGACCTGGACAGGTGGAGCACGGGGATCAGAGGCACACGGTCACGACCGGCACCGGCGACGCGGGTGGCAGGGTCGGCACCGGGTCGGCGGGCGACCTCGACACGCTGGCGCGGGTCGTGGGGCGGATCCGCGACAACATCGAGCGGGTCATCGAGGGCAAGCCGGACGTCGTCAACTCGGCCCTGGTCGTGCTGCTCGCCGAGGGCCACCTCCTGATCGAGGACGTGCCCGGCGTCGGCAAGACGATGCTGAGCAAGGCGCTGGCGCGCAGCATCGACTGCTCGGTGCGCCGCATCCAGTTCACGCCCGACCTGCTGCCGTCCGACGTCACCGGCGTCTCGGTGTTCAACCAGAACACCCGCGAGTTCGAGTTCCGCCCCGGTGGCGTGTTCGCCAACATCGTGGTCGGCGACGAGATCAACCGCGCCTCGCCCAAGACCCAGTCCGCGCTCCTCGAGTGCATGGAGGAGCGGCAGGTCACCGTCGACAACAACACCTACCAGCTCGAGACGCCGTTCATGGTCATCGCGACCCAGAACCCCATCGAGATGGAGGGCACCTACGCCCTGCCCGAGGCCCAGCGCGACCGCTTCATGGCGCGGGTCTCGATCGGCTACCCCGTCGAGGCCGCGGAGATCGCGATGCTCGACAGCCACACCTTCGCCCGCCCGCTCGACGACCTCGAGCCGGTCGCGGACGCCGGCGAGATCCGCAAGCTCGCCGCCGTCGTCGGCCAGGTCTACGTCGCCCCGGCCGTCCAGCAGTACGTCGTCTCGATCACCGGCGCGACCCGGCGCAGCGACGACCTCGTCCTCGGCGCGTCACCGCGCGCCACGCTCCACCTCGTGCGCGCCGCCAAGGCCCACGCCGCCATCGAGGGCCGCGACTACGTGCTGCCCGACGACATCCAGCGCCTGGCGCAGCCCGTGCTCGCCCACCGCCTGCTGCCGAGCGTGGAGGCCGCCATGGGCGGTCGCACCACGCCGGCCATCCTCGACGGCATCCTCGCCGGCGTCCCGGTCCCGAGTCCGCAGGGCGGCGCGGCACCCGTCCCCCACCGTGCGTGAGGCGTTCGCCGGCCTGACCGTCCGCGGACGGGCGTTCCTGGCCGCCGGGATCACCGCGATCGTGTGCGCCGTGCTCCTCGGGCAGCCGGCGCTGACCCGGGTCGGCGTCCTGGTGGTCGCGCTGCCCGTCGTCACCGCCGTGGTGATCGGGCGCTCGCGCTACCGCCTCGCCCTGGTCCGCACCGTGACCCCCCAGCTGGTCTCGGCCGGCCAGCCGGCGCGCGTGCACCTCGCGCTGACCAACGAGGGCCGGACCCCGAGCGGCGTCCTCATGCTCGAGGACCACGTGCCCTACGTCCTGGGCACGCGGCCGCGCTTCGTGCTCGACGGGATCGGCCACGGCTGGCGCCGGCAGGTCACCTACCAGGTCCGCTCCGACGTGCGCGGGCGCTTCGAGATCGGCCCGATGACGGTCCGGGTCGGCGACGGCTTCGGCCTCGTCGAGCTCGGCCGGGCGTTCCGGATGACGGTCCCGCTCGTCGTCACCCCCCGCACCGTGCCGCTGCCGGCCATCCCGCTCGGCGGCGGCTGGACCGGCTCGGGCGACAACCGCCCGCGCGCCTTCGCGATCGGCTCCGCCGAGGACGTCACCGTCCGCGACTACCGCCAGGGCGACGACCTGCGGCGGGTCCACTGGCGCAGCTCGGCCAAGACCGGCGAGCTGATGGTGCGCCGCGAGGAGCAGCCCTGGCAGTCGCGGGCCACGATCCTGCTCGACAACCGGCTCGTCGCCCACCGTGGCCAGGGCGTCGCGTCGTCCCTCGAGGCCGCGGTGTCGGCGGCGGCGTCCATCGCGCTGCACCTGAGCCACCGGGGCTTCCAGGTCCGCCTGGTGACCGCGGGCGGCGAGGACTCCGGCGGGCCGTCGCTGTCGCAGTGGCACTCCCGCGACGCCGACCTCAACGTCCGCCCGCTCCTCGAGGCCCTGGCGGTCGTCGAGCTCGACTCGCGCGACCACCTCGACACGTCCTGGATGGGCGAGGCCGCGCACGGCGGGCTCACCGTCGCCGTCCTCGGTTCCCTCGACCAGCGCGACGGCCCGGCGCTGCGCCGCATCGTGCACCACACCGCCTCCGCCCTGGCCGTCGCGCTCGACGTCGACGCCTGGTCCGGGCCCCACGTCGTCACCGGCAGCGCCGCGCCGTTCCTCACCGGCTCCGGCTGGCGGGCGGTCACCCTGGGACCGCGGGACCGGCTCGAGACGGTCTGGGAGGACCTGGGCCGCAGCTCGGCGCGCGGCGCCTCCCGGGCACGCACCGCGGCGGTGCCGTCGTGACCAGCGCCCCGGTCCAGGACCGCCTGGAGACCGCTCCCCCGGCGCCGCGCCGCGCGTGGGGTCGCGAGCGGGCCGCGCTCGGCGTCCACCTGCGCTTCGCCGCGGTCACGGTCGCGACCACGTGGATCGCGATGTGGTCGTGGCGCGGGTTCAGCGACGTCCCCGCCCAGTTCATCGGACCACTCCTCCTCGTGGCGCTGACCGTCGGCGCCACCGGGGCCCTCGCGCGGTGGCGCCGGCTCCCGGCGCCCCTCGTGGTGTTCCTCCAGGCCCTCCTCGGCCTCGCCGTGGTCTGCCTGCACGTCGGCGGCCGGCCCTACCCCGGCACCGCGTTCTGGGACGGCCTGGCGCGGGCCGTCGACGACGCCAACACCTACGCACCGCCGGTCCCGGTCACCGGCACGATCGACGTCACCCCGCTGCTCCTGGTCTCGGGCCTGGTCGCCCTGGTGCTCGTCGACCTGTGCGCCGCGACCCTGCACCGGGCGCCGCTGGCCGGGTTGCCGCTGCTCACCGTCTACAGCGTGCCGGTGAGCCTGCTCGGCGGCGGGCTGTCGTGGTGGATCTTCGTCCTCACCGCGGCCGGCTTCCTCTTCATGCTGTTCCTCCAGGAGGAGGAGCACCTGAGTCGCTGGGGCCGCTCCCTCGACGGGTCCGGCGCACCCGTGCGCCGGCTCAGCGACTCGATGCGCGCCAGCGCCCTCGCGGTCGGGGCCGCGGCCACCGCGGCGGCGGTGCTGGTGCCGCTGGCGGTGCCCACGTTCGACTTCTCGATCTTCGACACCGGACCGGGTGGTGACCGTGACGGCGACATCCAGATCACCAACCCGATGGCCGACCTGCGTCGCGACCTCGTGCGCGGTGACGACATCGACCTCATCACCGTCCGCACCGACGACCCGAGCCCCGACCACCTGCGGATCTCGGTGCTCAACCGCTTCACCGACAACGAGTGGAGCGCCGGCGACCGAGACGTCCCGACCTCCAACCTGGCCCAGGGCGAGCTCCCGCTGCTCGAGGGCGTCGAGGGCTCGGTCGCGACCGAGGTGGCCAGCTACGACTACGACGTCGAGATCGCCGACGAGCTGGAGTCGAGGTGGCTGCCGACCCAGGCCCCGATCAACCGGATCGTGGCCGACGGTGACTGGCGCTGGGACCCCTCGACGATGGACTTCCTCGCCAGCGACGAGGACCTCGACACCTCCGGGATGAGCTACGACATGACGGCCGTCGAGCTCGCCTACGACGAGAACCGGCTGCTGTCGCTCGACGCCAACGCCGAGGCCGTCTCCGACGAGCTCACCGAGCTGCCCGACGACTTCTCCTCGGTGGAGGTCGTCGACGAGGGAGGCACCACCTCCGTCGCCACCCTGGCCCGGCGGGTCACCACCAACAGCACCAGCGACTTCGAGGCCGCCGTCCTGCTCCAGCAGTGGTTCCGGCGCGACGGCGGCTTCACCTACGACGACTCCCCCGACACCACCCGGGTCGGCAGCGACGAGCTCGCCTCGTTCCTCTCGGTCGGCGAGGGCGGCCGGACCGGCTACTGCGAGCAGTACTCCGCTGCGATGGGCGTGATGGCCCGCACCCTCGGGATCCCCGCCCGCGTGGCCGTCGGCTTCCTGCAGCCCGACGGCCCCGAGCAGACGGGCGAGGAGAACACCTACGTCTACAGCGCCCACGACCTGCACGCCTGGGTCGAGCTCTACTTCCCCGGCGCCGGCTGGGTGCTGTTCGACCCCACCCCGCCGCAGCGGGTCAGCCAGTCCACGTTGCCCGACTACACCGACGCCGCGATCGAGCCGGCCCCGGTCCCGTCGGTGACCCAGGTGCCCGAGGAGACCCGGCCCACCGCGACGCGCCCGCCCGAGCCGCCGGTGCCCAGCACCGACCAGCCCGACCAGCAGACGGCCGACGACGACGCCGCGGCCGACGGCTCCGGCGTCCCTTGGGGCTGGCTGCTCACCGGCCTCGCCGTGGTCGTCGTCCTCGTGCTGCTGGTGCGCCTGCCCCGGCTGCTGCGGGGCCGCCAGCGCGCCCGCCGGCTCGCCGCGGGGCCCGAGGCCGCCTGGGCCGAGCTGCGGGCCACCGCCCTCGACCTCGGCCGCCGCTGGCCGGAGGGACGCTCCCCGCGCGAGACCGCAGCCGTCCTCACCGGGTGGTTCGGTGCCCCGGTCGCGCCCGACGCCGCCGGCACCGACGAGCGCCCGCCCCACGGTCCCGGGGTCGCCCCGGAGGCCGAGGCCGCCCTGGCGCGGATCGTCGCGCAGGTCGAGCGGTCGCGCTACGCACGCCACCACGACACCGAGGCCGGCTCGTACGACGACGACGTGCAGACCTGCGCCACCGCCCTCACCCTCGGCGCAACCCCCCGCGCCCGCCGCCGCGCCGCCTGGCTCCCCGTCTCGGCGTTCCAGCGCCACGACAGCCCCGGCACCACCGCGGCCCCCGACAGCAGCGACGAGCGCGGCCGCCGCGTCGAGCACATCTGACCCACCCCCGGCACGTCGACGAACCGCAGGACCCCGACGCCGGAGGTTGAGCAAGCGAGCGCCAGCGAGCGCCGACGAAACCCCAGGACCCCGACACCGGAGGTTGAGCAAGCGAGCCCCAGCGAGCGCCGACCAAACCAGCCACCGCCCGGAGGTTGAGCAAGCGAGCCCCAGCGAGCGCCGACGAAACCGCAGGACCCCGACACCGGAGGTCGAGCAAGCGAGCCCCAGCAGCCGCCGACCAAACCGGCCACCGCCCGGAGGTTGAGCAAGCGAGCGCCAGCGAGCGCCGACGAAACCGCAGGACGCCGACGCCGGAGGTTGAGCAAGCGAGCCCCAGCGAGCGCCGACCAAACCGGCCACCGCCCGGAGGTTGAGCAAGCGAGCCCCAGCGAGCGCCGACGAAACCAGCCACCGCCCGGAGGTTGAGCAAGCGAGCCCCAGCGAGCGCCGACGAAACCGGCCACCGCCCGGAGGTTGAGCAAGCGAGCCCCAGCGAGCGCCGACGAAACCGCAGGACGCCGACGCCGGAGGTTGAGCAAGCGAGCCCCAGCGAGCGCCGACGAAACCGCCGGGTCACGAGGAACGACGCGCTACCAACCACCCCGCCCAACGACGACGGGACCAACCGAACCGAGCAGCGCTCGGACGGTCAACTCACATCCCGCCGTTCTCCCGGCGGGTGCGCCAGCGGTTCTCCATGCGCTCCATGAACGAGCCCCGGTTGGCCGAGCGGCCGCGCGAGCGGCGGGTACGACGTCCGCCGTCGATGGAGGTGAAGCCCGAGGGGTGCGAGGCCATGCGGGGGTCGGCCGCGGCGGCCTGACGGCCGCGGACGGCGCCGAGCCCGACGACGGCCGAGCCGAGCATCAGCACGAAGCCGGCGATGCCGACGTACCACTGGGTCAGGACGCCGACGAAGAGCAACGCGATCCCGAGTGCGAACACGAAGCCGGCGACGACTGCGCGGCGCCGCGCGCTGTGCCGCAGAGCGGTACCGCGCAGCGTCGAGGCGAACTTGGGGTCCTCTTCGAGGAGGGCGCGCTCCATCTGCTCGAGAAGTCGCAGCTCCTGTTCGGAGAGTGCCACCGGAACCTCCCTGCGGGACGATGAAACCAACGCACGGGTCGTGCTTGTGGTCAGTCTAGGCAGGTGTCCCACAGACCGGTAGGACGGATCCGAAAATTCGTGGCCCGATCGGGTCAGGGCAGCAGGCTGGCCGGCCGGACCACCCCGGAGCCGAACCGGCGGGCCGCCCGGTCGACGGCCTGGTCGGCGTCGGACCAGCCGTGCTCGCGCTCCCCCAGCACGCCCTGACGCTCGACCCGCGCGCGCGGGACCAGGCCCTCCACCCGCACGCCGACCAGCCGGACGCCGACCCCGCGCAGCCTGAGGGCGTCGTGGAGGACGACGGCCGCGGCGTAGATCTCCTGGGTCACGTCGGTCGGCTCGGCCAGGGTCCGGCTGCGGGTGATCGTGCGGAAGTCGGAGAACCGGACCGTCAGGGTGACCGTGCGGCCGGCGACCTCGGCGGTGCGGAGCCGGCGCGCGACCTTCGCGGTGAGCCGGAGCACCTCGCGCAGCACGGTCTCCCGGTCGGCGCTGTCGCGCGCGAAGGTCTCCTGCGCACCCATGGAGCGGTCGGGCTCCCCGGCTCCCGAGCGGGCGCCGTAGCCGAAGACGCCGGTGGCGCGCGTGGTGAGCTCGCTGCGGTCGGTGCCGTGGGCCAGGGCGTGGAGGTGGGCCCCGAGGTGGCGCCCGACGCGCTGCTGGAGGACGGCGACGGGCAGCTCGGTGACGTCGGCGACGGTGACCAGGCCGAGTTCGTGCAGCCGGGCCCGGGTCTTCTCCCCGATGCCGTGGAGCTCGCCGACGTCGAGCGGCGCGAGGTAGCCGGCCACCTGGTCGGGTGGCAGCACCAGGACGCCGTCGGGCTTGGCCCGCCGGCTGGCGAGCTTGGCGACCGAGATCGTGGCCGCGATGCCGACCGAGCAGGTGATCCCCTGCTCGTCGCGGACCACGGCACGGACCCGCTCGGCGATCTCGACCGGCGTGCCCAGCCGGCGGGCCGCGCCGCGGACGTCGAGGAAGGCCTCGTCGGGCGAGACCGCCTCGACGAGCGGCGTGACGCGACGAAAGACCTCGAGCACCGCGGCCGACACCGTCGAGAAGGCGTCGTAGTCGGGCGCCAGGCGCACGGCCTGCGGGCACAGCCGCCTCGCCTGCGTGCCGCTCATGCCGGATCGCACCCCGTGGGCACGCGCCGGGTAGTTCGCCGCCAGGACGACGCCCCGGTGCCCGCCCCCCACGACGACCGGCTGGTCGCGCAGCTCGGGGCGCTCGCGCAGCATCACCGAGGCGTAGAACGCATCCATGTCGACGTGCAGGAGGGGGGTCGCCGTCACCGGACGGCACCTCGCGGCTCAGTGGGCGAGCAGGTGCAGCTGGGTCGCGAGGGGCAAGTACTCCGCGCGGCCGGCGACGGCGCGCTCGAGGTCGACCAGGGCGGCGCCGGCACCGGGCTCCAGGTCGAGCAGGGACCCGGGCACCAGGTCGGCGAAGACCCGCACCCCGTGGACGGAGTCGACGGTGATGCCGGCACCGTCGAGCAGCGCGGTGACCTCCTCCACCGTGAACCGTCGCCCGGTGCGGCCCCGCACCGCCGGCGTGCCGGCCACGGGGGGCTCCACGGCGTCGAGGAGCGCGGCGGCCTGGGCGAAGTGCCCGGCCATCGCTCGCGCGATGACGGCGGCGTGCCGCTGGGCGACCAGCAGCGAGAGCCGACCGCCCGGCCGCAGGACCTCGCGGATCGCCCCGAGCGCCGCGGCCGGACCCGGCACGACCTCGAGGACGCCGTGGCACAGCACCAGGTCGGCGCTGCCGGTCCCGACGGCGGCAGGCAGGTCGGAGAGGTCACCCTGGCGGCCGTCCACCTCCACACCGCGCTCCCGCGCCCGCCGGCCGAGCGCGGCGAGCGCGTCGGGGCTGGGGTCGACGACGGTGACGCGGTGGCCGAGCCCGGCGATGCGGACGGCCGAGCCGCCGGTGCCGCCGCCGATGTCGAGCACGTCGAGCGGCCCGCCGTCCAGGAGGGGCTCGAGGT